>CAYUJM010000049.1:0-26007 GCA_964445025.1 uncultured Occallatibacter sp. | reverse complement strand
GGGCAGCAGGGAACCTATATGGGCTTTGCCTTCCTGCCCATTGGCATTGGGTCGCTCGTGGGCGGGTGGTTTGGCGGGTTCCTGATTCATCGCTTCGGAGAAGTTCTGCATCAGCCGGCATTCATCTGGTGGGCGGTATCCGGAGTGGGCGTGGCCACAGCCGGGCTGCTCTGGGTTTATGACCGCCTGGTACGGCGGGACGCAGGGGAAGCACGACAGAGCAGGCAATTCTCCTGAAAAAAGTGTGCCCGGCGGGTGCGGATGGTCTTACACTGACGCTAGAAATCCTTTGCCGTCATGCCGGTAGCCCAGCTTACCCTTGAAGTCCGCATCGAGCACGCCCAGTCTCTCAAGGATCGGCGGCAGGTGGTGCGCTCGCTCAAGGACCAGTTGCGCCAGGGATTCAACATCTCCGTGGCGGAAATGGACGAGGCCGTAACCTGGCAGTCGGCCACCATCGGCGTCGTGGCCATCTCTCCCTCGCGCCAATACCTTCACGGACTGATTGAAGAGGTCGAGCGCGGCGCCCGCCGCATCCTGAACGAACACGGGGCCGAGCTGGCGGACTCGTTCTGGGAGTACGTGGAGAGCTGAGAGAGCGCGTCGAGTTTATCTCGGTCGCGGTTTGGTAGCGACAGGGCGTAACCCGAGACCGATCCTGAACTCAGGTGGCTTTGCCCCCTACCTCTCCGCCAGTCGCCGCGGCGACCTGCGGAAGGATGGGCACCCAGTTTATTGGCCCGGAATGGGTAAGGCACCCGCCGATATCAACAAGGAAATGCACCTACCTGCTTTATCAGGATAGGTGCATTTGGAAAGAGATTGAACGTTTTAAGAGCTTGCGTATTCCTGTGGAGAAGTAAACTGACCAACCACCGGGTTTCCGCTGTATCCGGCCCTCCTCTGCTATCCTTAACGGTTTACCTCAGGGCAGGAGCGAGGCGTTATGGCAGAGAATAGAGCGCGCAAACATCATCAGGACAGGGTGGCCGAGACGCTGCGGCTGGAGATTGCAACCATGATCGAGGGAGAGCTCTCCGACCCACGCATCGGCAACTGCTACGTCAGCGAAGTGGTCCTCAATCCCGGCGCAAAATCAGCCCGGGTTTATGTGGCCCTCGATGGCGCTGTGAAAGATATCGCCCAGGCCGAGAAGGACACGCTCGCCGGCCTGGAAGCGGCCAAGGGCTACATTCGCTTTGAGTTAAAGGAGCGGATGGGCGTGCGCCACGTGCCGGAACTCAGCTTTCTCGCCGACCGCTCGGGACGCTTCCAGGCGCGCATTGAGGAACTGATGGACCGGTCACGGAAGCGGAATAAGCTCGCCGCGGAACAGAGTGCCCGCGCCGCGGAAGATCCTGCGCGCAGTCAAGCCCCGGAGGCTGAGGGGAAGTCGCCCATCACCTAGAGAGCCAATGCACCCGCGAAAATATTCCTCAGCAGCTAAAGCCGGCGTTGATTCTGATCGAGGGATGCGGGGGTTGAAACCCCCGCATCCCTCTGTTTCGAGTTTTTCCTGAAGCCTCTTTATCTCGCCCGGCCAGCGCGCGCTTGAGATTCGGCCCGAATCTGTTAGCCTTGACCCTGTCGAAGCCGAGCAATACTTCCGCATTTCCATGCGGCGCGGACCGCAACCCGGCAAGGGAGGCTCCCCCAAAGCCTGACTGAGTCTGGGATGGCCGGTTCGCCGGGGGGCAATTTCGAGCCCGCAACGATGAGCAGGCCCTAAGCCCCACCGCGCTGGATGCGCTGGAATTGGAGAACCACTCGAAGTGGAGACTGCACTGGGACCATCTGCTCCGAACCTGCCCGAAAACAGGCGCAAACGGCTGATCCGCTGGGCCACCGTCGCCGAGGCAGCTGTCTTTCTTCTTTTTACCGTCTTCTTTCTTGCTTACGGCTTGACTCCCCTTCTGGGAGGCGACGGAATGGGCCTGGTGGGCGCCGATGAGCCCCGTTATGCGCAAATCGCCCACGAGATGCTGGTCCGGTTCGACTCCGCGCACACCCTCGCCGACCGCCTCAGCGCCTGCGTAACTCCCTATCTCTATGGCCATCCCTGGCTGGAGAAACCGGCCCTCTACTACTGGCGCGCCATGTTCCTCTTCCAGGACTTCGGAGTGCATGACTGGAGCGCCCGTCTGCCCTCGACCAGCTTCGCCTTCATCATGGCGGGGCTCATCTACCTGCATATGAGACGGTTCCGGCCCGGGGGACACCTGGATGCCGCACTCATCACCGTAGCCTGCGCCGGCATCATCGGCTTTGCCCGCGGCGCCTCGACCGACATGCAGATGGCCGCGCCTCTGTCGATTGGCCTGCTCGGCTGGTACGCCTGGTACGAGACCGACTCCAAGTTCTGGCTCTTCGATATCTACTTCTTCACCGGAGTCGCTACGCTGGCCAAAGGCCCGGTTGCGCCCTTCCTGGCATTCCTCATCATTGCCGCTTTTGCGTTCCTGCGCCGCGAGTGGTCCATCCTCCGCCGCTCTTTCTGGTGGCCCGGCGTGGTTCTCTACTTCGCCATGGTGCTGCCCTGGTTCGTCGCCGTCCAGGTGCAGAATCCTACCTTCTTCCGCGAGTTCTTCCTGGAGCACAACCTGGAGCGCTTTGCCACGGACCGCTACCAGCATGTACAGCCCTTCTGGTACTACCTGGTCGTCGTCGTGCTGGCCACCATGCCATGGACGGTGATTGCCATCCGCGCCCTGGTCGACGGGATCCTGACTTCGGTGGCCGAGTGGCGTCTGCGCCGCATCAGTCCGCGGCGGCCCGCCCCCAACCGGCCGGGCGACGCCTTTCCGGAGTTCCTCGTCCTTTGGGCGCTCATTCCCATCGTCTTTTTCAGCTTCTCCCAGTCCAAGCTGCCCGGCTATATTCTTCCCTCCATTCCGCCCATCGCCATCCTCACCGGGGATTACCTGTTCCGCCGCCGCAAGCCGGGACTGAACCAATGGGTGCTTCTCGGCCACGCGGTCCTATGCGGAATCATGACCATGGCTGCGCTCCTGCTTCCCTGGTTCGTGGCCCACGGACCCACGATGCCCCCGCCCCATGCGCTTGCCATTGCGGCACTGGCCGCGGCCGGAGCCGCACTGCTGATACTCATCGTCGTCAAAGGCTATGGCGTCGCGCGCCTTCGCCTGGTTACGACCGGCATCCTGGTGGTCCTGGTCTTGTTTCTTTATGGGGTGGGCCCGTTCTTTGGCATACCGGCGGTTGGCGCCACCAAGCGCGTGATTCACCTGCTTGACCGCGCCTACTCCGCCCGGCCCTTGGCCGATCGGCTGCTGACACTCGCTCCCCCGGAGGAGACGGTCGCGGTCTTCCGGGTCCGCCGCGACATCGAGTACGGCCTCTCGTTCTACAGGAACCGCGAGGTGGTCAACTACGAGCAAAGCGGGGTCCCCGATGGACAACACCTGCTTGTAGTTCGGGTAGCGGGGCGAAACGGGGTCGACTTGCACACGCCGGCCGCCCTGGATGAGTACCTGGAGGGCCGGCACTACGAACAGCTCCTCACCTGGCCGGAACAGGGGCTGGTCGTCTACATGGTCGGCAGCAGATGATGGCTGATCCTTTCCGGCTGCGTGAGCACAAACCCACAGGAGCAGGAAAGCGATTCTGATAATCTGAATTCCAACCTGTTTCCGGGAGCGGACCCCGGCAGGTAGGACGAGCAACACGAACATCCTGCATTGAGTCTGCAGCCTGAACGGGCTGCCCATTGAAGGCTTTCTACCCTGGGCTCCAACCGTCCAATAGGGCGGCCCTGCAATTGCCATACCAACGGAACCACTCCCGCAGGTGGCTCTTTTCCTCGCCAAATGGCAAAGTTGAACGGCAGCACGAAGGGCAGATAAGCTTTGGAATTGTTTGAGCCAGGGAGATGCATGGCAACCGGTGTTTCCATCGAGATCCTTGACCTGCGGCACTTCGCGGCGCCGGTGCTACGTCCCGTCCTCGATGCCGAGGGCGAGATTTGGCGGCAGCGCCTGCATTGGGACTACCGAACCTCCTCGAAATTGCTCATGCAGTATCTGGATAGCCACATGCTCCCCGGTTACGCGGCCGTGGAGAGCGGACAGGTGACCGGCTACGCGTTCTGCGTGTACGAAGAGACCAAGGCAGTGATTGGCGATGTATTTGCCCTGAGTTGCTATCCGGCCGGCCCTGATGACTCAGCCGGCGGCTGGGCAAATTCCGAGCCTCAGGGACCGGTTTCGGCGTGTGAGATCGAACAGACCCTGCTCAAGCATCTTTTTGAGACGCTGTTGAACTCACCGCATGTCGACCGAATCGAGTCGCAGCTTCTGCTTCACCCGTCCGGGGTCCACTCCGGCGTTTTTCGCGAGGCAGGCTTCCAGTTATTCCGCCGCTTGTTCATGGTGCAGCAACTGCGCAGCGTCTGGAGCCAGCCGCGTGTGGATTTGCCCCGCGGGCTGGAAATGCGCCCCTGGCGGGATGACGATTTGAATCCTGCCGGGCAACTGATCTCCGAGGCCTACCACGAGCACCCCGACAGCGTGATCAACGATCAGTACCGCTCCGTTCACGGGTCGCAGCGTTTTCTGAACAACATCGTCCGCTACTCCGGCTGCGGGACCTTTTCGCCGCAGGTTTCGCACGTGGTGTACAACCGCTCCAGCCGGCAGCTCGTGGCCCTGGTGCTGGGCTCGCGCGTGAGCGCGCAGAGCGGCCATATCACCCAGATCTGCGTCCATCCAAGCTACCGCCGCCTGGGCCTGGCCCGCATGCTGCTGTCGGTGGCTGCGTTTCACTTCATGCGCCATGGAGCCACGGAGATCTCGCTCACCGTCACCGAATCCAACACCGCGGCCATCGATCTCTACCGCTCCGAGGGCTACACCAACCCGCACGTCTTCGACGCCGCTGTATGGCAGCGAGAACGCATCGCGTGAGAGGGTCCGGGGTTGGAAAACTGAGAACAGGGGCGGGAAACTGACGCGCTAGCGGGCAATCAGGAACATCAGCCAGCTGATGACGATGGCCGAGCCCACAAACAGGACAAAGCAATATAGCCCGTAGCGGATCATGCGGCGCGGCGTTTCGCGCTGCGTGATGCCGAAAACCACCGAAGCGAAGAGGGCGAAGAGCGCGACCGCGGCAAAGTGAGAGGGCCGGAACACTAGGCTTTCCTCCCGGTGCGGAGGTTGTGCGCGTCAACGGCCGCGATGACGTTCAACAGGCCCGCGACCACAATGAAGCGCGTGCCGTAATCGCCGGTGGTGATGGTCACCTGGTCTGAGCCCCATCCTGCGGCGCGGCTGACGATGTAGAGCAGGCCATTGCCCAGATCGCCGGCCAGTCCGAGCATTTCGAGAATGTCGTGCGCGCCCGCATAGAGCTTGCCCTGCATGGCGATGCCGACCGAAAACATGCCCAGAATTGACAGGGCAAGCAGCGCCCCGCGGCCCCACTTGCGCAGCAGAAAATGCCCCGCTCCCGGCACCAGCCAGCCCGCAATCAAGGGCAGGTACACGAATCCTTGAGCGGCCTCAGGTTTCTTGTCTTGAGTCGATGCCATTCCTTCTTGACTATATCGTACTAGGGGCAGGGAACAGGAACAGGGAACAGGAACTAGGGTTCAGGGTTCAGAGATCAGGAATGACTCGCAGGCATCTGCGCCGTTATGGTGCCGGGTTGGCGCACGGGCTGGATCTAGTCCCTAGTCCCTGCTCTTCAGATCCTTACCAGCTCGCGCTGCACGCGTCCCGTGACCCAGGCCCTGCCAGGAGCGGTGAGCATGTCGATCTCGCTGCGCACGCCGAACTCGGGCAGATAAATTCCTGGCTCGACGGAGAAGCATGTATTGGGCAGGATGCGGCGCACGTCATGGGTTTCCAAGTTGTCGAGGTGGGCGCCGGGTCCGTGAATCTCGTGAGCGATGTTATGACCGGTGCGATGGGTAAAGAACTCGCCGAAACCTGCCTCCTGAATCACGGCTCGCGCCGCATCGTCGCCCTCATACCCGCAGATCGGCCGCCCTGTAGCAAAGGCCTGCTCCACCGTGGAGATGGCGGCGTCGCGGGCGTTGCGCACAGTTTCAAAGACGCGCTGTTCCAACGCGGTGGGTTCGCGCCCAACCACACCGGTCCAGGTGATGTCGTAGAAGACGCTGTCGGGCTTGTCAAGACGGCCCCAGATGTCGATCAGGATGAAATCGCCTTCGCGAATAGGCGCGCTGCGTTCCGCGGTGGGCTCGTAGTGGGAGTCGGAACTGTTGGCATTGGAGCTGACGTTTGGGCCGTTTTCCCAAACCAGGCCTTCGCGGCGCATGGCCTCGCTGAGCCATTCCACCATGTCGAATTCTGTGAGGCTGCCGGTGCTTCTATCCGAAGGACGCAGGCGGCGGCCCATCTCCAGCCAGGCCTCGGCGAGAATTGCATCGATGGCGGCCTGGGCCACGCTGTGGCTGGCTATCTGCGCATCGCTCAGGACTGCTTCGAACTGGCTGACGAGGTCGGCCGAACTGACGATCTCCTTGCCCAGGGAGCGCAAGAACTCGACCGTGCCGGCGTCGACCATGGAGACGTACATGATGGCGTTGTTGGGAGAGTATTGCATGGCAATGCGGCGGGCATCGAAGAGCATCGCGTCGAGGCCGGCAGCGAGCTCCTGCCAGCTCGAGTATTGGCCTTTTGCGCCGGGCAGCGAATCCAGGCGTCCCTGCTCGATGCGATGGACGAGCTTGCGCGGTTCGCCCGCTGCGGGAACGAAGTAGTACCAGCGCCGGGTAATGTGGGCCTTCGGGTCGAGGCCGAGGATCCCGGCGGCGATGGGGTCGCGATGGTGGTGGTCGTAAAAGAGCCAGCCGTCGAAGCCGGCCTCGCGGATTGCGGCCTGGATTGCGTCGAGGTTCATGACGACATGATACGCGGCGCGCCGACTATGCGACGTCGATGGTCACCTTTCCCCGTGCGTGGCATCCCTCGACGTAACGGATGGCCTCGGCGGTGTCGACCAGTGGGTAGCTGCGGTCGAGCACAGGCTTCACCGTTCCCGCCGCGAGCATCCCGGCAAGCACATTCAGGTCATCGGTATTGACCTTCGCGAAGACACTGGTGAGCTTCTGGCGCGAAAACGGGGCCGCAAAGGCCGGAGCCAGCATCCCCGCCAGCAACTTGCCTGATGGTTGGTCGGGCCCGCCGCCGCCGCAACCCACAAACACCCCGCGCGGCTCGAGCGCGCGCCGGATCGCGCTTAACGAGTGGTTGCCTACCAGGTCGAAAATCACGTCGTAGCGAATGGAGCCGCGTGTGAAGTCCTCCCGCGTGTAGTCGATGACACGATCGGCGCCAAGAGCGGCGATCAGCTCCTTGTTGCGCGTGCTGCAAACGCCGGTTACGGTTGCGCCGAGCGCCTTGGCGATCTGCACGGCGAAGGTGCCCACGCCGCCGGCCGCGCCGTTGATCAACACCGTCTGCCCGGCCGTTACCTGACCGCTATTCCTGAGGCCCTGCAACGCGGTAATGCCGGCGATCGGAACCGATGCGGCCTGCTGAAAGGTGAGATCGGGCGGGATGAGCGCCAGTTCGGATTCCTTGCCGCAGGCGCACTCTGCGAAGGCGCCCTTCAAAGTTCCAAAGACCCTGTCTCCGGGTTTGAGGCGTTCGGTTCCAGGCCCAACTGCTTCCACAACACCAGCAGCGTCCGCGCCCAGACGCGGAGACTTCGGCGCGCGCAGTCCGGTGAGCATGCGGATGAACCCCGGCGTACCGCGCAGGAAGTGCCAGTCGTAGGGATTGACCGCAGCGGCCTGCACTTGAACCAGAACCATGCCCGCGCCGGGCGCTGGCTTCTCGATCTCCCGGCACTCAAGAACGTCTGGCGAGCCGTAGCGGTAATAGACGATTGCTTTCATCGGAGGAACCCAGGGATGCTACCAACTACGAAAGCGGGGACGAGCGGGTTCCCGACACCCTGGCGAGTGTCTGGGCTTGGAAGAAGCGTCCATTGGGGCTTTTCGGCTAAAGCGCTGCGAGGGCGGCACCCTGGTCAGGAAACAACCCGGCATATTTGGTGATGCCAACCATGGTGAAAACCTTGGTGAAATGCGCGGAAAGGCCGAAGGCGTAGACCTTCTGGCCGGCGTTGGAGGCTTCGATCAGCAGTTGGATGACCAGCGCAATGCCGCTCGAATTGATGTAATCCACCTTCGTGAAATCCAGCAGGATCAGCTTGGTGGTGGTCTTGGAAAGAGACTGGTACGTGCCCAGAACGGCGTCCTTTGAAGTACTGGCGATGTCGCCTTCGAAGCGGAGGACGGTTACCGGATGCCCGGCCGGAGAAGTGAGCTGGTCTACATGGGACTTGGTTTCGGTCTGCACGATCGATGGTCTCCGTATCTCTTATTTTGGTTATCCCTGTTCTTTATCCAGACGGATGACGAGCCGCACATAGCTGCTTTTGCCGTTGGACCCGGCCACCCACTCGGCCTCGTCCACCAGAGCCTGAATCAGGAACATGCCCATGCCGCGAGGGTCTTCTTCGCCGTGCATCTTGCGGTCGATGTCCGGCTTGACCGGCTGCTTCCTCATCCCCTTGCCGTCGTCGATGACCTTTACTTCCAGGGAGTCTTCCCCGGCCGATAGCACCACACCGACCGAAAGCTTCTCATTCAGCCGGTTGCCGTGCTCGATGGCGTTGATGCAGGCTTCGGCCACGGCCGTCTTCAAGTCTTCCACCCGGTCATCGCGAAAACCCATCAGCTTGGCCACTGAGGCGGCCGTACTCATGGCGACCTTTTCGAAGCCCATGCGCGACGGCAGCCGGACCTCCACGTTCGTGGTCTTCATAGCGCTCATGCCGGCATCTCCGCGTCACTCCTCCACCGGCACAGCGCCAGTGCGGTCATATCGTCTGCCTGAGGGCCGCCTGCAGAGAAATCCTCAAGGGTGGTCCACAATGCATCGAGAATACCATCTGCCTTCTGGCACGGACACTTAGAAAATACATCTAAAAGGCGTTCCGGCCCAAACTCCTCATCTCCCCTGAAGACCTCAGTCAGGCCGTCGGTATAAAAAAGCAGTCTCGATCCCGGCTTGAACCCATGCGCCTCTTTGGCGTAGTGCATTCCTGGCAGCAAGCCCAGCGGTGTTCCCGCGGCATCAAACTGGTGTGGCGTTTCGCCCGGCTCAATCAGGAATCCGGGGTTGTGCCCGGCATTCACCACCTCCACCTCGCCCGCTTCTGGGTGCAGGCGAAGAAAGATCGCGGTTACATAGCGTCGCCGTGACTCTTCACCCTCTTCCCAATGCTGCTGATTCACGCGCGTGGCCAACTCGTCCAGCGGCATTCCTGTGACTGCCATCGCCCGGAAGGCCGACCGGAAGCTGGTCGACACAATGGCGGAAGCCAGTCCCTTGCCTGCCACATCGGCCACGGCCATCAGGACGCTGCGATCCGGCAGTTCCACAATGTCCAGGTAATCCCCGCCCACCTCATAGCATGTCGCGGACCGGAAGCCCACCGAGTATCCGGGAATCGAAGTCTGCTTCAGCGGCAGCAGCGAGCGCTGAATCAACCGCGCCGCGTCCAGATCCTGCTGCACACGAGCGAAAGCCACATTGCGCTTGTGGTTGCGCGCGTTTTCCAAGGCCACTGCGGCCTGCAGCGATAGACCCTCCAGGAAGTCTTGTTCATAGAGCGAGAGCTCACGGCCATCGGGCGGAGCAACCAGCAGATCGGTCATCCAGACGCGGTCCCGGTCCTCCAGCGGATAGCGCAGCAAGCCCTTTGTATCGTCGGTTGGCTTCTCGCCGTAAGCCAGGCTGGTGCCGGCAAACGCAGCGCCGGCCATCTCCAGTTCCCGCACGACAATGCGTAGCACCTGCTCCAGCACCTCTTCTTCGCGGATGGTCGAATGAACCTGGCGCGAAGCCTCCAGGAGCGCCTGCAACCGCGCCACCTGCTGCTGCAGGTCGATGATTTCGCCATTCCCGGTTATCTGTACTCCGGATGCCATCCCAGACTGTCCTCCGTGGATTTTCACTCTACCATGCCAGTGGCGACGCTGGCTCAATCGCATGAATTCATTGTGCGGCGGTCGCAATCCTCCCGCGCTCCGGGATGAACACAGGCCACGGGCGGCGCGGAAGGCCGTCGCGGGAAGCTGTTGAAAGCTCCCGGCCGGGTTCCCCGTCCGCACCGCGAAATTGTCATCCTGACCGAAGGCGGCTGCGGCTTTTGAAGCCTGAGCAACGCCATTAAACCTTCAGCCTACTTGATGATGAACACGTTCATGCTCCAGGGGGAGAGAGTAATGGTCAAGGGAAGGGACTGGTTGGTCAGGCTGGCACTTGTCGGAGCGGCCCAGACACCATTCTGCGACTGGTCATAGATGGCCTTGTCGTAGGTGGTGACGGTAATACTCGGAGAACTCGTCTTCGCTGAAAGCGAGATCACCACTTGCTGGGGCGCGGTCTCGTTGTTGTTGAACAACACCAGGGCCGTACCGCTGGGATTGGTCGCCGCATACGCGCGGACGTCCGTGGTGTCGCCGGCCACATTCGCGGTGAGCGCCGTTTGACCAGTTACGGCGACGCTGCTGAAGAGCTGGAACGCTCTGGCCGTGGGAGACATGGTGCCGAGGGGGCCCGCTCCGGGGCAGTTCGTCTCGGAAGGTCCATCGGAGAAGACGTTGTAGGCCCCGAAGTCCTGCCATCCATAGAGGGAAGAGCTTTCATTTCCGCTGGTGCCGTTGCAATTGCCGTACCCAATCCACCAGGTCAGGCGCGAAGTTCCATCGTTCATCATTTCGCCCAGCACCTGGCCGGCATACAAGCCCTGCGTGATCGACCAGCTCTGTTTGCCAGGGTTGCTGTAAGGTCCTCCGATCTCGCCCACATAGATCGGCGTGTCGGGCGTTCCCCATTTGGCCAGTTCCGATTTCACCGTGTTCAGGTTCGCCGTCAGATTCTGCGCCGCCTGGTTCACCAGGAATGGGTCGCTCTCCTGGCCCGGAGTCTCCGGATAGTAGTGATATTCGACGAAGTCGTAGGAGCCTTTGGCATTGGCCAGCACCGTGTTGTCCCACCCACCGGCTGCGTTATCCGCGTCGACGACAACACCGACGAGAGTGTCCGGGCTGGCCGTCTTAATGGACTGATAGTAGCCGGTCGCTCCCACTACCGCGGCGGCGTAAATGGTGGGGTCGTTGGGTGTGGAGTGCAAGTCATACTCCCAGTTGCCGTACTCTTCGTTGCTCACGGTCATATGGCTTACGGTAAGGCCGTCAGCGAGAGCTTGAGTCACCCACGCGGCTGCCTCGCTTGGTTCGCCGCCTCCAGTGCAGGTTGAATTCGAGCCGTAGTTCGCCGTTAAGGCCACATCGAGCTTGGCCGGAACCGCAAGGTCGTTCACGAAGTTCGCGAATGTGTCATTCGCGTCGGCATAACCGCCGTCGCAGAGCGTGTTGGTCGACCAGTGGTAGAGGTCAGAGTCCGACCCGCCTGGCCAGCGCACTGCCTTGATCCCGGCGTCCTGGAAGCCGCTCAGAATGCCGGCTTGATTGGTGACCAGGTCATACCAGACGGCCATGTTCATGCCCAGAAGCTGGTCAGTTATGGTCGGACCGGTGCTCGACAGGTCTACCGACACCGTGCTTTGCACGGTAACCGTGGCTGTCGCAGTAGCCGCGGTGCCGCTGGAGGGGGTCACCGTGAGGGTATAGGTGGTAGACACGGTGGGGCTTACACTTACGGCCACCCCACTCGTAGCGGGCAAATTGCCGGGAGTAATGACGCCCGTTCCGCCCGAAAACACGCCCGTCAGAGTGGTGCTCCCTCCGGCCATGATCGTGGGCGAAGCGGCGATGAAACTCGTGATCGTGGGCGGGGGAATTGCGGGATTCACGGTGATTGTCGCCATTGCAGTGGCCGGTGTCCCGCTGGCGGGGGTGACCGTGAGCGTATAGGTGGTGGTCGTGGCAGGGCTCACGCTCACGGCCACTCCACTCGTAGCGGGCAAATTGCCGGGAGTAACGACACCCGTTCCACCCGAAAACACGCCCGTCAGAGTGGTGCTCCCTCCGGCCGTGATCGTAGTTGAAGCCGCGGTGAAGCTGGAAATCGAAGGGGGTGGCGCGGAAGTTCCAGAGCTGGAAGAAGAACCACCGCAGCCAGTTACGCCTGCAAAGCTCAGACTGAGGAGAAATGTCGAAATCGCAAGACCGGGGAACCGTTTCATGTGATTTCCTGTGAAGATGGATTGTTGTATTTTTCTTGCCATTTATCTTACGGCTGCATATGCCCTTGTGTGCATACCTCCTGCGCGGTTTTTAGCGCGATAGTAATGTACGGATGTCCTTTGTTTCCAGAATCTGCTTCTCATACCCGAACTTTGCCACCGCCAGCATAGCCAGTCCGATCTGACGGGTCGTTAGAACCAGATTCGGCAGCGCCCGGCGCAGCACCGTGAGCAATGGCCCAAAAACCGCGTAGAAAACTCGATAAACCCGCGTCTTGGACTCAATCCCATCCAGCGGCTGGATAAGGCCGGGACGAAACATGTATGCACTGAATGGCAGCCGCAGCAGCGCGTTCTCCGTTCGCCCCTTCACCCGCGCCCACATCACGCGGCCTTTCTCCGAGCTGTCCGTGCCCTGGCCGGAGACATAGACGAAGACCATGTGCGGATTAAGGCGGCTGAGAGGCTCGGCGGCAGCCATCGTAAAGGTGTATGTGATGCGCGCGTATTCCGCCTCGGTCATCCCGCTGGAAGAGATTCCCAGGCAGAAGAAACAGGCATCGAAACCGGACAGCTCTCCCTCGATCGCCGTGTAATTCTGCATATCTCCGTGCACGATCTCGCGCAATTTCGGGTGCTCCATGCCGGTTGGCGTGCGCCCGATCGCGACCGTCGACTCGACCTCCAGGTTGCGAAAGCACTCGCGCAGAACCCCTTGCCCTACCATGCCCGTCGCTCCGAAGAGAAGGACCCTCATTGCGCGATTCACCTCGATGAAAGCATAACGCCGCGATTCGCCGTCCGAATGGTGGATACTCGTGGTGTGTGCGGTGCGAGGTTCATGGCGGTGGCTGCGGTAGCTCTTGCTGGAGTCTCTCTCTGCCAACCGCAATCGGCGTCCACATGGCCTGGCGCCGTTGCCCGCGCGGAGCGGACCACCCCCGAGGCACGCATCGTTGTCCTCGACATCGCCTCCGGCCACCTGCTCGCTTCCGGCCATCTGTCTGAAGCAGCACGCACTCTTGCCGCTCCCGGCTCCACGCTCAAGCCGCTCGCCCTCTACAGCCTGGTCGATTCCGGCCGCTGGGATCCATCGCGCCGCATCGCGTGCAATCGAAAACTTCACATCGCCGGCCGCTCGCTCAACTGCTCGCATCCCTCCGCGGAGCCGATGGACGCCTGTCAGGCGCTCGCCTGGTCGTGCAATACCTACTTCGCATCCGTCGCTGCCACGCTTGGACCCGGAGAACTTCGCCGCTTGCTGGCTCCCACCGGCCTGCTGGGCCAGACCGGCCTCGATTCCGCGGAGGCAACCGCCGAATTCCGCGATCCGCGGACGAGCGACGAGTCAACCTTGGCGCTGCTCGGGGTCGATGGCATCCGCGTCACGCCCCTTGAACTTGCCAGTGCCTACCGCTGGCTAGCGCTGCAGCTCAGTGCGCATTCCGGTTCCACGGCTGCGCAGGTGGTCGAAGCCGGCCTGGCCGATTCGGCCAGCTTCGGCATTGCAGCGTCAGCCTCGCTGGGCGGCGTCGCGGTCGCGGGCAAGACGGGCACCGCCAACCTCGGCCCTGGAACCCCCTCGCACGGCTGGTTTGTTGGACTCGTTCCTGCGGAGCACCCGGGCGCGGTGATTGCCGTCTATCTCCCTGCCGGTCACGGAGCCAATGCGGCCCAGGTTGCGGCCGAGCTGCTCGCTCACTCTCCGCTCAGGCAGGCGCGGCCATGAAGAGTTGTCTGGCTGCCATTTTGCTGGCCATCGTGCCCGTCGCGGCTCCAGTCCGGGCTGCGGATCCCGCTCCTCATCGCGGGACTACACTGCGCGTTGGCCTCTGGACTCTTTGGCACGACAAGGAGATCACCGTATCGCCCACGCCCGGAACCAAGGCCAGCTTGCGCCTGTGTGAAGCCTGTCCCGCCGTCTCGCTCGCCAAATCGGAGCAAATCCACGCCAATGGCGATCGGCTCAAGCTGACAAGCGGCTCACAGGCTCAGACTGTCTCGCTGGCTGGTGCCATCACCCTTGCTGCGCATGGCGAATCCCTCACTTTGCATACCCCCCTCCGCATCTCCGCGCGCAATGGCGAACTCATCCTGACCGTGACGCTTCCGGTAGAGATGTATGTCGAGCGTGTGGTGGCCAGTGAGAGCGGTCCCGCTGACAGCGCCGAGTCGCTCAAAGCACTCGCCATCGTTGTCCGCTCCTTTGCTCTCCATCAGCAACACGGACACGCCGAATACGACTTGTGCGACTCCACGCATTGCCAGCTGCTGCACTGGGGCAGTTTGGGATCTCGCCGGGCAGCCGCCCATGCCGCTACTCTTGCCACGGCCGGGGAGACTCTCTGGTATCACGGGCAGCGTGCCGCAGCATGGTTCCACCAGAACTGTGGGGGACGGACGGCCTCGCCTGATGAGGTTTGGGCTGGGGCTGCGAATAGAGGGCCGATGCCGTGGCTTGCGTCGCGGGCGGATCCATATTGCACGACAGGTGGGGCGCGGGAGTGGTCGGCGAGCTTGTCTTTTGCCGATCTGACGGCGGTGCTGGCAGGGGCGGGGCTGGCAAGGCCGGGATGGGAGACGCTCACCGTTTCGCGCCGAGGCGGATCGGGACGGGCCGCCATGTTGCTGATCGGCGCATCGGAAGTTAACGCCGAAGAATTTCGGCTCGCCGTAGGACGCGCGATGGGCTGGGGCAAGATTCTCAGCAACTGGTTTGAGGTCACGCGGCAGGGAGACCAATTCATCTTTCATGGGCGGGGTTCGGGGCACGGGGTGGGATTGTGCCAGGCGGGAGCTGCAGAGATGGCGGAGAAGGGGCGGGAAGCCGGGCAGATTCTGGCGCAGTACTTTCCAGGGGCCGGGGCTGTGGACGAGACGACGGGGCTGGCGTGGCAGACGGTGCGGGGGCAGGATTTTGTGCTGGAGACACTGACGGCGAAAGACGCAGGGTTCTTACCGCAGATGAACCAGGCGCTGGCAGAGGCGGAGGAGCGGTCGGGGCTGCGGGTGGAGGGGACGTTTACGGTGCGGGCATTCCGGTCGACGGAGGCATTTCGGGAGGGGACTCTGGTGCCAGGCTGGGTGGCGGCGTTTACAGAGGAGAATTGGGTGGGCACGCAACCGCTGGCGACTCTGAGGGCGCGCAAGCTGCTGGGCCCGGTGTTGCGGCACGAGTTTCTGCATGTGCTGGTGGAACGGCAGGCGGGGGCGAATGCTCCGCTGTGGTTGCGGGAGGGGCTGGTTGAGTCATGGGCTGGTGGCACCACGAGCCGCCGGGCGCCTCCGGGTTTGAAGCTTGAGCAGGCGGAGGCCTGGTTAGCCGATGCGGCGAGTGAGGCGGAATCAGAAGCTGCTCACGAGGTGGCGGGGTGGTATGCGGGACGGCTGCTTGAGCGCTTTGGACGCGCGCAGGTGCTGGTGTGGCTGCGCGACGGTGTCCCGGCCACAGCCCTCGCCACGATCCGCTGACCGCTGGAGTTCACGCGGCCGCGAAGCGGCTTCTGCCTCACCGCAAGTGACTGCCCCACTGCAGGTGGCTAGTTTATCCTGCCGTTGATGCGCAAGACCCTTTCTGTAGCCATGATCGCCATGAACGAGGAGGCGAATCTGCCCCGCACGCTGGAAAGCGTAAGCTGGGCCGACGAAATCATTGTCGTCGACTCCGGCTCCAAAGACCGCACTCTGGAAATCGCCCAATCCTTTGGGGCCAAAACCATCTACCACGCCTTCGGAGGCCACGGTGAACAAAAGAACGTCGCTCTCGGCCTGTGTACCTCCGATTGGATTCTTCTGCTCGACGCAGACGAAGTGCTGACTCCGGAGCTGCAGAAGGAGATACAGCGTGTGCTGGGCAGTGAGCCAAAGTACGATGCTTACTGGATTCCACGCCTCAATCTCTACTTCGGCCGCTGGATTCACCATGGCGGCTTCTATCCCGACCGCAAGCTGAGGCTCTTCCGGCGCGGTGTAACCCGCCTGAGCGAGGGCGTAGGCCCCCACTCGACACCCCAGTTCACAGGGCCTACGGGCAAGCTCAAGGGCGACATGCTCCACTATGCCTACCCCACCATGGGCATCTATCTCGAACACATGAACCGCTATAGCAATGAGATCGCCCAACTGCTCGCGGCCAAGGGGAAAACAAGCCGGTCCTGGCCGGCACTCGTGTGGAATGCGGTGGCAAATCCGGCAGCGACGTTTCTCTACAACTACTTTTTCCGGCTGGGTTTCCTGGATGGGCGTGAAGGGTTGATCCTGCACATCAACCATTCTGTTTATATCCACTGGAAGTACATCAAGGCGTGGCGGCTGGGGTTAGGGAAAGAGTGAGCGGTGCTTGGAGCGTCCCTTGATTGCCGAGGGCCGAGGTCTGTGGTCTCCCACCCTCGCGACACAAGGAAGTCGCAAGGGTGGGGCACGGAGGTTAATGGGCGCTACTCTGGCGGAGGAATGTCGGCTTTGGCCTTGAGTTCGCGATCGGGCGGGCCCTTTGACACGGGGATTGCCACCAGGGCTTCCTCGGTCGGCGGGGCCTGTCTTGGCGAAAAAAGCACCGCCCACCAGGCCAGGAGCAGGACCCAGCTGGACACGGCAAGCAGGTAGGCTCCGGCAAGCTTGAAACCCACTGCCCAGACCTGCGCGGAGACGGAGCCGGATGGAGTCTTGTTGATGAACTGGCTCGGCAGCCACACGCCCACCAGCGAAGTCAGCACCACGCCCGTCCACCAACGCCAGTTCCAGAGGAGCCGGATCACCCTGCGCCAAGGCAGGCGAATGCCCCACTGGGCCGAAGCCGCCGCATACGGAATGGCCTTTGCGGGAAGGACGATCCAGCGGAGAATCCACTCCAACGCTGTGAGCGCGTGCTGGATGTGGTCATAGGTAAACGTGGTGGCCCGGGCGTGAGCGGAGGCCCGCGAGTTCAGGTAGCCCGCCCAAAGCGGAATCTGGTCGTCGCACCAATCCAGCAGCACCCAGGCAGCGGCGCCCACGGCAATCCAGACAAGCAGAGTCATTGCGCCCCAGACAAGCTTCACGCGCTTGCTGTCATCGTCGGCAAACTTGCGGACCGTGCCGGCCTGCAACTCGAGGGCTGAGGTGGCCAGCAGAACCGGGATCAGCAGGGTAAGAAATACTTGCCAGGCGTGCTTGTCCGGCAGCCGCGTCCAGGCCAGGCCGAGGAGAATGAGGAGCAGCGTGAGGCCAAACTGCAGAGCAACCCAGACGCGGCCACGCGCGAGCCTTGTAAACAGTTCTTTGATCTTTCCTTTGTTCATGGCTGCTCCCTCGCTCACGGCTGCACCTCCAAAGTTGCCGGGTCGGTGGTGGTCTGTACGCTCGGCTGATACATGGGACCTGCCTGCGCCGGGCTGATGGCAAACTTGCCCGGATTCACCACCTTCAACAGATAGACATACTCGCGCCGGCCGTTGAAATCCGTGTTGAAGAACGCGGCGCGATCGTCATGGAACTCCTTGCGCGTGAACCAGTCGGCCCACCAGTCGGGCTTGTTGTTCAGCGTATAGAGCTCGGTGTGGTCGAGGAACTCCGTCCCTGCAGGAATGGGGTCTTCGGCCAGCAGATACTTCCACGCAGTTCCATTCACGGCCAGCTTCACGGCCACGATGTCGCCCACATGCACCGCCCCATTCAGCGGGACCAGGTCGTAGGTAATTGGATCGCTCGGCGAAGCCTGCCTTTTCAGCAAGACGTAGTAGTCCCGCGTGATATTCAGGGCCAGCTTCTCCTGCTGGAAGGCCCTGTGGTCGGCGGAGTACCAACCGTTCTCTGCCGACCAGTAGGTGATGCCGTTACCGCTCTTGCGGATGGTGACCTGGCCGCCGCTTCCCACCTGCGCCACCGGCACCGTAATCTTCCAGGGCAGCGCAAATCCGTCGCCTGCGCCAAAGTGCCGCTTGCCGACGCTCGCCCCGTTCACCAGCACTTCCACGTCGGAGGTGTTGGCCAGCTCCCCGCTCAGCGAAAGGTAGTCGGTGAGGCCCTGGATGACCATGGAGGTCTGCTTGGTGGACTCCCAGTATCCGCCCGTGTCGTTGCCGGCCAGCCAGACGGCGGCTTTGGGCAGGAGCCCGCTGCTTCCGTCCTCAAGCGTAAGCAGCTTCAGTGCGAAGGCGGTTGTTTCCGGGGTGGTATCGCCCCAGTAGTCGAGGAGCTCGTCGTAGTTGCCCGACCAGTAGACATCATTGCCCGTGGTCTTGGCCTTCTGTTCGATTAGTTCGGCGGCTTGTTTGGCGCGCGGGTCCGAAGCTGCGTGAAGAGCCAGTCCAGTAAGTGCGAGCCCTTCGTCGCTCAAATGGCCGCGATCGTCCCATGCCTTGTCGAGCGCGTTTTTGGGCGCGCCGCCGGTGATGGCGAGCGCGTACACAACATACGCGCGCAGGTCGGGGATCATATCCGGATGGGCGGCGAGCATAGACTGGAGCCACGTGCGCCCCTTGTCGAGATGCTTCGGGCCCCATGCCCTTGCAGCTTCGAGCTTGTAGCCCGTGTCTTGTGCCTGCCCCAGGCCGCTCACGACGTAAGCGGTCATGAACACGCGGCTTTGATCGTCGGGCCACCAGCCCCAGCCGCCATCGTCGTGCTGGTAGCTGTAGAGGCGGTCGAGGCCGGCGCGCACCATGAGATTGAGCGTAGTGGGATCGATTGGCGGCTTGAGGTGCAACTTGCTGACGGCCTGCGCGACGATGACGTCGGGCAGGAAGCTGGACATGGTCTGCTCAGTGCAGCCCCAGGGATAGCTGGTGAGATAGTCGAGCGCGTCGAAGACCGTGCCCGCTACGCTGGGCGCAATGGTGACTTTGAGTGTGCGCGAGCCTGTATCCGATGCGGGTGGATAGCTATAGTTCCATTGGCTCTGGCCCACGCCTGAGAAGATCACGCCGGAGGTTGCGGCGCGCTGCTTGACGCCGTAAGGGTTGATGGGGAGCGTGACCTCGAGGGCGTCGCTCTCTTCGTTGGTGAGCGCCTTGGCGGTGAGTACGGCGCTGCCGGTTGCGTGGGCCTTCACGCGCCACTCCACATTGCTCTCGCCCTTGGCGGGGATGTTAATGACCTGTTGCTGGCCGCCGATGACTTCGAGACCCTGAACGTCGAGGGCGAAGGTGACGTCCTTGGCGGTTTCAAGATAGTTGTGGGCGATGACGCGCAGAGTGACTTCGTCGCCCTGGCGGAAGAAGCGCGGGGCGGCGAGACGCACAATGAGATTCTTGCGCACAAGGACGCGGGTGACCACTCCGCCGGCCTTGCCATCGTCGGTCATGGCGCGGATGGTGGTGCGCCACGTGGTGAGCGCATCGGGGAAGCTGAACTCCACCTTGGTGTGGCCGTCGGGGCCGGTGTGGACGTTGGGGTCCCAGTACGCGGTGTCTGGGAATGCTTTGCGGACCTTGGGCACAACCAGGTCGGAACCGGGTTTTACCTGCGCCAGACGCGGATGGTAGAGGCCGCTTGCAAGTTGCGCGAGAAGCGGGCTCTTCAATCCCGCCTCGCCGGAGAAATAGAACTCGAAGGAGGTCTGCGGCTCGAGATCGACGTTGCGCCTGGGATAGAACGACGCAACGATGTCGCCGCTCTCATCGGGACGGACAGAGTAGAGCGCTTCGTCCACCTCGCCAAAGCTCAGGTCCGCCTCCACAGGCTTGCCTTGATAATCCGCGGCGAAGACGTCGAAGCTTCCCTTTTCCCCGGGCAGATATTTCGCCTTGCTGGGCGTTGCGGTAACCGTCAGCGTGCGCTCCACGGCCGGGACCTTCAGGCTCTTTTGCGCGGTAATGAGCTGGTCGCTGTGGATGATTAGCGCTGTGATGTTGAGGTTAGGCTGAGCCAGTTTGGTGATGGGGATGTCGAAAGCAAGGCTCTCGCCCGTTGCATGCAGTACCTGGCGCGACTGCACGCTGTCTCCTTCGGCTGTGACCACCGCCCAAGACTCTTTGAGGCCGGTGACAAGCAGCAGGTGCGCTGTATCGCCCACCTGGTAGGTCTTCTTGTCGGCGACAATCTGCGCCTGCGCGTTCTGGTTGTACCATTCGCCTCCGCCGTTCCAGATCCACACCCAGGTTCGGCCTTCGACGGTGCGGTTCTCCGGCGTCCGCGCGCTGGCGGTGATCTCGAAGTCGCCGCTGGCGGAGTTGCCGATGGGCAGTTCGATGAGCACGGTTCCGTCGGCTCCGGTGGCTGCATCGCGGCTGGCGACAGGCGTTTCGGTGCGCTCGCGAGTCGTCGAATCCCACCTCTCAAGATTCACGGCGATGTGGACCGGCGTCTGGATGGGCTTGCCGTCGTAGTCCTGCGCGGTGACCTTCACCTTGACCGGCTCGCCCGTCTTGAGTACATAACTGGTTGGTTCTGCACTCACTCGGAAGGACCCGTAAGTGGCCAGAACTGTCGAGTGCCCGGCCACCTCGCGCTCGCCGGCATCAGTCACGCGAGCTTCAATCCGGTAATCCTGGTCTTCGTGCTTGGGGTCGATGGACACGGGGACTGAAACCGTCAGGCGGCCGTTGGCATCGAGGACGCCGTCATGCTCCTGCTGCTCGGTCGCGCCGTAGGCGTAGTCGGAGTCCGCGGCGCTGGAATCATCGGACGATGTGTTGTCGCCGCCTGAGTCGTCCTGGTCCTCATCCCACCAGTAATGCGTTGACGTGTGGACCACCCACTTGACCTTGGCGTTGGCTACAGGCTCGCCGAAGAAGTAGCGGGCTTCGATGGTGGCTTGAATGGAATTGCCCTGAAGTGCACGCGGCGCCGCCGCCTTTACGGTGACCTGGTACTCGGGCTTCTTGTATTCCTCGACGTAGAAGCTGCCCATGCCTTCAACGCCATCGAGACGGACGGTGTAATAACCCAGGCCGGCATCGGGCGCAAGGCTCAGGTCCGCGGTCACGGTTCCGTGTGCAGAGACGGGCGCTTCCTGCTGCAGCACCACCTTGTTGTCGGCGTCTGTGACCGTCAATTTGAGCGTCTTCGTGTCCGGAAGATCGAGCGCGTCGTGGATCTCCTTGCGGATGATTCCCTTGATGTGGACCGTGTGTCCGGGGCGGTAGACGGGCCGATCGGTGTAGATGTATCCCTTCAGGTCGATGGCCTGCGCGGCGGCGAAGTTGTAGCTCCAGGGCGTCACCAGAGCGGCATCGGCGCCGTGGCGGGCGAGAATCCACACATTCTCCGACTGCGGGCCGCCGGTCGCCGTTGTGCCCGCGCCGTTCATGCTCAGCGAAGCCAGGCCGTCGCTGCTGGTTTGCGCCTGCGACTGCTGCTTGCCGCTGGCCCACAGCACTGTATCGGCTTTTTCGACCGGCGCGCCGGTCTTGCGGTCGGCTACATACAGGCTTACCTGTCCGTTGCTCACCCGCTCCACCACCGCAATGCTGGTGACCATGGCAACGGTGTAAGCCTTGTAGGTGCCGTCGGTGGCCTCGATCAAATAAGCGCCGGCGGCGAGACCGTCGATGGGGAACTGCTGGGTTTCACTGACAATGGCGGGAGGGGTTTCTAGCTTCCAACGCGCCACAAGCTGGCTCTCATTCAGGATGGGAATCTGCGCGAACTCCGTTGCGCCGACGACGCGGCTGCGCTTGCCCATGCTGGCCTGGCGCTCGCGGAAGTTGTCGCGCGCTTCGTCGGTGAACTGGCCGCGAAAGAAGCGCCGTACCAGCCACCAGAGATGCGCTTTGAAGTCGTGCAGCTTCTCGATCCAGGTGCGCTGGTCGATCTGCTCGGCGGGCGAGTAATTCTGCTCCTGGAAGCTGTGCAGGTCCTTGAGTCCGGCAAAGAATTTTTCCGCGTCCCGCACCTTGTAGACGCGGAACTCGAGGGCCGGCACGTTACGGGCCAGCAGTTGAATCTTCACGCTCTCGCCAGGCGCAAACGTCCGTGAGGTGGAAAGCGAGAAGGAGCGCGGGGCATCTTTGGCCGCCACAGGCAGGGCAAGAAGAAGCAAAGACGCAACGAACAAAAGCGGCTTGCAGAGCCTCATAGGGTTCCTCGCAGAATATTCCATCGATACACGCCGAGAAAGTTGGGATTGGACGGGAGCGGCCGCCATTGCGGCTGGGGGTGGTCGAGCAATTCGGCCAGGGTGACGCGGCGCAACTCGCCGGATTTGCCATGAGCCGAATGATCGATGGGACCGGTATCGTAGACAACTGCAGTCTGGCCGGCGATGCGCGTGACGATCATCGAGTGCCACGGCGAGGACTGGCCGAACTGGCGGTAGAAGAGCAGGTCACCGGGCAGCGCTAGTTGGACATCGCGGGTGACGACATAGGCGTTGCGCTCCACGAGGGTTTTGGCGTCGGCGAACTGGGCGAAGGCACCGTTTGTTGTGTCCTCGGGAGTAAAGGGGCCAGGACGCACGCGAAATAGCCCCACGCCGAGCGGCGTCTCAGGATAGCGCCAGGCGCGAATCTCCCCTGGGAGAGCGGTAACCTCAATCCCCTTTTCCATGAACCAGGTATCGTCGTGGCGCTTGAGGGCCTCGCGGTAGGCGTAGCGCAACAGGCTTGCGCAGTCGGTAATCTCGGACGGGAGTTCAGCGCGAGGGCGCACCGCCTGGTAATCGGCGATGGCCGTAAACCACTGGCGGAAGGCAGCCTGGTCGGCGGGGTCGGTCAGGCGCAGAAAGTCCGGCGTGCCGTCGCCAAAGCGGTCTGTCCACGGCCGCTCAGCCCGACCCGTGCCCATCCCGTTCCTCGCCGCGTGAACGGCTCCCATTGCCGCGGGCGGCTCGCTTCCCGCTCCGCGATATCTGTGGCGCCCGGCCCCGTGCACAAACACAAGCAGCCGCAGCAACAGCAGCAGGACGAAAAGCGCCACAATGCCTGCCAGAACAAAGTGCTGCGGGCGCGACTTTTTTTGGGGATGCATGCGGTGAGCCGCCTAGAAGCGAAACCTATCTTACCGCGAATCTCCCGGCCATTGTGCGAATGCCGGTTGAAGACCGCGCGCCCGGCTGGACCGGCACGAGTGTCGCGGCGCCCAAACGTACGAAGGCCCTCCAGCTTGCGCCGGAGGGCCTTCAGTCAACAGCCTCCAACCTACGCTGTTACTGTCCGCGTCGGCTTGGAGCCCCACAACCCGTAATAGGCGATGTAGAGATAGCAGATGACCGGTACGACCAACGCCCATTGATAACCGGTGTTGTCGACCAGCCACCCGATGAAGACCGGGATCAGCGCACCGCCCCACACTGCGGTCATGATCAGCCCCGAGCCTTTGCTGGTCATTGGACCCAGCCCGACAATGCCGAGGGTAAAGATGTTCGGGAACATGATGGAGTTAAAGAAGCCGGCCAGAATGAGGCATCCGATGGCGACGTAGCCTGAGGTGAAGATGGACACCACCACCAGCGCAGCCGCGATCCCGCCAAAGATCCCCAGCAGCTTGCCAGATTTGATTTTGGTCAGCATCCAGGAGCCCAGCAGGCGGCCGACCAGCGCCCCAAGCCAGTAAAAGAGCACGAGCTTCTGGGCCTCGGGAGCCGCCAAGGCGTGGAGTCCGCCATGCTTGGAATCGCTAAAGTAGAGCACCATGGTGGTGGCCAGGCCAACTTCAACGCCCACATAAAAAAAGATTCCCAATGCGCCCAGCACCGTGTGGCGATAGCTCCAGATGCTCCGGCTCAAGAGCGGATCGCCCTCTTTCGCGGGACGGAACTGCTGGGTAGCCTCAACGTGGGGCAGCCGGGTGAATGCAACAGCGATGCCCAGGATGACCAGTGCAAACGCGATGACCAGGTATGGCAGCCGCACAGTATCCGCGATTGTCAACTGGTAGGCATGCTGCTCAGCCGCGCTCTCGGTGGCAACCTGCGCCGGATTGAGCACCGCGGTAGTGAGAATGAATGTCCCGGCCACCCAGGGCGCAAACGTCCCGCCAAGCGAGTTGAGGGCCTGCGCCAGATTCAGGCGGATGGGAGCGCTGTGTTCCGGTCCAAGAATCGAGATATACGGATTCGCCGCGGTCTGAAGCGCGGTTACGCCCGCGCCTACCACGAAGATCGCTAAGAGGAAGAGCGGAAACGAAACATTTTGAGCTGCCGGAAGAAAAAGCAACGCTCCCAATACTTGGATGAACAGGCTCACCACCATCGTGCGCTTGTAGCCGATGGCCTCAATCAGGCGGCCCGTCGGTGACGCAAACACAAAATAGGCAGTGAAGAACGCACCATTGGCGAGCATCGCTTCCCAGGTCGCCAGCCCCTGTATCTCGAAGATCTTCTTTAGATGAGGCACTAATCCCATGTTCAGGTTGGTGATGAACCCGAAGATGAAGAACAGCGCGGTCACCGTGATGAACGGGACAAGATATCCCGGCGACGTGAGCGCCGACGATTGTTTCGTTTGTGTTGCCATAATGCGTTGTTCCCCGTTTCCTGAGAAAAATTTAGCCCGGTTTGGGCTCTTGTTTGCATCCCGGACACGCGACCCTTCCAGGACGGCCTGCCGAAGTCGCAATCGGTTGGTTTACCGTTGCTCCGGAAGTCCCGGTTTTTGCTGCACACAACACTATACGGGAAACCCCTCGATGGGGAAGTGGCCGGCAGGAATGTCGCCTTTGAAACCCTCGCAGCCAATCGTATGGCTACCGTGCAAAGCTGGTGTTCCGGTATCCTGAATTGAAGAGCAAGGAGAACGAAGTGGCCACTACAGCGTTGAGCGGCGCCAGGCTGAAGAAAGTACTGGCGGCCTTGGAAGAAAACTGGCACGCCGAAGTGGAGGCCCACCACACCTACATGGCGCTGGCAGAGCGCGATACCGACCCGGTGCGCGCCCAGGTGCTGCGTCACCTGGCCAGCGCGGAATGGGAGCACGCCGCTTTGTGGCACGGCCGCATCCTCGAGCTGGGAGGCGCCGAGCCCGTCTACCACGGCAAACCCGGCGGCGAGGCCGACTCGCTTGCCAACCGCGCCGGCGGCGTCCGCATGGCGCTGCGGCGGCTGGAAATTGAAGAGAGCCGCCACATTGCGACCTATGGCGAGCAACTCAAGGCTCTGGGCGACGACGGTTCCATCGCTATCCTTGACCACGTCATTGAAGACGAGAAAGACCACTACCGCGAGCTGGGCTCGCTGCTGCGCGGCCACTACGCGGCTCCTGCGGGAGCGCCCAAGATCGACCCCAAAGCCGTCCTGGAAGAGATGCTGGCCAAACGCAACCAGGGGCGCAAGCAGCCCGGCGCATGGATCGGCGACGCGATCTACGGCGTCAACGATGGCCTGGGAGCCATCTTCGGCATCGTCTCGGGTGTCTCCGGCGCTACCGCGGGGGACAGCAAGTACGTTCTGCTGGCCGGCCTCTCCGGCATGATCGCCTCGGCTCTCAGCATGGGCTCCGGCGCTTACCTGGCTGCCAAGAGCAACCGCGAGATCTACCAGGCTGAAGTTGCCCGCGAACGCGAAGCCATTCAGATGAACGGCCCCGAAGCGCGCGAACTGCTCTCGCTCTATTACCAGGTGAAGGGCCTGCCCGAGGCGGACGCGTTGCATATGGTGAATCACATTGCCAGCGATCCCGAGCAGTTGCTTCGCGCATTAACAACGGAGCGGCTTGGTTCGTCTGAGGAATCATTGAGCAATCCCCTGGTTTCAGCCAGCTCCGGCGCTCTTTCGACAGCCCTGGGCGCGATGATCCCCATCATTCCGTTCTTCTTCATGCAGGGAGTTCCGGCGGTGATTGCGGCGGCTGTCGTCTCTCTCGCGGCGCACTTCGCCGTTGGAGCAGCGAAGAGCCTCATTACGGTGCGGTCGTGGTGGTCCTCCGGCTTCGAGATGACCGT
>CAYUJM010000048.1:0-26133 GCA_964445025.1 uncultured Occallatibacter sp. | reverse complement strand
TGGGCGCAATGTGCCTGCTCACGACGAGCCTGTTTATGTCGATCATGTTCCCGACCATCTTTGCGCTGGGGCTCAAGGGGATGGGCGACAAGACCAAGACAGCCGGTTCGCTCCTGGTCATGGCCATTCTGGGCGGCGCGGCTCTGACCAAGGTGATGGGGGTCCTGGCAGATCGAAGCAGCTTGCAGACGGCATACCTGGTGCCGGTGGTGTGCTTTGCGTGCGTAGCGCTCTATGCCTGGTTCGGCGGGGAGCACCAGCCGTCGGAGTCAGGCGGCTAGCGCGACAACCCGTCGCGGCCGCATCCAATAGCAGCCAATACTCCCGGCAGACTCGCTCCTTTGCCGACCTGCGAATCCGCTAACTTGCAAACTCGCCAAGAGAAGGACCCTGACGGGTCCTTTTGCTAACTCGCTGCTCTCACTCTTGCGAACTCCGCGAATCCGGCGAATTCAGCTATTCGGCCACGACCGGGTTGGTTAGCAGTCCCAGCCCCTCCACAGCAACCGTCACTGTCTCGCCGGGCCTAAGCCAACGCTTCGGGTTGCGGCCCAGGCCGACGCCGGGAGGTGTCCCTGTGGAGACGATGTCACCGGGGAGCAGGGGAGTTATCGAAGATAGATATTCAATAAGCTCCGGTATCTTGAAGACCAGCTCGCGGGTATTGGAGTTTTGAAGCTGCTCGCCGTCGATGGTCAGGACAATCTGGAGTTGGTGCGGATCGGCGATTTCATCGGCGGTAACAATTGCGGGTCCAAGCGGACAAAAAGTTGGAAAACACTTGGACAAGGACCACTGGGTCGACGCGAACTGGACGTCGCGTGCGCTCACATCGTTGACGATGGTGTAGCCGTAGACATGGTTGCGCCATTCTTCTGCGGCCAGCCGATAGCCGCCGCGGCCGATGACGAATGCAAACTCGGCCTCGTAGTCGGGTTGAGTCGAATTTACCGGGAGAACGATGGGCTCGCCGGGGCCGACAATGGCCGTGGGGAGCTTGAAGAAAACGACCGGCGTGGCGGGGATCTCCATGCCTGACTCGATGGCATGATCGCGGTAGTTGAGGCCGATGGCGAAGATGCGGGGCGGATTGAGGATCGGGGCGTGCAGTCGGACTTCGTTCAAGGGATAAGAAGGGTAGGCAATGCCGGCTTCGGGCTCTGTAATCCCCGCGGCGATGACCGCGAGGGTATCGGCGTAGCCTGCGGCGCTGAGATCGGCAATCAGGCTCCCGTCTTCAAGAAGGGAACCGGGGCGGATCCGGCCATCGGCGAGGGAGAAAGAAACGAGTTTCATCGGGGCTCCGTTGGAATCAGGATAAGGCAAAGGAAGGTCATGCCGCGGTCCAGCCTCCGTCGATGGTGAACAGCGAGCCGGAGACGAAGGCGGCTTCATCGGAGGCCAGATATCGGACCATCGACGCGATCTCCTGCGGCTGTCCCAGCCGGCCGACAGGCTGGCGGGCGCGGAGTTCGGCGCGCGTCTCTTCCTTGTTGTCTTTGTGAAATTTCTCCAGGTAACCCTCGACGAATGGGGTTTCGACCGTGCCGGGGCAGATAGCGTTGACGCGCAGGGTTTTCGGGTAGTCGACCGCGAGCTGGCGTGTCATGGCGATGACGGCGCCCTTGCTGGTGCAGTAGGCGAAACGCTGCTTGATGCCGACGAGACCGGAGACGGAGGCGATGTTGATAACTGTTCCGCTATGACCGTTGTTCTCGGGGTTGATCTGGCTCGCCAGGAGCAATGGCAGAAAGGCGCGGGTGACCAGGTAGACAGCTCGGACATTGACGTTGAGGAGGCGGTCGAAGTCTTCTGGCTCGGTTGTCTCAATGCTGCCGACGTGGCCGATGCCGGCGTTATTCACGAGGATGTCGAGGCGGTCGAGATGGGCTGCTGCGGCGGCGATCGAAGTAGGACTGGTAACGTCGAGGTGGACTGCGTGGGCGGACGGAAGCGAGGCGGCCAGGGCCGTGGCAGCGGCGTGGTTGATGTCGGCAATCCAGACGAAGGCTCCGGCGCGCACCAGTTCCCTGACAGCGGCAGCGCCAATGCCGCTGGCTCCGCCAGTTACCAGGGCATGGCGGTTGTCGAGTCGAAAGGGCTGCGGGTCAAATTGCGACGCAGCGGAATCAGATTGCGATGCGTGCGGAAGGCTCATAGATGGCGGTCCGAATGAATTCGCCGGGCAGGGGAAGTATACCGCGAGCCCGTTCGTCCGGAGGCGGAGCCAAGCTTGTTTCTCGATTTAAATCAATGCCTATTCCCGCAAATGCGTTTGCTCCCTGAACTGCGCAATGACCTTCAGATAGGCGCGTGCGGCAGCGGTGATGATCTCCGGGGCGCCCTGGTCGATGGCTGCCAGGTTGACCAGATCGCTGCCCACGCCCAGCGCGCGTGCGCCCGCCTCAAGAAAGCTTGCGGCAGTGTGGTGCGTCACGCCGCCGGTGGGGATCAGCTTGAGGTGGGGAAAAGGCGCCAGAAGCGACTTCAGGTAGCTGGCGCCGCCCATCGCCGAGCATGGGAAGACCTTCACATAATCCGCGCCGGCTTCCCATGCGGTGATGACCTCAGTGGGGGTGAGCGCACCCGGTATGGAGAGCTTTTTGTGCGTTTTCGTTGCCGCGATAACGTCGGGGTGAAAACTGGGGCTGACGACGAATTCAGCGCCGGCTTCAATGGTAGCTTCCGCCTGGGCGCCTGTGGTGACGGTTCCGGAGCCGAGCAGGAGCTCGCCTGCGTACTCGCGTTTGAGCTCGGCAATGAGATCGACGGCGCCGGGAACCGTCATGGTGACTTCAACGACGGTGACGCCACCTGCCAGCATGGCCTGGACAACGGCATGTGCCTGGCCGGCGTTACGGGCGCGGAGAACAGGGATGAGTCCGACGCGTTCGATGATTTGTGCTGTGGTCTCGTGCATGTGTCTTTCCTCTTGGTGCGATGCAGCTAAAGTGCGACTCTTGCGGTGCCGTCCTCCCGGACCAAGAAACGCGACATGGCGTGGAGGATTGCGCCGGGATCGAGGTGGAGCACGATCTCACCAGGCAAGATACAGCCCCGGCGACGCGGAGAATCGGAAATGGGAAGCGGGCTCATTGCTTGGCTGAGGCATTCACATGACACTGTATCGCATTGGAGCGTAGACAGGAGTGCGATGCGTCTTGGGCACGGGTAAATCGTCTTACATGATAGTGTTTTGGATTGGGGCTTGTGCGGAGATGAAGCTGTCGGAACGGCGCCAGGAAGAGCGGCGGAGAAAAATCGAGGGAGAAAGACGGTTCGATGAACCAGGGGCTTTTTGATCTAACCGGGCGGGTCGCCGTGGTGATGGGTGGAAGCACGGGACTCGGCCACGCGATTGCGCTGGGACTGGCCGAAGCCGGCGCGGATGTTATCGCTGCTTCGCGGCGGCTTGAGCAGGTCGACCTGGTGGCCGCGGAAATTGAGGCGCTGGGGCGGCGAACACTCCGTCAAACGTGTGACGTGTCGGCACGGGTGTCTGTGCAGGCTCTGCACGACGCTGTGATAAGGGACTTTAGGCGGGTAGATATTCTCGTGAACGCGGCTGGAGTTACCTTCCGGGCTCCGACACTGGAAATGCATGAGGCAGACTGGCAGCGGGTTATGGAGACCAATCTGACCGGCACGTTACGCGCCTGCCAGATATTTGGTGCCACGATGGTTGGGGCCGGGTATGGACGGATCGTGAACGTTGCTTCATTGTCCACCTTTGTCAGCTTCCATGAAGTTGCGGCTTACTCGGCAAGCAAAGCGGCGGTGGCATCGCTGACGCGGAGCCTGGCGGTAGAACTGGCGCGGAAGGGTGTGAATGTAAATGCGATTGCTCCCGGGATCTTCCCAACGCCCTTGAACGAAAATCTGGTGGAGGGAACACCGCGTGGCGAAGAACTGCTGATGCGGACCCCGATGGGGCGTTTTGGCAGGGATGAGGAAATCGCCGGTACGGCCGTGTTTCTGGCTTCGGAAGCGGCTTCGTTTGTGACCGGGCAGATAGTCGCTGTGGATGGTGGATTCCTTGCAAGCGGCGTGAATCGGTAAGGCAGGAAGTAGGGAACAGAAGCCCGAGACCAAGGGACCAGGGTCTGAGAATTTGGCCGGTCGGAAGTTGGAGAAGTTATTCGATGAAGATCACAAATGCATATGTGAACATAACTTCGCCGGGGCGGAATTTTGTCACCCTGAAGGTGGAGACCGACGAAGGGATTTATGGGCTGGGAGATGGGACTCTGAACGGACGAGAGTTAACTGTGGCGAGTTATCTCAGAGACCATGTAATTCCTTGTATCATCGGACGCGATCCCTTTCAAACGGAAGATATCTGGCAGTATCTCTATCGCGGCGCCTATTGGCGGCGCGGGCCGGTGACGATGTCGGCGATTGCGGCCGTGGATGTGGCGCTATGGGATATCAAGGGCAAGGCTCTCAATACGCCGGTCTATAACCTGCTCGGCGGCAAGAGCAGGGAAGGCGTGCTGGTTTACGGACATGCCAATGGGAAAGACACGGAGAGCGCGCTGGAGGATGTGGCGCGCCATCTGGATCAAGGCTTCAAAGCAGTGCGGGTGCAAAGCGGAATTCCAGGACTGTCCTCAACATACGGGATCGCCAAGGGCCCGGGACGGTACGAGCCGGCCGAGCGCGGATTGCCGTCGGAGTACGAGTGGTCGAGTGAGCTTTATCTGCGCCACGTGCCCAAGCTGTTTGCGCGTGTGCGCGAGGCTTTTGGCGAGGAGTTGCACCTGCTGCACGACTGCCATCACCGGCTTACACCGATCGAGGCGGGACGATTGGGCAAGGAACTGGAACCATTTCATCTTTTCTGGATGGAGGACCCCACGCCGGCCGAGTTGCAGGAAGGGTTCAAGGTGATCCGCGAGCATACGACGACGCCGATAGCGGTAGGCGAGGTGTTCAATTCAATTTGGGACGCGCACGACCTGATTCGCAACCAGTGGATCGACTACTTGCGCATGACGCTGGTGCATGGCGGCGGATTTACGGCGCTCAAGAAAGTGGCGGACTTCGCAGCGCTCTATCACGTGCGAATTGGATTCCATGGAGCGACGGACCTGTCGCCGGTAACAATGGCCGCGGCTTTGCATTTCGATACGGCCATTCATAACTTCGGGATTCAGGAACTTATGCCGCATACAGAGGGGACCGACCATGTATTTCCGCACCAGTATTCCTTCAAAGATGGGATGATGTTTGCGGGGGACGGGCCGGGGCTTGGCGTCGATCTGGACGAGAAGCTGGCAGCCAAGTATGAATACCAGCGTGCCTATCTTCCCATTAACAGAAAGTTGGACGGAACCCTGACCGACTGGTAACGATTGCATCGAGCGGGCCCAAAAGGAGGGAGTGCATTGGGGAACAAGCTGCGCATGGGGATGGTGGGCGGTGGAGCGGGAGCTTTTATTGGGCCGGTGCACAGGATGGCCGCCGAGTTGGACGGAAAAATCGAGCTTGTGGCCGGAGCCTTTTCGCAATCGGCGGAGCGGTCTCGCGCGGCGGGGGCCGGTTTTGGAATCGATCCGGCAAGGGCGTACGCACACTACGCGGAGATGATAGAGGCGGAGAGCCGGCGCGAAGACAGGATCGATTTTGTAGTGATTGCGACGCCGAATCATCTCCATCTACCGGTTGCGGAAGCCGCACTGGCTGCGGGAATTGCGGTGATGAGCGACAAGCCTGCGACAGCCACCTATGACGAGGTCCTGAAACTGGAGACGGCGGTTGCAAGGGCCGGGTTGCCGTATGGGCTCACGCACACGTATGCGGGCTACTCGCTGGTGCGGGAGGCGCGTTCTCTCTGCGCCGCGGGGGCTTTGGGGCCAATTCGCAAGGTTGCGGTGGAGTATTTGCAGGGGTGGTTGAGCAGGCCGCTGGAGGCTACGGGACAGAAGCAGGCCGCATGGCGCTCCGACCCGGCGCTCAATGGACCCGGCGGGTGCATTGGAGACATTGGGACGCATGCCTTTCATTTGGTCGAGTACGTGACCGGGCTCAGAGTGACGAGCCTGAATGCAGCGCTGCGCACGGTGGTTCCCGGGCGCAGGCTCGACGATGACTGTAACGCCCTTCTGCGCTTGGAGGGTGGTGCGAGCGGGACGCTAATGGCCTCGCAGGTGGCGGCTGGCGAGGGGAACGGGCTGCGTCTGCGCGTCTACGGCGAGAAGGGCTCTATCGAGTGGCAGCAGGAGGATCCGAACCGGCTGAGGGTGAAATGGCTGGATGAGCCGGAGCAGACGCGGCATGCGGGGGTCGGGTATTTGAGCGCGGATGCGCTGGCCGTAACAAGGCTGCCGGGCGGGCATCCGGAGGGCTATATTGAGGCCTTTGCGGTGTTGTACCGGGAATTTGCCGATAGCTTAATAGCATGGAAGGCCGGGAAGGGAATTGCCCTGCCCGATACGCTGCCAGGGATCCGGGCAGGAGTGCGCGGAATGCGCTTCATTGAGCGCGCGATCGAAAGCAATAAGACCGAGAGTTGGGTGGAGTTTTGAGACATTTCTATTTTTGCGGGAGATAGAGGATGAAGACGATCAAGGGACCGGGGATCTTTCTGGCACAGTTCGCCGGAGATGAAGCGCCATACAACTCGCTGGATGGAATGGCGCGATGGGCGGCGAGACTGGGCTTCAAGGGCGTGCAGATTCCCAGTTGGGACCGCCGCCTCTTCGACCTGGGCCTGGCGGCGGAGAGCCAGGTCTACTGCGATGAAGTGTTGGGAGTGATCGGCGATGCGGGTCTTGCCGTGACGGAGTTGTCAACGCACCTGCAGGGACAGCTGGTGGCAACGCATCCGGCCTACGATGCGGCGTTTGCGGATTTCGCGCCCGCGGAGTTGGCGCAGGACGCGAAGGGCAGGCAGGCGTGGGCAGTGGAGCAACTGCAATTTGCTGCCAAGGCGAGCCAGAAGATGGGACTGACGGCACACGCCACGTTTTCCGGCGCGCTGGCGTGGCCGTTCTTTTATCCGTGGCCGCAGCGGCCGGCGGGACTGATCGAAGAGGCGTTCGCGGAGTTGGGCCGCCGATGGCTGCCGATTCTGGATGCCTTTGACGAAGCGGGTGTGGACGTCTGCTATGAACTGCATCCTGGCGAGGACCTGCATGACGGGGCTACGTTCGAGCGGTTCCTCAGCGCAGTCCATGCACACGGGCGGGCGAATATTCTCTACGACCCCAGCCACATGGTTCTGCAACAGATGGATTACCTCGGATTCCTGGACGAGTACCATGAGCGGGTCCGCGCATTCCACGTGAAGGACGCGGAGTACCATGCGAGCGCACGATCGGGTGTCTACGGCGGATATCTGGGTTGGATCGACAGGCCGGGGCGGTTCCGGTCACTCGGAGACGGGCAGATCGATTTCAATTCCATCTTCAGCAAGATGGCGCAGTACGACTATCCCGGCTGGGCAGTTCTCGAGTGGGAGTGCTGCCTGAAGCATCCGGATGCGGGTGCGTCGGAGGGCGCAAAGTTCATCAAGGAGAAGATCATTCGCGTGACGGAGCGTGCCTTTGACGACTTTGCGGGCGGAAGCGCAGACATACAAAAGAACCGGAAGATGCTTGGATTGGAGTAAGTCCGCGGGTTTGCGAATCCCCAGAGAGTCTTCCCGCATACCGATTTCCAATAGTCGTGGCGACAACCGCAAAGGAGGTTTGCGGGCAGCTACAGTTGAGTTTGGCTCCGGCTCAGGGGACCTCTGATTAAGCCGATGCTTTGAAAGGGCACGATTGAGCCGTGCCACAGTACCACAAAACGAGCGTGGGCTTTAACAGCTTGCGGAAAAATCGAAACGGAGGGAGGCGGGGGTTTCAACCCCCGCACAAAGTGCGCAGAATCGACGTGGGCTTCAGCCCCGGAAGGACGCTTTCTGACAGTCCTGCCCAAAATCGCGAGTTTTTCCGCAAGCGCTTTAGCTCCTGAGGGAATGTTGGCGCATTCGCGTGAACTTAATCGGACCTTCCTTACACTGAGATCCCGGCGGACCGGTAAATCTCGGTGATATATCGCATGTCGCGAAGGCCTTCTTCGCCCGGTGACTTGGGTTCCAGGTTGTTCTGGATGCAGTGAGAGAAGTGCTCCGCTTCGGCCTGGAAGTGCGATGGATCGCGCGCGGGGTTGGGCTCGTCGATATCGGCGCCATTGACGAAGCCACGGAGATGAAGACCCTCGTACACAAAGGCGTTGTCCACCTGGAGCCAGCCCTTCGATCCATAGACGTGATAATAGCCGGGCATGTTCGCGCCATAAGTCGTGGCGCAACTGGCCACGATGCCCGAAGGGAAGCGCATAGTCCAGGAGACATTCTCTTCCACTTCATTGAACCTGTCGTCGTGGTCGATGGTTGATGCGTAAGCGGAGATGTGTTCTGGCTCCTCGCCGGTCAGGTAGCGGCAGGCGTTGAGAGAATAGATTCCGACGTCGTAGACAGGGCCGCCGCCGGCAAGCTTCTTGTTGGTGCGCCACTCGTTCGGTCCCATGTTGAAGCCGAAGCTGCTTTCGATTGCCTGCACCTGTCCAACCGCGCCGTCGCGGATCAGACGCACGGCCTTGAGGTTAGTGGGCTCATAATGGCAGCGGTAGGCAATCATCAGCTTGACGTTGGCGGCCTTGCACGCTGCGATCATCTTCTCGGCCTCGGCGACGTTGATCGACATGGGTTTTTCGCAGAGCACATGCTTGCCGGCCCTGGCAGCGCGAATAGTGTATTCGGCGTGCATGGAGTTGGGCAGCGCAACGTAGACGGCATCGACGTTTGGATTGTGCACGATCTCGTCGAAGTTCTCGTAGTGGTAGATGGAGCTTGAAGGTACGCCGTACTCGGCGCCGATGCGGTCGGCTTTGTCGCGATGGCCGCTGACCAGGCCGGTGATCTGCGAGTTGCTCGTCAAGCGTGTGCCGGGCATGAAGTGACCTGCGATGCGTCCGAGGCCGATGACGGCATAGCCGATCTTTTTCTGCTTGAGCTGCGCATTGAGGGGTGGGGCGAAGCGCGCCGCCAGGCTCAACGTTCCGAGCTTGGCGAAATCTCTGCGTGTGATGAGCATAGCTGTGGGTACTCCGATCAGAGCGCAGGCGGAAGAGCGCGCCAGTGAACGCTACCACTATAGATCGGTCACCATGCCTGATGAAAGCTGACTTTAGAGTCGCCTATCGGGGATCGGTAAACCCCACGCCTTGAGGCGGCGGTAGCACGTGTTCTCGCCTTTTCGCTCACTGCTGGCCACGAGGGACGGGGTGAGCACAGAGGCGTTCAGGGTAATGAGGCTGAAGCAAGCACTATCGGCCGCATGGCCGATCAATCCGGCTTCCAGCCGTACCGCAAAGCCGCCGCCTTTTTAGGCGGTGGTGCGTTTACCTTGGGTATGGACGTCTTCGCGGGTCTGTTTCAGAAGTCGAGTTTGCCAAGCTCTGAATTCCTGCAGGATGGCAGCTCGGACCGCGGTTTCGGCAGAGATCACCGGGCCCAGGTGCAGCACTGTAATGTGGCGGATCGGGTTCTCCTGGTCATCTGTGGAGTGAGACCAGGCGTAGGCGGTGTCCAGCCGGACGGGGACGATTTTGCCCTTCGCTTCGCCTTTTGCAAGCATGGGGCGCCCGACCTTCCTGGGTTTAGGCTTCGGCATATTACAAGATCGTGACGGCCGCGGCAAAAGCCGGGGACCAGACCCTTTCAGCCTGGATCCGGCACACTCTAAGGACAGCGGCCGAACTTGAAATGTTTGACGGCACGTTACATAAAGCCATGAGAATCATCCTGTTGGAGCGAGAATCCTACACGGCTACCACCCAGGAATTGAGCGTCGAGATTGAGCAGCGGGGCCTTTACATGCGCAAGGATGGCAATGCGGCACGGGCAAGGCAGATCAACGCAAGAGTGAGAAAGTACCCCACATTGTTTGAGTTTGCGGGGCTTGGCCTTGTCCGGCTCAGAAGCATATCGACAGACAATGACGATAGCGTTGTTTGTAAGCCAAAGAAAGAGAGATAGATGCCAACTATCAGTAGGTTTTACGGGATATTGATCCAGATGTACTTCGGAGATCATGTTCCACCGCACTTCCATGCGTTGTATGCTGAATTTGAAGCGCTGATTGATATTCAGACCCTCGAAGTCATCCGCGGAGAACTGCCGAGGCGCGCAATGGCACTCGTAGTAGAGTGGGCGCAACAACATCGTGACGAACTGATGGAGGATTGGGAATTGTGCGTACAGAATCAAACGCCCATGAAAATTCGCCCGTTGGTCTAGTTGAGGAGATCGCGCCCAGGTCTCCATGGCGCGTGACAGATGTCGAGGCTCTTCCGGAGTTTCGTCTGCGGGTTGCATTTGTAGACGGTTCGACTGGCATGGTCGACATGGCCCGGTTGGTTCACTCCCCGACAGCAGGGGTTTTCGCCGCGCTTCTCGACCCGTGTCTTTTCGCTCAGGTGAGGATCGAGTACGGTGCCGTGTCCTGGCCCGGAGAACTGGATCTCGCTCCGGATGCGATGCACGCCGCTATCCGTGAGCACGGCGTGTGGTCCATTTAGGAAATGCGACCTACAGAACCTCAATGAATAGGATTTGGCTGGTCTTCAAAACTTCAAATTGGACACTACCTTGCTAGCGGCGGCGCGCCGTGGCCTTGCGGACGATGGTGGTCAGCTTGCCGGTGACGGCGTAGCGGCGGCGCTCGACAGGCGTGGAAAGAACGAGGCTGGTGACGGGGTTGCCATAGGGAAGCAGGGCCTCGATGAGGGCTTCAAGATCATCCATGGAGGTGGTGGTGACTTTAAGCAGGAAATCGTCACCGCCCGTCAGGTGATGGCACTCGCGAACCTCTTCGAGCGTCTGCACATACTCGATGAAGCGGTGATAGTGCTGGCCGGGGCAGCTCATGCGGATAAACGCCATGACCTCAAGGCCAAGCGCCCCGCGATCGATTTCAACAGTGTATCCCTTCAGAATTCCCACTTCTTCCATCTGTTTCAAACGCTCCGCGGTTGCGGTCGGCGAGAGGCGAATGCGGCGGCTGAGCTCTGCCAGCGAGAGACGGGCGTTCGCTTGGAGCTCGTCGAGAAGCTTTCGGCCAAAATGGTCAAGCAGCGCCGTGGAATCCATTGCCATAGAAGTCCAGCATAGTCGATTTCAATGCCAAGGACATGCTCCGTAGATAAATCTGTATGTACGCAAGTTGAGTTCCCGCCTAGTATCGGGGTTATGGAACCTTTGGTGTTGGATGGCCAGGCGCTGACTCTGGCAGAGATTGAGGCGGTCGCGCTGGGTGGGAGGCAGGTAGAAATCGCTCCCGCGTCTTTGGCGCGCATCGCGGCGAGCCGGGATCTGATTGAAGGAATTCTGGCCGAGGGGCAGACGGTCTACGGCGTGAACACGGGGTTCGGCAAGCTGTCGGACGTGCGCATTCCCGCGGGCAGCCTGGCCCAGTTGCAGACCAACCTGGTGCGCAGTCATGCCGGCGGGGTGGGGCAGCCGCTTTCCGAAGGCGAGTCGCGGGCCATGCTTCTGCTGCGGGCCAATGTGCTTGCCAAAGGATTCAGCGGCTGCCGGCGGGAACTGGTGGAGCTGCTGGTGGCCCTGCTGAATGCGGGCGTGCATCCGGTCATTCCGGAGAAGGGGTCGGTGGGCGCGAGTGGGGATCTGGCGCCACTCGCTCACCTGGCGCTGGTCGCAATCGGCGAGGGCGAGGCGTTCTTCAAGGGCGAACGGATGACTGGCGGCGAGGCGTTGCGGCGGGCGAGAATGCAGCCGCTCGCGCTGGCGGCCAAGGAGGGCCTTGCGCTCCTCAATGGGACCCAGGCCATGACCGCTGTGGGAGCGCTGGCGGTTGCCCGCGGGCTGCGTGTGGCGCGGCTGGCGGATGTGGCTGGGGCCATGTCCCTGGAGGCGCTGATGGGCACTCCGGCGGCTTTTGATCCGCGAATTCACGAGGCGCGTCCGCATGCAGGCCAGATCGCGTCGGCGCAGCACTTGCTGGGGCTGCTCGAGGGGTCGGAGGTTCGCGAGGCGCACCGCGAGCACGATTCGCGGGTGCAGGACGCGTATTGTCTGCGCTGCATGCCGCAGGTGCATGGAGCGGTTCGCGATGCGCTCGTTCATGTGAAGTCCGTGTTGGAGATTGAGGCCGGTTCGGCAACAGACAATCCCCTCGTGTTCCCGGAGTACCCGGCCAAAACGCTAAACCGCGGAGCGGTGCTATCGGGCGGAAATTTTCATGGGGCTCCGCTGGCGTACGCATTCGATTACGCGGCCATTGTCCTGACGGATCTGGCGGGGATCACCGAGCGGCGCATCGATCGGCTGCTGAATCCGGACATCAACGAGGGACTGCCGGCCTTTCTGTCGCCCGATCCGGGCCTCTCGTCGGGGTTCATGATCGCGCAGATTGTCTCGGCGGCGTTGATCAACGAGTGCCAGGTGCTTGCGCATCCGTCGTCGTCGGGCAGCATCCCCACCGACGGCGGCAAGGAAGACCACGTCTCCATGGGCATGACGGGCGCCATCAAGCTGCGCCAGATTGTGGAGCACGCGGAGCGGATTGTGGCTATCGAGCTGATGTGCGCGGCGCAGGGGCTGGAATTCCGCAGGCCGCTCAGATCCAGCCGCGAGGTCGAGCGTGTCCATCGAGCGGTTCGTGCCGTGGTGCCCAAACTGGAACAGGACAGAGTGCTGTCGACCGACATAGACGCTCTTGCAGGGGCCGTGCGAGCGGGAGCGTTCAACGCTTGGTGCGAGTAACTCACTCAGTGGGGAGTTACGGGACCGGCAACGCCTGTCTGTGCGGGTGAGGGGCGAACGTCGAGGGGAATCTCCATTGCGCCGGCACGATCGGTATCGGTGTTGACGATGCCGATGCGCAGATAGATGGGACCGAAAGGCAAATCCAGATCCTGATGAAGCTGAGCGGCCGTCTTCAGGAATTTTTCGTACTGATCCGGTTGCAGGGTAATCGACTTGGCGATGGTCGCAGTGTTGACCGGCTTGGAATCATGGTCGTAGGCAATTACGTTGAACGTCAATGTGCCGTGTCGTGATCCATCCGCAGATTCGACCAGGCCCATGCTCTTCAGATCGATGGACCAGTTGATGCTGTAGCGGACGACGCCGGGGCGGGGGCTGGCCGCGCCTTCGGCCGGGGCCACTCGCACTTTGAACAGGATGTCAGTGGCAGCCGGACCGCCATGCAGAAGCGCGGCAGCCGTGCGCGAAGATTGAGCCAGTGAGCCCGCGCCGGATTTTCCTGGATCATCCGCATAGTAGCCGCGGCGGTAATCGAGCCGGGCCTTGGGCGCATCGACCTTGACAACGAGCTTGCGGTATTTGCCGTCGTAGTTCTTGTTTGCGGGCACGTAGGCCAGGGTGTAGTAATTCGCGCCAAGTTGAGTCACGGTTTCTATTGCGCCGGCAAGATTCGTAGTCCCGTGAAAGGCGCGGCCTCCGGTAGACTCGGCCAGCGTGTCCGAGGTCACGTGGCTGTCCACGGCGGACGAGGCCTGGTCGGCGATGAATGGGCCGCTCTCGTTCTGGGTCGTGGAGAACATGGTGGGGGCTGCGTTAGCGCCTGGGTCCATGGGATAGACGGCCACGCGTGCGAGCTTGAGCAGGTCGGCGGTCTTGCGCAGATCTCCTTCGTAGTTTCGGGCTGCGTCCAGATCGCTGCTGTCTCCAATCGAGATGGGAAAAGAACCGGAAAACCAGATGAGATTCTTGCGCCCTGGGATGGCGTTCAAATAGGTGGCAAGGGCGCTGAGAGCGTTCAGGGTGTCGGCAACTCGCTCGTCCATGCGCATGGGCTGTTCATGCGATATGAAATTGGCGATCACCCTGGCATCGACCATGGGAGCGCCGGTGGGCATGAAGTCCGCGTAGCTATCCTGGCCGGGATCGTCATTGAGGCGGGAGTGCGTCTTCTGCCACGCGGCCACCTGGTCGAGCGCGGCGATGAGCGTGGCGGGGTCGCTGTCGAAGCCCTGAATCATGCTCAGTTTGCTGGTGAGGGTGAAGATGGCGATGTGCCGGCCCTGAGGAATCTTGCGCAGATAGTCGAGCATGGCCATGCGCACTTTCACCTGGTCGCCCGTCGGCGTGTTCAGGCCGTCCATGAGCAGGACAAGCGTGGGGCCGTTGTCGGGAGGGGTGGCAGGGATGTTGGTGTAGACGTCCGGGGGGAGCGGCGGTGTGGGCGCGACAGGAGCCGGCGCGGGCTCGGCCTGATGTTCTTCAAAGAAGGCAATCTGTTGCGGATTGCCGTTCTCAAGAATCTGAAACTGCCCCTTCGCGAGGCCCGTGATGGGCTGCCCGTTCTTGTCGGTGGCGACCACATCGATCAGCACATTGTTCACGGTCTGACGAATCGTAGTGGAGGCCGGGGATGTGCCCGGCGCGGTGGGAGGGATCTGGATGGCTTGCGAACGCGCCAGCGAGGCGGCGCATAGCCAGAGCAGAACCTGGAGCTTAGGGCGCATTGAATCCCTCACCTTGACGCTGAATTTACCCGAGCAGCGCCGTCAAACACCGGTTGGGCCGGCTCCCAAGTTATATCGCGCTCAGGCCCCTATTGCACACTCAGATCGCCGTCCGCATCCACCACCAGATGATCGCCCTCGATTTGAATGGAGTGAACTTTGAGCCGCTCCAGGGTGACTTTGTATCCGGAGGACGCGGTCGAACCTTCCAGGGCCTTGCGCAGCAGTTCGGCCGCATCCACCTTCATGCTCGACGGAACCTGGTGGCTCAGGAACGGCATCAGAACGAAGTTGAGCTCCTGGTGGTTGCTCACTTTGTCCACGCGCGCATCACGAAAGCCGATGGTCTCGCCTTCGCCGTCGGGCGCTACGGATACCTCGGCGGGCAGAGAAAGCGCAATGCCGATGCATGCGCCGCCTACCGCCTTGCCAAGGCGCGCATGGGTTTTCAATTGCACAACGATGCGGTCATTGGCAAACAGGAGCTGCGGGTTCTCGGCGTAGACGAAGCAGGCCGATTGGGGATTGCCCTTGATGTAGTAGCGCCCGTTGGGCCCGCTGAAGAGCTGCTGCTTGAGGGTGCGCTCCAGGGCGTCGCGGCTGATCCGGAGCTCGACCGCCCGGCAGGGCGCAAGTGCGCCAGCCAGCAACAGGGCAGCCGCCAGTTTCCCCCCCAGCTTTCCCCCCAGCCTTCCCCATGGTGTTGTCATAGTAGTATCCTGCCACCGGAAGCAGGCTTGCCGCCACTTTTGACCTGACATTGGCTGCCCGCTGGACAGCCGCGCGCGCATCGAAGTGCAGTTAATTCTTTTGTGGAGAGAAACTTAGCGCGGGAGATTGCACAATGGGAAGTGATGCACTTCTGTGCACGGAGGAATCACTTTACTATTGATTTTTAAAGGAAATATACGTAAAATTAAAAGCTGTAATCCTCCCTGGAGCGACTGGAGCCCCCCAAGCCCGTTGCCGAGGATGTAAGCGCAGAACACACCTCTTAAGGACACAAAATCGATGGCAAAGCGTCGTGGAAATCCGAATTGGGGCAAGCCGGAGCCCATTGGCCCCGTAGTGCCCACAGTGACCTCCTTCGAGCAGATCGTGAAGGAGTTCAAGCTCAGCCCGGACCAGTACATTCGGTCCACCCGGCTGCGGGAATGGGCGCGGAGGAACAAGAACTCGAAGTATATCCCCGAAGCCCTTCTCGAAGCATGGGGATTTGAGATTGAGTCGACGTTGTAGGGGCATCCGTTGCAGTTGATTCAACAAAGCGCCGCCTTCGGGCGGCGCTTTTGCTGTTTGAGGTGGAGCTTTTTACCCTCTATCTCCGAGTGTCCAGTCTCCAAAGTTCCTACCCAAAAATGACCTGACATCCTGAGCGCAGCGCATGTTAGCGGAGTCGAAGGACCTGCTTTTGGGACAATTCTCAGCCCGGGACTCTGCTTCAGATAAATGCAAAGAACTTCAGGCGCACCCCACTAGGTCTCTGACCCGGGATTTCGTACTCTTGGGGTTCGCGGTTTCCCACCCCTTCGCCAGGAAAAAGGCGAAAGGATCGGGCACGGAGCAGGTACAAAAACAAGCGGTCAGGGACCTAAATGTTGGCTTCTGACTCTTCCATGCCCCCGAAGCCCGCGAGTCGCATGGCCCCGGACGCCCCCATCTGAGGCGCCCTGTCCCACATTTGCAGATCATTTCCCCTCTCCGGCGCACAATCGATGAGGTGAGGGTCAAAAGGCCTCACCCGGAGAACCCGCAATGATCAAAGCCATTCGCCTTCCGGCCGCGGCCCGCCTCGAAGAAAAAGACTCTCCAGCGCTCAACAACCTCGCCGTCGCCCGCTGCGTCGAAGTCTGGAAGACCACGCGCCAGGAATCCCTGGCAAACGGCAAAAGCGAATATTGCGCGGCAACCGACGCCGCTCTGGCCTATTGCGCCGCCATGCCGCCCCTCTCCGGACATCAGAACATCTCCGACTTCATTGCCTGCGTCGGCTACTCCATCGCCATTGACCTCATCCCCAAGGAGAGGGGAACCAATCTCCTCTACGCCGCCAGAGTCGCTCTCAGCACCCTTCCCAAAGAGACAAAGAAGCAGCCCAACGCCGCCTGAACCAACCCAAAATTCGGGTTTTTCTTCGCATTACGATGAAAACAAACATGTTACGTTGAGAATTGACGTCCCCGCCTTTCAAAACAAAAGACTTACGCATCTCGGACTTCCAGCCATTAAGCAAAACAAAAGACCTACAGCCAACCCCCCGCCGCTTTCATGCATGCGAAACAACAAGAGGCACCCTCTGGCTTCCAGCCTTGGGCTCTCAGCTTACCCAGGTCTAGGAATCGAGACCTGCACCAGCTCGGGTGCTTTGTATGTACTGGCCGACGCCCGCGGATGCGGCCTCCGCTCATGACGACAGAGGCCCATACCGAAAACAGCCCGAGGAGTCTGTGGCCACCCACCCTTTTTCACGATAAAACTGTGAAAAGGATTGGGCACCCGTACGGGCGGCGGGTGTCCCACCCCTAAGCCGCCCCAAAATGTGAGGGTGCCCCATCCTTGCGATTTTTTCCATCGCGAGGGCGGGTTACCAAACCAGCTCACGTGCCCATCCTTATTCCGCCGCACGCCGCTCCGCCGACCATGAGTGGGCTGTCTTTGCCGTTTCTGGCTGGCATGGGCGAGAATGGGATGGGACGGTATGCCTAACACTTCACGCACATTCGAGGCTCCATTTACTGACGTGCCGGGCGCGCTCAAGGAGATTCGCGCGGGACGGATGGTTGTCGTGGTGGACGACGAGGATCGCGAGAACGAGGGCGATTTGACGCTGGCCGCCGAGCACGTGACGCCGGAGGCGATCAACTTCATGGCGCGCTACGGGCGGGGGCTGATCTGCCTGACGCTGACCGAGGAGCGGGCCGACTATCTGCGGCTGTTTCCGATGACGCAGCAGAACTCGTCGCGGTTTGGGACGGCGTTCACGGAGACGATTGAGGCGCGTGAAGGAGTGACGACGGGGATCTCCGCGGCCGACAGGGCGCATACGATTCGGACGGCGATCCGGCCGGATGCGACGTATACAGACCTGGCCCGGCCGGGACACGTGTTTCCGCTGCGGGCGCGCAAGGGCGGCGTGCTGGTGCGGGCGGGGCAGACGGAGGCGTCGGTGGACCTGGCGCGGATGGCGGGGCTGAATCCCTCGGGCGTGATCTGCGAGATCATGCGCGACGATGGCGAGATGGCGCGGATTCCGGACCTGATCCCGTTCTGCAAGGAACATGGGCTGCTGATTCTGACCGTTGCCGAACTCATACGGTACAGGCTGCGCAACGAGCGCTACATTGTGCGCGCGGGCGAGAGCCGCATCCAGACGAAATACGGTGAGTTCCGGATGATTGCCTACGAGAGCGAAGTGAACGGCGGGGAGAGCCACATTGCGCTGGTGCGCGGAGATCTGTGCGCGGATTGCCCGGCATTCCACAGCGGACCGGCTGTGGGCGTGGCGGCCAACGGGCTCGCGGGTGGGCAGGGGGCGGGCCAGGCGGGGCAAGTGGAGCTGCGGCCGGCGTGCTCGCACGCGGTGCTGGTGAGGGTGCATACGCGCTGCACGGCGGGCGACGTGTTTGCCGCCGATTGCCACTGCAGGGAGACGCTGGACCAGTCGATGCGCATGATTGCGGAGGAAGGCTGCGGCGCAGTTCTGTATCTGCACAATACTTCGCGGGGATTTGAGATTGAGCGGACGCCGGTGGAGGCGCGGCCGTTCGAGCCGGGCGGCGGAGTGGTGTTGCATGGCGGGAACGAGGCGCATGCGGACAGGCTGATCCTGCACCACGAGCTGCGGACGCGCGAAGGCGCACAGGCGCGGACGGGACGCATTCTGCGCGCGATCGGGCTGGGCGGACAGATACTCTCCGACCTGGGGATTCAGCGGATCCGGTTGTTGTCGAATACGCCTATGCACATTCCGGCGCTGGAAGGGTTCGGGCTGGAGATCGTGGAGCAGGTGCCGATTCCGGTAGCTGAGTGCAGCCGGGTGAGCTGAATCCGCGCTCGCCGTTAACGCCCTAAAACAACTACCCCAGAAAGACGCAATTTGGCGCGGCGAATTCCTGCGCATGCGAGGAGCGGCGGGCAGCGGACTCCAGCGGGTTCGTGCCGGCGGAGATGGTGAACGCGGCGATGGCCGCTCGCTGGACCGAATGCTCCAGGTTGAAGTCCTCGAAAAAAGGCCGCCTGGGAGTCTGGACCGGCTCCGGCTTGATGTTGGACGAAGCGACGGCCTCGGCTACGCCCGCCGATCCCGATGCGTGTTGAGTCGCTTGCCAATTGGCTGATCGATCATTCATGGCATCCATCTCCTTGGGCATGATCATCGTAGCTCCAATTGTTGTGTTGCCCGGGCTGGGACATAAGTGCAGAGAGCGAGACGCGGCGTGACGGCCACGGGTCAATCGCTGCCAGCCCAGCCTGCGAATCAGGCAGCCGTTTCTACTCGACCCGAGCGGAGCACTTTCTCCGGCGTACATTGCCGTTGAGCCATGGCCGATAAACTTGCGGGGGCGTTGGTGGCAAAGACGCAGGTCAAGCGGTGCTCTTCGAGTTCGTTTCTGGCGCGCTCCATCTCAACATTGAGATAGGCGGCAAACTTGTTGCTGACCAGGGAATAAGAGGCGGTGTTCGCCTCGCAGTACTCGTTCCATCTGGCTTTGAATGCACGTTCAAGGTTTTCACAGAGTTGGCAACTCATGCCGTCCTCCGTTCCTTCGCCGCATCTACGGCTCCTGCTGCGCAGCCGGATGACCATTCAACAGGTCGCCGGCATGACGCGCGGGCCGTACGATGCTTGCTTGCTGGCATCCCCAAGGCGGCATTTTCGCGATGCATATGCTGCTCAATGGATGAAGGTTGTGATGGGCCTTGATTTGACAAAACTTCTCCTGTGTCCGGAGCACGCTCCGGTGCGGTAAGTTTGCCAGATTCGCTTGCCGATTCACTTCGAATAGATGGTGAGGAAAACCTCTTGGCCGTGCGATCCAAGAGGGATTTACTTCAGATGGACTCTGCTCAACCAGAGAATTGGAACGCAGAGCATGACCACCAAGAGGTTCTCCGAATGTTTCAGGAGAACATATCCTACCTAGAATTCGATCATGCTCTGAATTCGATGCCGAGTCAAGCCATTCTCGCGATTTTCTTAATCCGAGATAATTCGAATATCCAAATGTGCGTTTGAGAATTTGCCGATACCAAATTGCATTGGAACGAATCATCACGGGCCCGTTTCTGCCTATTGGACGAGGATGCGGAAGCTTGGTTACGTTCCCAAACTCGACAGCAGGACGCAGAAGGCCGTGCCCCATACCGGGTGCTGTGCGCGCGGCCAGGTCGCGCTGCAATGCCCGGGAACTGAATCCGCGTGTGCTCCGTACTGTAATCACAGAGGTTAAGGCGATGCGAATTGTGTGTTTTGTCGCGAAGTGCGCACTTGTGCCGGCTTTGATGGCCGGTGTTCTTGCGGCTGCACAGTCAGGCGCAGGAGATTGGCAAAAAGCCTATCCGGTTTCGGGTAAAGCTTCTCTAACGCTGAGCACGGGCGATGCATCTGTTGAGCTGCGCTCATGCGGCTGCAACGAGGTGCGGGTGCGCGTGGAGTGGAAGGATCGCAAGCCGGGGGACTTTATCGTCAATGAGTTCCAGAGCGGCGATCACGTGAACTTCGAGCTGAAAGAGAAGCCGCACATGGGCATCCACTTCTCCGTGGGGAACGTGCGCGAGCCGCATGTGACGGCGGAGACTCCGGCGGCGCTGGATCTTGAGGCGCGGACCGCGGATGGCGGACTGAAGATCTCCGGCGTGCATGGCAGCCTGGAAGTGCACACCAGCGATGGCGCGGTGGACATTGAAGATGTGGACGGCGCCGTGCGGCTGACCGCCAGCGATGGCGCGATCAAGATTCACAATATGACCGGGCGACTGGAGTCGCGCTCCTCAGACGGATCGGCGAGCGTGGAAGGGAAGTTCACCGCGCTGCAGGTGCATACCAGCGACGGCAATCTCGATGTGACGCTGGCCGATGGATCGCAACTCAGCACGGCTTCGCGCATCGAGAGTTCCGATGGCCGCGTTACGGTGCGACTGCCGCGCGCCATGACAGCGGATCTTGAGGTGCACACCAGCGACGGAGAGATCAACTGTTCGTTACCGCTGACCATGGAGGGATACAACTCCGCGCACAGTTCGGGACACGATCTGCGCGGTCATTTGAATGGCGGCGGCATCCCGTTGACGATTCACACCAGCGATGGGAATGTGACGATCGGCTCGCTTTAGAGATGAGATTTTCTGAATTTGCCGGGACGCTTGGGCTCGATTTGCGGTTTGGGCTGTACGCAACTTTCCAGTTCGGATCAGCAACCCGACCAGCCGTTGCCAGCTATCGCATACTGTGAGTCCGAGTCTCAGAAATGATTGTTTGCACGGGCACCCGGATGAGCAAAACGCAGTGGGGCCTTATGAGACGATCACCGGCGTATTCTGAGCTCCTGCGATCCACCACCGATCGGCGCGCTTCACCAGAACACAGAGCGCGAGTTCCTGGACAATTGAGTTCTGAGACGGTATCAGTGGCCAGCCATGCTCGTCGAGACCGATGCGCCTCACGGTTGCGCACGCGATGTCCGCACGAATGAATCCGAGCGCTTCAAGGGTGAAGCGCGAGCTCGATCCATACTGTCGCGAATTGGCTGCCAGCCGCCGGTGAATCGAATTCAACAGATCCAACCCGAGGACAAGTTGTCCTTTTGGGCTACCCCAGACCACATCTTCGCCTATGACACTATCAAACAGGTCGCCGTCCGACGTATTGACGGCGCGTTCCAGGGTTGCGAACACAGCAAGTATGGCATCGCGATCCTCAGGGCCGTATGGTTGAAAGAAGGCGGGCGCTTGCGGCAGTGTGCGGTTCGGTTCACGTACTTCAATCTGTATCATGGCTGTCTCCTCAGGCCGGTTGAGAATAGGGCGCAATGGAACGCGCGTTGCGCAACGCGATTGCCCACCACTTCAATCGCGCAAGGAGAGCGTCCATATTTCGGCGAGCCCTCTCGGGGTTCCGAAGCACACCCGATTCGTCGAATTGCTCCCACGCTCCGGGGAAGCTGACGGAATCACGGATGGTCACAGCGTGCAATTCAGCAAACACCAGGCGCAACTGCTCTACCGCTCGCAACCCGCCTGAGACTCCGCCATAGGACACAAACGCAACAGGCTTGGCCTGCCATTCGGCGTTGACCGAATCGATCAACTCCTTCAGAGGCGCCGGATAGCCATGGTTATATTCCGGGGTCACGACAACAAACGCATCTGCCTGCCCCAGCGCCTGCTCCAGAGACTGCCATGCCCGGCCCCCAATATCGTCGGACTGCGCGGCAGGGTCGATGACCTCAACCAGGAATTGTCCGTTGGCCGCAATTCGCTCCACGGTCCACCTGACGACGGTGTCACAAAACCTCCCCGGGCGAGTGCTCCCAAAGATCACCGCGACTCTGATCTGCTCACTCATGCTTCCTCCCGAGCCCTTTATAGGAAGGGCTCTATCCTGACCGTACTACCTCAAGTAAACTTGAGGTCAAGAGGGAATGATGGAAAATCTCGAGCCGAAACGCATTTCCCTGGAACTCTCAGTCGGCGAGGTTGCCAAGCGCAGCGGAGTCGCGGTTTCCACCCTGCACTTTTACGAAGCAGAGGGATTGATTAGCAGTTGGCGCAACCAGGGAAACCAGCGCCGCTATGCTCGCGAAGTGCTTCGGCGCGTGGCCGTGATCAAGGTCGCTCAGCGGTCGGGCATTCCGTTAGCTTCAATCCGCAGGGCGCTTGAGGCGCTGCCGAACAAGCGCACACCGACCGCAGACGACTGGAGAAAGCTGTCGAAGCTGTGGAAGGAAGAATTGAATGATCGTATCGAGCGCCTGACCCGGCTTCGCGATCAACTCGACGGCTGTATCGGGTGCGGCTGCCTGACGCTGGGAGTTTGCCCGCTGCGCAATCCGTGGGACGAACTGTCAAAACAGGGTCCGGGACCCCGCTTGCTTGATCCTTAAGATGAGGAGATTACACGACGCACTTGTGAGCGAAGCTAAGTTTGTCGGCCTCCAATGCCTTCAGGAGTACAAAATCGCCAACGCGCTCGGCTGCGGGGTGCGAGGCGGTTTAAACACGAGTTCGTCGCGTGGGCGGATTGATCGGTCGATTGGGGTGGCTTGCGGCACGACTGAACAGGCTGCGAAAAAACTCGATATTTTGGGCAAGATTGGTAAGAGGCGCTCTTCCGGGGCTGAAGCCCTCGTTGATTCCGCTCGCCCTATGCGGGGGTTGAAACCCCCGCCTCCCTCCGTTTCGAGTTTTTCCGCAAGCTGTAAAGCCGTGCCCTTGCAAAGCTTGAAATCCCACCGGCCTGAGGCCGGTGGCTAGCTCACTCGTTGCGCAGGGCGATCATGGGATCAACGGCGGCGGCGCGGCGGGCCGGAGCCCAGGCTGCGAGGAGCGCGATCACGCAGAACAGCACCGGAACCAGCGAATAGGTGAGCGGGTCGAGCGGACTGGTTTCGAAGAGGAAACTGCTCATGAGGCGCGTGGCCGCGACGGCTCCAGCGATGCCCAGAATGGAACCGGCGATGGCCAGGGCGAGACTCTGTCCGAGGACGAGTTTCGCGATCTGGACGCGATTGGCGCCCAGCGCAAGACGGAGACCGATCTCGCGCGTTCTCCAACTCACGGTATAGGAGATGAGGCTGTAGACGCCGATCGAACCCACCACAATTGCCAGCGCGCCAAAGGCGGTGAGCAGCATGGTGAGGGAGCGCGGCGCGGCGGTGGATGCAGTAATGACACTCTGCAACGTGCGCACCTTGGTGACGGGCACGGTTGGATCAAGCTGTGCGACCAGGGTGCGCAGGCTGAGGGCCAATTCCGCGGAGCTGAGATTGGATCGCAACAGGATATTCATCACCGGCTTTTCGTTGGGCGGGGCCATGGGAAGATACGTTTCCAGGCCGGCGGCCTGGTCCAGGCCCTGGTGATGCGTATCGCTCACTACGCCGACGACGATGTAGGCCACGTTCGGGTCGAGCAGGGCAGGCGCCGGTTCGTCGGCCATGTATTCGATGTGCTTGCCGATGGGGTCCTGATTGGGCCAAAGCTGGTTGGCCTCCGCGGCGTTGATCAGAGCGGCGCGGGTGCTGCCTGAGTAGTCTGAGGCGTTGAACAGCCTGCCGCGCAGCAGACGAATGCCCATCAGGTTGAAGTAGGAGGGCGAGGCAATGCGCCCCGATGATTCGAATCCACGCTCTCTGGGGGTGCGCGGATGGCCTTCCGCATCGAAGTCGAACCAATTGTCAAAGCCGGTCATGGGCAGGCGGTCGACCAGGGCTGCTGCCTCGACGCCGGGTAACCCCTGGGCGCGGTCGAGCAGGTTCGCAAAGAAGGCCATGCATGAGCCCTTCTGCGCGCAGTTGTCGCGCACCGGGCCGCGATTGAGCGAGATTTGCGCGGTCATGGTTTGCTGCGAGCGGAAGCCCGGATTGGTGGCGGCCAGCTTGGACAGGCTGCGCAGCATGACGCCAGCCGCAGTGATGACGACAACCGCAAGCGCAATCTGACCGACTACCAGCAGGCGCGAGATGCGGAAGCGGTGTGCGGCGCCAAAGACATTGCCGGCGTTCACGCGCAGACTGCCTTGCAGGTCCTTGCTTCCAGCCTGCAGCGCGGGAACAAGCCCGGAGAGAATGCCGGTGAAGAGCGAAACTGCCGCTGCAAAGAGAAATACATCGCCATGCAGGGCCAGGTTTGCCAGCCTCGGGGTATCGGGCGGAAGCACCAGCTTGAGCGCATTCAAACTGACGGCGGCTAACAGGACGCCCAGAGTCCCCGCGAGCGCAGCCAGAACAGCGCTCTCTGTGAGCATCTGGCGGACCAGGCGGCCGGTATTGGCGCCCAGAGCCGTGCGCACGGCAATTTCACGCTGGCGGGCCGCGGCGCGGGCCAGCATCAGGTTGGCCACGTTGGCGCAGGCAATCAGCAGCACCAGTCCCACGGCGCCTGACAGCAGCAGCAGGCGCGGGCGCACGTCTCCAACAACGGAATCGAGCAGCCGCGCTACGCGCACATCGCCGGCCCAGTCGTCAGGCATGATCCAGGGAAACATCGCCAGCATTTGCCGGTGAGCCGTTTGCAGTTCGGCCTGAGCCTGGCTGGGCGTGACGCCGTCGCGCAAGCGGCCAATAGCCTGGTAGGTGAAGTCTGTCCAGGGGTCATACAGGTCGCCTGCCTTGAAGGCAATGGGAATCCAGAACTGGGTATCGAAGTTGGGGAAGTGCGTTTCCGGAGGAGCGACCCCGATGATCTCGCGGTTGACACCGTCGAGAAGAATGGTTCGGCCTATGACGCTGGGATCGGCGCCAAACTGCTGGCGCCAGAATCCGTCGCTGAGAACAATGACTCGATCCTGGCCGTCGACGGCTTCGGCGCTGGAAAAGAACCGTCCCAGCGAAGGGTGCACTCCGAGCGTCTCAAACAGGTTGGCGCTCACCGTGCTGCCGAAGGCGCGAGCGGCGTTTCCAATTCCGGTCACATTGAATTCCGTGTTCATTGAATATCCGGAGACGCTGGCCAGGGCATGCGAACGGACCTGATACTCCCTGATCCAGCCCTTGGGAGCGGGGGAGGAATTCGGGTCGGCGATGAGCTGGACGAGACGATCCTGATGCGGAAAGGGGAGCGGCTCGAGGAGGATGGAGTCGATGACGCTGAAGATGGCCGTATTGGCGCCGATGCCGAGCGCAAGGGTGAGAATGGCAACCGTCGCGAAGCCACGGCTGCGGTTCAGTTGACGCAGCGCATAGCGAATATCCTGGCCCAGCTTGCCCATGGAGGTTCTCCTCTTTCAGAAGGTCCGATTGAAGTCTGCGGGATGCCACCCGAGCGGCGAAGGCAGAACCGCCGCGTGGGTGTGACGCCCTTTCAAGAACAATGTGCATGCGGGCGGCCAAAGCAGTTGGCTGTTAACTCCCGTTGTTCAGCAGACATAGGGGTGATCTGAGTTGATTGTGACGGCTCACGTGTGTCCGTTCGTGGATGTCAACGTCCGAAATCGAACACCAATGAGGCTCCGGCTGCGATTGATAGGCAGGGTTGGGGTGAGAATTCAGCAAAGACAGCGCCAGGACTGCTATGGTTGCCCGAAATCACGATCACAAAGGACTTATGTGAGCAATATTGGCCAGATCGGCTAGGGGTGTGCCTGTACAATCGCCACAACTGTCCAACGGGAAAAACTCGCCATCGCCCCATCATGCGGAAGTGTACTTCCGCCATCGATTCGACCGATAACGAATTCGCTCTCTGAGGCCACTTTACTCGAACGAGGAAAGGTTGGATCCGATGAGCGTTCATCTGGTCAATCCCAGCGACAATTCATTTGGAACTGCGGTGATTACGCCGCGCTGGCTGTTTGTGCTTGCGGCTGCGACACCGCGCGAGGTGGGCGATCCCATTCTGGTGGATGAGTCGCTGGAGCAGATTGTGCCGGAGACGATTCAGCCCGGCGATATTGTGGGCATCAGCGTGCACACC
>CAYUJM010000047.1:0-26624 GCA_964445025.1 uncultured Occallatibacter sp. | reverse complement strand
CGTTTTGAAGGTAGCCTCGTCCGCGGACCATATACTCCCGGCCTGCTGCTTCCACCACTTCGCCACCAACATCGTTGTTGCTGCTTCGTATGGCGGCAATCACCTTGTTGATTGGAAGATGGTAAGCAAGTAGCGTGTCAGGATTAATATCAACCTGATATTGTTTGACGAACCCACCAACGCTTGCGACCTCTGAAACGCCAGGTACGCCGCGCAGCCAGTATTGGACATACCAGTCCTGCAGCGTCCTGAGCTGGGACAGGTCATACTTTCCGCTCTTATCCACGAGAGCATACATGTAGGTCCACCCGACCCCCGTCGCATCTGGGCCAAGGGTGGGGGTGACTCCGGCAGGCAGGTTCCCACCTAACCCCTGCATGTATTCGACGACCCGCGACCGTGCCCAATAGAGATCCGTTCCGTCTTCGAAGATCACATACACAAAGGACAGCCCAAAGAACGAATAGCCTCGGACAAGGCTGACGTGCGGCGCGGAGAGGAGCGCCGTAACGATGGGATAGGTGACCTGATCTTCGACGAGGTCCGGGCTGCGTCCGGGCCAGTCAGTAAACACGATTACCTGGACGTCCGACAGGTCGGGAATGGCATCGAGCGGAGTGTTCATCAGGGCCCAGAGCCCGGCGGCGACGGCAAAAACGACACCCAGGTAGATGAAGAACTTGTTCCTGGCGCTCCACTCGATGATCTTTTCAATCATGTCCGCCCCCGCCGCTTGCCGCGGCAATGAAGGTTTTCGTTGGCATGAGCTTCTTACTTCTTTCCGGCAGGCGCAGACGACATGCCCGCCATTCCCTGCATGGCAGACCCCAGGCGGCTCTCCGAATCGATCAGGAAGTTTCCGGAAGCGACAATCTTCTCGCCGGGCTTGAGTCCAGCCAGCACGGCATATTGACCGTCAAACTGGTCTCCCACCTTGATTTCCCTTGGCTCGAAATAGCCCCCCGGCTTGGCGATGAATACGACCTGGGTCGTTCCTGAATTGAGCACGGCCTCGCTGGGCACGACGATCTGCATGCCGTAGTCGATCTTCAGTTGAACATCCGCGTACATGTCCGGTTTCAATGCGTAAGCGGGGTTGGGAAACTCCAGCCTCACTTTGATCGTGCGCGTCTTGGGGTCCAAAGTGGGGTAGACGTAGGTCACACGGCCGCTATACGTTTTGCCGGGAAAGTAGCTCAGCTGCATCGAGGCGGATTGCCCGATATGAACGAAGGGAGCTTCGTATTCGTAGATATCCACGTAAACCCAGATCGTCGAAAGATTGACGATCTCGTAGAGATCGGTTTCCGGGGTTACGTAAGCCTGTTCATAGGCGTTGCGAGTCATGACGAAGCCACTGATCGGTGAATAGAGCGTCGTGGTGCGCTCGGCTTTACCCGTCTCTTCGAGCGTGCGAATCTGCGTATCTGTGACGTCCCAGAGTTTCAGGCGGTCCCGCGTGGCGCGAAGAAGCGAGTCCGATCCCGAGGCAGCGTCAGCATACGGAACTTTGGACAAGTACTCCTGACCCTTGAGTGCGATCAAATACTCTTGCTCCGTCGATACCAGATCCGGACTATAGAGAGTGAACAGCGGCTGACCTTTCTTGATCAGCTTGCCCACGTAATCGAGATTGACCTTTTCAATCCACCCGGCGATCTTCACGTGTACCCGCGAAATCTTTTCTTCGTCCATTTGCACGAGACCGACAGTGCGGAGGGTTCGCTTCATGTCCGCACGGCGCACCTCCGCATAACGGACGCCAATCATCTGCTGGCTTGCCGGGTTGAGCATGACTGTTCCCGGCACCATGGTTTGTGCGGATGGCGCCGGTGCAGTTTGGTTGCCCTGCCCTGTGTCTTTGGTACCGCCCATTCCTGGCATACCTGGCATCGCAGCGGCCGGTGCGGGTACAGGTGGCGTTGGATTTTGCGGCGGGGCAGCCGCATTCGAATGTACCTGTGAGGACCGCTCGTGGATCTGATAGCGGTAGACCACCAGGCTTCCGATCGCGGTTCCCAGTACAAACAATGCGACTCCAAACAGAACGGCCTTCTTGCCGATCGGCAGTTTCATTGCGATTCCTTTCATTTCGTCAACTCGGTTCCCACTAGCGGTTCCAAGCGTGCAAGGGCGCTCTGAAACTTGCTCAGCTCCTCGTAATAGCTGACCTCGTAATCGAGAACGTCCACAAAACTCGTAAGCATGGAGAGAAAATCCAGTTTGCCCACTTCATAGGCCGACATCGACGACTCAAGCGCCAGAGAGGATTGGGGGACTATCGCCTTGGAGTAAAGGTTTGACAAGTCGAGCGACGCTGTAGCGGCGAGATACTGTTGCTTGATCTCAAAGTTCACAGTGGTCGTGCGGTCATCAAGGTTACGCTGGGCACCGATGAGGCCATGCGTGGCTTCGATCACGCCTTGACGCTGTTTGGTGCGGAAAAATACGGGGATGTTGATTCCCACCATCACTCCATGCATGTCCGCCATCATGGGGCGCTGCCAGTAGGTGTATGCCGCGCTAAAATCTGGATCGTAAGCCTTGCGAGCGAGGTTCACAGCGGAGCGATTTTCCTCGATCATTCGCCGATCGCGCTCTAGGCCTGGATCATTTTGGTGAGCCAACTCGTAAAGGTCCTGAAGGGTGACATGAAACTCCGCGGGGGTAAACGGAGCTGGCAGAGGCAATGGCGATCCTGGGTCGCGGTAGAGCAGTGTATTGAGGTGCGCCCGCGCCGTCTCTTCCTGCTGGCGCAAAATGATCAGCTTCTGATCGATTCTGGAGACCTCCACCTGTGCGCGGAAAACGTCCGCCTGCATCCCTTTGCCCACCCTGTAGAGTTCCTCGGAGATGCTCGCAAGTTTCCGTAACAGGTCTTTATCCTTCTCAGTGATTTCGATCGCCTTCGTGTAATAGAAGTATTCGTAATAGGCAACCTTGACGTCTGAGGCCACTTGACGGCGCGCCCGTTCGTAGTCCCACCAGGCCGCTTCCGCATCGCGATCCGCAATCTGGCCGCGTAATTTCAACTTGCCGGGGAAAGGAAAATCCTCAGCCACGGTCAGGCCACGATAGCTCGACGGATCATTGAGTTGAACGCTGAACGGCGTAATATTCCCCATCCATCCGCCGGAAAAAGTAGGATCGGGCAGCGACCGCGCCTGCGGGACTCGCGCCTGTTGCGCCTTGTACCTCTCGGCGGCACTCTTTATAGCCGGATTTTGGGCGAGAGCCGCGTTAATCAGATCGTCAAGCGTAACTTGAGGTCCGCCGATACCGGATTCAGGGATCGCCTGATCCGCACGACTTTGGATTCCGTTCTCAGCCTTGATGGGAGGCTCAGACACACCCGAGGCGGTCTGCGAAATTGAAGCAACCGGGAGCGCCAGGCACACTCCCAGCACAAGCCGGGACATGGGCCGCGAGAAGCTATTCATCTTCCCTCCGTCCGCCGCTCGGTAGTGCGCTGGGAGCCAGAGGCGGTGGACCGCCCCTCATATCGCTCTCATTGTGTGTCCAAATCTCATCGCTTAAGTGGTTGAGCACCTTCCGGGAAAGCGGCTCCTTAAGATCGAAGGCGTAGCTGTCCCGGTATCCAAAGACAAAGAGATGGTAGGGATCGGGACTAGATAAAGTCTGGAGATCCAGCCAACGCCAGCTCCTGCTCTGCTCTGGCTGCGCGGTCACATAGTCAATCCCATCCTGGCGAATGCGCAGAACACCGTTGCTGCCTCCGAAGTGTTCGTTTCGTCGAACGGCGATCACCGTGATTGCCGGGGCATCGGGATCGGGAACCCTGTTTCGTACCGGTCTGCCTATCTCCGCCGCCAGCGAGGCTGCGTCTGCAGGCGTAATCTCCTTCTTGAATTCCAATTCAAACCGTCGCGTGCCAGGAATATCCCATTTGCGGTTGTCGTATCCAACAAGAACCATGCGATTTTTTTGCAGATCAAGATCCTTGATCTCGGGGAAGCCCCAATGCGTACTCGTCCCCGCCATCGGCTGGAACTCGATGCCTTTGGAATCAATGCGCAGAATGCCGGCCGCGCCACCGATCATTCCATGGCGCAGGCGCGCCGGACATTCCCAGGCAACAAATTCAGGAGTATTTCGCGATGGAGTAATGGCGCTCTGCCGCCCTTGTCCGGACAGCGCGGTTTGGGCTCCGCAGGCGCCCAACAGAATTAGGGCCAGAATCGACCCTGTAAAAATCTGCTTCTCGTTTGTCATACAGGATCCCCATTGCTCGCACTAAGATCGAGGTTTTCTGTTGCCGGGCGATGTCACGCCGGAAGGCGCGTGAACACACGCTCGTGTCACACCACATCTCGATGACGGGGATTTCGGCGGAGTTATATTCGCAGAGCGCAGGTGTGCAGAAGAACTCCGGGTGGGCCTCCATGGAGTGGAGTGCGGCCCGCCATTGCATATGTAGCAGGGATGATGGAGATCGAATCTAGGAATTCAATAGGAGTGGTCGAACTATTTACCGAAGAGCGGCTGAGCACGCATTCAGTATGAGCAAGTGGACAAACGCAATTACCCGCCTCGTTCGACGAAAGAATAACTTGCGTGCGTGGCTGCATTTTATCCGGCATGGAAGACATGTCCATCTTCGGATCCATCGAAGAAGCCGTGACCACTTTCGTACCATCTGCATGCGCACGATGACAATGGTTTCCCATTGCCGCACCTAATTCACAGGATGTTTCGCAGGCTACGCCAAACGTGCTTACACCGGCGAATACCAGGACTAGAGCAAGCGAGATGGCAAATCGAGTGTTCATGCAGTCTGACCGTCATTTAGTGCACGAAGAGAATCCGCTCAAAACACACGTCTCTCTTCCGCGTAGTCATCGTCACTCGATGTTGCCCCGTCCGACACTGCAAGGTCTGTGCTCTTTTGCTCAGATTCGGCAGCGAATATGGTCGCAATGGCAAACATTAATCCACCAGACTGGTGATACCGGCATGAGGCACAAAGTGATTTGCAGAAGTAATAAGCCGTTCAATGTTGTTCGAAGTCTTGACAACGACGAACAGCTAGACCTGACCACCTTGACCAGAAGAGGATATGGATATGGTGGAAACCCGCCAGCTAGACGAGCAGCGTGCTGCGGTCGTAGCGTTTTGCGCTCACGAGATGGAGCGGAGTGAATCCGGAAGGGTTACTGTTACCTTCCGTCATTTGTATCGCTGGTGTCCTAAGGAGCGTCAGTCCGCTGTGCATTCCCCGTTGGAGTGGTGACCCGCGAGCGCAATGCATTACGTTGCCGCCATGTAATGTGCTCGTAAACGCTGCTCCAATACATGCCGAAGCCAAAGCCGAAGAGCAGTTCCTCCAGCGGAAGCCCTGCCGGTCGCCAGGCAATCAAATCGCGGATGTTCCATACCGCCTCGATGTAGCCAGGCCAAAGCACCTTCAGACCCATCAAGAAGACCCAATATAGTACGAGAAACATCACACCGCCGATGACGGTGTTGCACCAAAGATCGGGTCGGCACAGACAGCTTGCCACGGCTCCTGCGAACAGTGCCACAATACCGGGGTAAATTGGGTCCCAGGGAAGTATCAGCAACACCAGCAATACGAAGAACGGGCTCAGGAGAGCGGCCAAGTGCCAGCGATGCAGGTGAGAGCCACGATCCTGAGGTGGGATCACGTGTTCTGCCGCCGGAACCAGAACTCGGTAGCTGGCCACGGCCAATCCGCCGATTGCAAAACAGAAGATCAGGCTTTCGATGTCGAGGCCGGTTCGATGTGCTAGATCGAACAGGCTCGGTGGGTTCCAGTACTTAGGCACGAATAAGAGCTCTGTCAAACCAAATGGCGCCGTGAGGGCGCTGGCCCAGAGCATAGGAATCCGAAGCGTGGGTCTTGCTATGAACAGCATGCTCCAAGGGACCAAGAAAGCGCTGGCCCAAATGAGCCACACGTACCGAAAACTTGGGGCAATACTCGGCATGGCTTTGACCCTTCGTGTTCTCTGGTTTAACCGCAGCAGCCATGGCCGCTTCTCCCCCGCATGTTTACCTAGGAATTGGGGCGGGAGCTGATCGAGCTTCTCTTTGTACATGGAGCCGTAGGAGTAATGCGTCTTCCCGGCAGACACCGTCTATTTCCATACAACAAACTGGATCTTTTTTGAGTAGCGCACGCGCAGATGGTCACGAATGTGAAAGCTAGGCTGTCGCAGGCCCGCGCATTTCTGCAATTAGATTCAACTGTAAAGAGAATATGGATATTGTCACGGCGATGGCCGCACGAAGTGTTCAGTTCGCCGATTGTTTCGCCATCTCTCGATGATCGGTTGCAAGTGCGCGAGCCTGCTCCGCAGCTTTGTGAAGATCGTCCGCGAAGTATTGGCAGTGACCCGCAGTTTTCCCGCTCATCGGATGCTTCGACTCCTGACCCGATGGATTTGCCTTGTATACGGCCGCTAGCTCCTGGTGTTCATTCGCTTCTGCATCCAGCTGGACCGCCTCCGCATCGAAGTGCTTCGCGAGCCGCTCATGGTCCTCTGCTGTTCTCGCGCTGGCGATGAGAGCCTTAACGTCTTGCTTGCTCAACGGGTCGCTGTCTTGTGCACGTAGAAGGCCAGGAGCTGCAAACATTGCCAGCAGCAGAAACCACATTGTCGGCTTTCCAATTACGCTTATGCTCCTCATTGTTGTAATCTCCCTCTCAAGAAAAATCTGTTGCGCTGAGACTCATCATTAGGCTGGAGGCACACGTTCTGCCTCGTTTCATACCGCTCCATCGCAGGCAACTCTTGCGCATTATCTCTCGGACAAGAGCCGGAAGCTGAGCAGTATTGCCCTCAGGTGGCCGAGACACTCATACAATAGGCGTCTGGTGACGGTTCGCGCCAGAAGTCTTTCGAGACCTTTTGGGCGACTCATTTCCAGGAATGCAATGCGGGGTAGTAGCCGATGATCGGGTTCGGCATGATCTTTCGTCATCCGACTTCTTCTTTAACTGCAGCAACTACAGCCGTTCTTGTGCTTGTCCGCAGACATGCCCAGGTACTGCGCCGGATTATGGTCGAACTTGTCTTTGCACGCTGCGCCGCAGAAGAAATACGTTTTTCCCTCGTGCTCGGTGTGTCCGGCGGCGGCGGCCGGTTCTATGTCCATGCCGCAGACTGGATCTCTTACAACTGTTGCACTCGTCATTGTGTTATCTCCTTGGTTCGTAAATCAAGCTAGATGAGCCTCAGACTTGATTAGCAGCCTTCGGCAGCCTAGTCGGTACCAGTCTCTAGGGCGTCGCTTGCTCGGAAATGGTCCGGACTGAAACTTCTCACATCCGTGAGGTCAAGGTATGTCCAATAAAGATCACTGCGAACAAACCCTCTGCTGCGTCAGTGCGCGAGAAAGAGAATGAATCGGGAGAACATAGATTAGCGTTATCGTCGGTGGGAATGCCGGAAGATATCCCAAAGAACGACTCGAACCCGCCGTGCGACCGCCCTGCATACCGCACACTGGATCTTTCAAAATCTTCACCGATGTTTCCGGGGAGCAAGTCATGGTGTCGCTCCGGGCCTTCTGGCTGGTGCCGACACCTGAGGCCGATACACCTTACAGCCGTTTCCGGCAGATGCAATCAAGACATTTGTGTTCAGAACAGACGCCGCAAACCTGGATCAACCTCTTGGCAACAGTGTTTCGCGCTCTGTGAAGGCGCACCGAGAGGTTATTTGCGGTGATGTTTCGCAGTTTCGCAAATGATTCCACGGACTCGCCCGCGAGATCGACATGCTCAATCGCTTCCCGGTATTCGGTTTTCAGGTCGCCTATTACGTTCCCAATGCAAGTGCAGACTTTCTGTTCGAGTTCCACTTCGTAACTGGTGGGAGCTTCAGCCCCAAACAGCTCATGAGCTTTCGACCGCGCCGAGCCTCTGCGGTAGTGGTCGATGACGGAATTCCGCAGGATACGGTAGAACCATGCCACAACACTCTCATCGTCGCGGAGTTGGGAACCATGTTCCAGTGCCCTTAGATAAGCTGACTGGAGAATGTCTTCCGCAGCCTCCGGCTCATTGATGCGAGCCGCGATAAAGTGAAGGAACTCAGAATGATGTACAGTAACCCGTCCCAGAATTGCACTCTCTCCAAGATCGTCCTTGTGAACTTCACGGAATAAGGTATTCATTTCATCATCTCTTTCTGTTGCAGCACTTGGAGGGGCAGCCAGGCAGTACTGCCCCTATTGCACCAACACCTGAGCGTTACAGCCTGAATTGAAATCACTTTGGTTGCGGCGATGAACTGCCGCCATTCATTTTCATGCCCGCCATCTTTCCCTTGCTGACCTGAACCGTGGCGGCACTCAGCTTTCCGTCCTTCTTTGTTGCGTGGATAACGACGCGATCGCCGACCTTGATGTCCTTCAAGGTGATCGTCCCACCTGTGTTGCTGTATTTCGTGTCGCCGGTCACAATTACGGCCTGCGTCTTTCCGTCGGTTGTGGTCACGGTGATGGAACCGTCCGTAAGGCTGGCAACTGTTCCCATGACGTGCTCCATGCCATTGTGCGCGTATGCAGTGCCCACCATGAGCACGAGCGCGAAGAGAGTTGCGAGTGTCTTTTTCATGTATCTTCTCCCAGTATTAGTGATGGTGCATTGTGGTTGCCGGCTCAGCTGATTGCGCGTCGCCCTTCAAAAACTCTTCTTCTTGCTTCTCCTCTAAAAGTTCGTCGGGGGATTTCGGATTGAGGTGCTGCATCTCGGTCTCTTCAGCTTCCGTGAGTTGCGGCAGATGCCTTATAAAGGCCACGAGCTTCCAGCTATCCACGTCGTCATCACCCGGATCGCCGAACGCCGGCATTCCACTCAAGCGCACGCCATTTTGGATCGTGTAATAGAGTTCCCCGTCAGACATTTCCTGGGTGTCCTTTTGGCGCATATCTGGCGGGCGTGGATACATCGTTCTGCCGTACATGGTGTCGCCGCTGCCATTGTTGGCGTGGCAGCTGGCGCAGTGGTCCGCCCAGTGCGCCATACCCTCATGAGTGACCTCGGGGGACGCCACGACAGGGTTCTTCATCGTTTTGTAGCGCACCGGAAGTGCACGCTCACGAATCGTAGTGGCCAGCGCTTTCTCCATAAGCATGGGTTCTGTGCGCGTACTGAAACCACGCTGCATCATGCCGTGCATGACGTAGGCGCCGACCCCCAATGCACCAACGACAATTACAAGCAGGATGATCGCTATTTTCTTTTTCATGGCGGCTACTCCGGTGATCCGCTGGCGTTCGGCAAGTTGATAGTTGTAGTTGCAGAACCGCTGGACATAGGCGTATCGAGTCCACCGGTCAACGTATAGTTCTGCAGAGCGATGGCGCTGCGCCAGACCTCATGCAGAGCCATGAGATATCCGATCCGCAACTGGAAGAGCGTGCGTTGAGATACCAGTACCTGCGGATAGGCTTGCGCCATATTCTGATATTTATTCAGATACAACTCATATGCCCTTGTTGCCCGTGGGATGAGCTGTGTCTTGTAGCGGTCTGCCTCGAACTTTGCCGACGCGTAGGATTGCGCCAGTTGCGATGCTTGTTGCCGTAGAGAGAGCTGTTCACGCGCAACACCCTCAGTCGCACGTTCGATTTCGGCTTTCGCAGCCTCGACGTTACCCTGGTTTCTATTCCAGAGTGGAATGCTGACTCCCGCAGTCGCAAAAGTTTGTGGGCCCACCGCGCTTTGAGAATTCTCAAGCTGCTCAAAGCTATAGTCCTCGCCGGCTCGCAATTGGAGATCGGGAACAGATTCGCGTCTTGCACTCTTCAAGCGGGCCTGCGCCACCGATGCTTCCTGCTGGGCACGTTTGACCGTCGGACTATCCGCAACGATGGAATCGACCACCTGATCGGCGTTCAGATCGGGCGTTGCCTCAAGTTCGCCGCGCAGCGGGCTGACAGACAGATCGGCTTTACCTGCCAAGGCGGCGAGTATGCGGAAAGCCTGCAAATACTGGCGCTGGGCCGTGACGTAGTCTACCTTTGCCTGCTCGGCCTCAACTTCCGTTTGCAGGATATCGGGGGCATCTGCCTGCCCGACATTTGAAAGCTGATGAACTGTTTCGACGGCGTCAAGCGCAACGCCCAACAGTTGCCGCCGAAGCTGAACGGTAGCTTGAGCTGTCAATGCGTCATAGAAGGCTTGCTGAATGTCCCCGTGGACTCGGTAGGTCTGTTCTTCGACGCCAATCTGGTCGGATCTCTTCTGTTGTTCGAACACGTTGCGCCGCAAGCCTAGCTTGCCCCCAAGAACTATGGATTGCTGAACAAATCCGCCCTGTTCGCCGCCTCCAAAAGACCCGCCACGAATCTCTTCTCCCTGATAACCGGCAGACGGATTGGGATAAAGCCCGGCCTGACGAGCTTGTTCCTGTGATCTGCGCACCAGCGTGTTCGCTTGTTTCAAAGTCGGATTATTGGCGTCTGCAAGCGTTTCAAAATCATTGAGGCCCATCGCTGGCCGGCCCATGACATCTTTAAGCAACTCCGGCGCTGGCAGGTTCGATCCGGTCTGATGCCCCGGATTCTCCGGTTCCTGCAGTGTCATTGTGGCGTGGGTGTCCGGACTTTCCGAGCCAGGTGAGGCGTTCATCTGCATCCCGCTCATGTCATGCTGCATGCCCGGCATGCTGTTCATATCGTTCTGCCGCGCAGGCTGCTGCGGCTGTGCATTCTGCGCAGGCTTGCTCTGCATGTCCTTCTTATCGGTTTGAGGGCAGCCGGGCATCGCCATGCCTTTCATGCAGTGCATGGTGTTATCTTGTGGTGACGGCGAGGAGGAAGTTTGCGTCGACGCCATGAATCCGAGGACGCTCGCAATCGCAAGTCCAAGAGCTCTGATTCTCATTCTGTCTCCCCGCATCAGGCACGCTCCAAGATGGCGGAATAGGGATCGCCGGGCCGCTTGGCCTGCTTCATCCGTGCAATGACCTCGTCGTACTTCCCCGGCGGAAGAACGCGGACGAACGTCATCATGCCCTGCATGAATCCGCTCCAGCCTGCGCGTAGACCATAGTTTTCAGGACGTTCAACCGCCTCGTCCATCGTCATCATGGGGCCTTCCATGTAGGCATCCTGCGGAAAGTTCGGGACATCGTTTGCGTTTTTGGCAATGTCATCCTGCCCCATCTGGCCCATCTGCATGTTCCCCATGTCGTGCTGCATGCCAGGCATCGCATCCATCGCCTTTTTCTGCGATAGCGGGCCATTGGTGGACGGAGTATCAGAAGTATTTCCCACACCGCCTAAACCACGTCCCAACGACGGACCGTAGTCTTCTCCCAGGGGAGCCCCCGGTGTGCCTTGCAGCATGCCCATGCCGGTATTCATGTCGCCTCCGGCCTGCAGGCCTGCGGAGCGCGTCATCTTCCCGGCGTTCGACGACATCTGGTTCATCATGTGATGAGGCAGATGGCAGTGAATCATCCAGTCGCCCGGGTTATTGGCGACGAATTCGACATCCCGCGCCTGGGCGACACCGACGAGGACAGTGTTGCCAGGCCACCAGCCAGCCTCAGGAATTCTGCCGCCCTCAGTTCCGGTCGTGTAAAAGGTGTGTCCGTGCAGGTGCATCGGATGGTGGTCCATGCCCAGATTCACAAAGCGGATGCGAACGCGGTCCCCGAGCCGCACGATGAGCGGAGTGGTTGCCGGACCGGCCTTGCCATTGAAGACCAGCCAGTTGAACTCCATGTTCATGGTGTTTGGAACAGTGTTGTTCGGCAGCACCGCATATTCCTGCAGATGAATCAGGAAGTCCTTATCGCAATGCGGCTGGTAGGGGGTCTTGGGATGCATGATGAAGGCGCCAAGCATTCCGGCCATCTCCTGCATTGCCATGTGCGAGTGATAGAAATACGTGCCAGCCTGGTGGATGTTGAACTCATAGATAAAGCGCCCGCCCGGTTTCACGGCGTCCTGGCTGATGCCGGGCATACCATCGTTTTGAATGGTGTCCTCAAATCCGTGCCAATGCATCGACGTCGGTTCGGGCAGGTGATTGTCGAAAATGACACGCACGCGATCGCCCTGATTGACCTGAATGGTTGGCCCCGGCGCACTTCCGTTGAAGCCCCAGGCGTCAATCGTCTTGAGCGGGCTGATCTTCTGTTTCACCACCTCGGCCACAAGGTGAAAGACCTTCGTGTCGCCGTCCATCGTGTACGGCATATCTCCGATGTCGGTTGTCACGACGGGCATGTTGAAAGCTGGCCCCGAGGACACCGGCAGGCGGCGAGGGGAATGCCTGTCGCGCGAATCGGCAAATAATTGGGGTGTCGCAAACAGTCCTGCGCCAAGACCGAATGCCTTCTGAATGAAGGTGCGGCGGTTGCTCATGAATTTCCTCGATTTGAGATAAAGTCGACAGGCAGCCGGGCGGCGTGTGAAATTGCACACGCTCTTAACCCGCAAGGATTCGACGAGGAAAGGACTGGACTAGATGCGGAGGGAGGAGCCTGGACGCAGAGCGAGCGGTCTAGCCTCGCTACTTCGGCTGAGTGCAGCGAAGGAGGTAGCCCTGCTCGGCCCGCGATTTGCCATAAGATCGACTGACAAAGCGACAGCCGCGATCGGAACCTTGCCAGCGGCGGTATCGTTCTGATCAACGCCCTTGACGATCGCTGTCACTTCTCCCCTACAGCCAGCGGGAGTACAGGAGTCGCTGGCAGCCACGCTGGACTGTTTGCCATGCTCCATAGACATTCCGTGGCAATGGGGCATCTGCGCATCGGCCTGCACAGCCCGGCAGTCTCTCGAAGCTCCCATCAACGAGCAGCGTAAATCGCAACTTACCGTCATCGCCTGAACGCTGACGAAAAGCAGCAATACTGCCGTGAAAAGCAACTTCTTAAGCATGTCCATTACTCTGATTTGCTAAAAGATCGGCAGACCTAGGAACGCTCGGTCGTACAGAATGGGGAAACAAAGCCGACCTCGGCTTTGATGGTAGCATTTTCAACTCCAGGATCGCAAAATGGGGATAGCGTTCACCCCAAAGCTAAAGAAGAGCTCCTTCTCTTCCATGGAATAGAGCGGCTCCGGAAAATACGACCTTTATCAGATCCTTGAAGCAAGTCCTTGGTCGTATCAGTCTTTCGAAACAGATTAGATGCTGGAATCTAAGGACAACGCACAGATTTCTCCAGCACGCTGTTGAACCATGCTTGCAATCTGAAAACGCCGGCGACCTACATAACTTTGAATGTCCGATGCGTCTCTCTCCAATCGCTTGGCGGCACGCCTTCCCAGGTGCGAAAGGCGCGTCCAAACGAGTTGGGATCTTCAAAGCCAAGCAAATACGCAGCCTCATTCAACTCCAACACAGAGTTGGAGAGGTAATATCGCGCCATCTGATGTCGGGCTTCATCCAAAACCCGTTGGAAGCTGGAACCAGATTCTTTCAACCGGCGTTGCAGGGTGCGCGGGCTCATATGGAGCATCTGTGAAATCGCGTCAATTGAAGGGCGGTGGCCGGTGAGTTTGTCCTGAATAGTTCTGCGTACAAGCTCCATGAAACTATCCTCGTCCTTGTACTGCCGTAACTGCTCTTCAAACTGCGGGGCGAGCAGATCGAGGAGTTCGGCATTACGAGTAACGAACGGTGCCGTCGCGTCGGAGGCGCGAAACACGATTACATTGCGCGAGGCGCCGCAGATAGCCGTGCATCCAAGATTCCGCTCAATTTGCCGCAGGTTCTCACGTTGTTGCACATACTCAACACGAACAGGGTTGAGCTGCGTTCCGGTTCCGTGCCGAGCGAGAGAGAGCATCCATGCGAAGCAATAGTCGGTGAGTACCTGCGGCTCAGCATCGACCGCAAGCAGCCACCGGAAACCAACACTGAACTCCTCTTCATCGAGCTGAACGAGGATTTCTTCCGGGGCCGTCAGCTTCTTGTAGCGCGCCATATGCTCTGATGCCGCCACAAGATTCTGTGTGGAAAGTGCAGCGATCGCCATCGGGTGAAAGCGTTCTGTCTTCGTCTCCACACCGATTTTGAGGCCGATCAACGGATCGGAACTTACGCCTTCGATGGCGCGCCAGAGGGCGAACAGTTCCTCGGTGGACACAAGAACACGTGTCTGAGCGAACAGGTCTCGCGGAAGGCCGGCTCTGCGCAGGACCGCAGGGATAGGAATGCCAAGCTCCTGCAATTTGAGAGCGAGGCGGCCCGGAACCCGGAAATGCTTCAGCATCGCAAGTCCTCCTTTTATGAGCGTATCGAATTTAGGTCCGACCCACCATGCAGTATGCGCCAGAATAACTGCGAAACGCGACAAAGTGTGCGAATGCACTTTGTCGCGATTGGAAGTCATATTGGCGGACTTGGCAGGGCCGGCGGATCATTTCGCGACTAATTTAGGAATACCGGCGCCCGACGCACCGTGATGCCTGCGGCGAGTTAGTCGCCGATTCCCAGTCCTGAGATCGACGAAAGGATCGGATTTGAAGAACTTCGAACGAAATGGTGCAACACGAAGCCTCGACCGCCGCTCATTCCTGGGCGTCGCTGGAGCTCTCGCAGCCGGGACAATCACCGGCGGTCTATCTCTTCCCGCAAGGGCTGAGGGAAGTGCGCACACGCCGACAAGTGGACGACGCAAGCTAGGTTCGCTCGAAGTCTCAAGCGTGGGCCTCGGCGTCCAGAACATGAGCCGCAAGTATGAGACGACCGTGCCGTACCGCCCGGAGATGATCAACCTCATCCGTGCCGCCTATGATCGGGGCGTCACGTTCTTTGACACGGCTGAGGCTTACGGACCTTTTGAATGCGAACGAATCCTCGGTGACAGCATCGAGCCATTCCGCAACAAGGTCGCGATCACGTCTAAGTTCGGTTGGAACATCGACCCCGAGACCGGCCGATTCCAAATGGGACTGAACAGCAAGCCCGATCACATCAAGCGTGCCGTCGAGGGGTCGCTCAAGCGGCTTCGCACGGATCACATTGACCTGCTCTATCAACACCGCGTTGACCCGCAGGTTCCAATCGAAGACGTCGCGGGCGCTGTCAAAGACCTGATGTCCGAAGGCAAGGTCCTGCACTGGGGCCTCTGCGAAATGGGCCCAAACACGCTTCGACGTGCCCATACGGCGCTGCCCGTCACGGCTGTGCAGAATGAGTATTCGATGCTCTGGCGCGGCCCCGAAGAGGTCATTCTCCCGCTGTGCCAAGAACTGGGTATTGGCTTTGTGCCGTGGAGCCCGCTCGGCGTGCAGTTCCTGACCGGAGCCATCGATGAGAATACCCGCTTTGCGCCCGGCGATATTCGCGGCATGGAATCGCGCTTCTCGCCGGAAAACCTGAAGCACAATCTCGAACTCGTTAAGCTCGTCAAGCAATGGGCAGATCGTAAGCATGCCGCTCCTGGCCAGATTGCCCTTGCCTGGTTGATCGCGCAGAGGCCGTGGATCGTACCGATTCCAGGCACAACGAAAATGGAGCACATGATTCAGAATGCCGGCGCCAGTTCTGTTGTACTCACTCCGGACGAGGTCAAAGAGCTGAATGCCGGCTTGTCGGACATCCACGTTCAAGGGCAACGCTTGCCGGACGGCGTGCTTGCACTTTCGGGCGTCGAGGCGCCGGCAAAGAGTTAGGAGCAAAGCGATGAAACGTGAACGATCCGTCACGCTGCTTCGAGTTCCTCCACGAGTCAACCACACATATCGAGGGAGAGCCATGAAAACCTTAGTGCTAAGTCTGTTTCTATTAACCCTGATTGCTCCATCGTCCCACGCACAGCAACCGCCAGCCCCACCAACCGAAACGATTAAAACTGCCGCAACTCAAACGCCCGAGCAACAAGAAGTCATCAACCTCTCAAACATGAAATGGGATTGGATGGCAGACAAGAAGGTCGATTCCTTAGAGACACTCTTTGATGACAAAGCCATGTTCACTCACATGGGAGGAACCTGGGGAAAAACCCAGGAACTAGCGACGATTAAGACCGGTGGCATCTGGTACAAGAAGGCTGTAGTTTACGCCGTTGACGCTCGCATATTCGGTAACACAGCCATCCTGCTCGAGGACATTGATTTGCAGGCAGTAGTCGGTGAGCATGAAGTCACCAATCCTTTTATGGTGACGGAGGTTTATATCAAGGAAAACGGCAAGTGGAAACTCGCCCAACTCACGTTCTCGCATCTGCTCAGGCCGGTCAAAATGAATAGCAATAAGAATTAGCCACAGACCTCGAGAGACAATCTGCGGCGAAATTTTGCGCTTGCGAGGTTTGTGAAGAGATGAGCCATGCGGGAACAAGCTGTTTCAGGATGATGAGACGAGTAGATGCCTTGTTGATGATCGCCTTCGCGGTGATCTGCTTTCTGTCTGGGGCTGCCAGGGCGCAGCAACGGCCAGCGGGAGTGCAGTCATCGCCAGCGGAGAAGAAGATTTTGATCATCTATCTGTCCCGGACGAACAATACCAAAGCTATTGCTGAGATGATCCAACAGAAGGTCGGCGGGAAACTCGTCGCACTTGAATTGCAGACGCCGTATCCCGCTGACTACGGCGCGACCGTGCAACAGGTAGTTCATGAAAACGAAACGGACTATTTGCCTCCTCTGAAAACAGCGATTGAGCACATGGAACAGTACGATGTTCTGTTTCTTGGTTTCCCGACCTGGGATATGCAGCTGCCGCCGCCGGTCAAGAGCTTTCTGCACCAATACAGCCTCAAGGGCAAGACGGTGATCCCCTTCAACACGAATGCCGGGTATGGCTCCGGCAGCAGCTTCCAGACTGTTAAGGAACTGTGCCCCGGAAGCACGGTGCTCGAAGGTTTTTCGACCCGTGCTGGAGCGGAAAGAGATGGGCAGTACCTGGTCATCCAGGGAGCCAGGGCAGTACAAGCGCGGCAAGAAGTTGAGAACTGGCTAAAAACGATCGGAATGCTGAAGTGAACTCTGGCCGGGTTTCGGCAAATGAACAGGAGATGGTGATGAAGAAGAGAGTATTAGGAAACAGCGGGCTTGAGGTGTCGGCACTGGGCTTCGGCTGCATGGGACTGAGCTTCGGTTTTGGTCCCGCAACGGAAAAGCAGGAAGCGATCAAAGTCATTCGCGCCGCCTATGACGGCGGTGTGACATTCTTCGATACAGCCGAGGCGTACGGTCCTTTTCTGAACGAAGAAGTTGTTGGCGAGGCTCTTGAGCCGGTCCGCGATAAAGTCGTCATTGCGACCAAGTTCGGCTTTGTCAATGGCGTTCCGACACAGGGTCTTGACAGCAGGCCGGAACGTATCCGGCAGGTTGCAGAAGAGTCCCTGAAGCGATTGCGCAGCGAGGCTATCGACCTCTTCTATCAACATCGCGTGGATCCAAACATCCCAGTGGAGGATGTTGCCGGAACTGTGAAGGATCTGATCGCGGAAGGCAAGGTGAAGCACTTTGGCATGTCGGAGGCCGGTGTCGGCAACATTCGTCGCGCGCATGCCGTGCAGCCAGTGACCGCACTCCAGAGCGAGTATTCGCTGTGGTGGCGAGAGCCGGAGAAGGAGATTCTGCCGACATTGGAAGAACTCGGCATCGGCTTCGTACCCTTCAGTCCGTTAGGTAAGGGCTTCCTGACGGGTGCCATCTCCGATAAGACGGAATTCGACAAGACTGACTTCCGCAATATCGTTCCACGTTTCTCTGCGGAGGCTAGAAGAGCAAATCAAGCACTCGTGGATGAAGTTGGGCGAATCGCAGAACAGAAGAAGGCGACCAAGGCGCAGATCGCTCTGGCGTGGCTGCTTGCCCAGAAGCCGTGGATCGTACCCATCCCTGGGACCACGAAGTTGCATCGCCTTGAAGAGAATCTCGGCGGCGCGACTGTGGAACTCACGGCGGACGATCTAAAGGCTATCCATGACGCGATCTCCGTAATCGATGTTCAAGGAGATCGATACCCTGCCAGCTTTCAGAATCTTGTAAATCGGTAGCGACTCGAAACATAGCGAAAGATTACTGCCAGAAAAGGAATTCTATGAAGACTTGGCTTATTACAGGATGTTCAAGCGGATTGGGGCGTAGCCTCGCGCAAGCAGTTCTTGAAGCCGGATTCAACGCTGTCGTGACCGCGCGCAACCCGGAGAAGTTGAAGGATTTAATTTCAGCCTTTCCGCAGACAGCGGTTGCCACTGCCCTGGATGTCACAAAGGCGGACCAGGTTGCGGGTGCTGTCAAACTGGCGGAACAACGCTTCGGCGGAGTAGACGTATTAGTCAACAATGCGGGACACGGCTACCGCGGGGCGGTGGAGGAAGGGGACGAAAAGGAGGTTGCCGATCTCTTTGCTGCCAATTTCTTCGGCGCTGTTTCATTGATTAAGGCCGTTCTTCCCAATATGAGAGCGCGTCGCCACGGCGCCATTCTGAATGTGTCGTCGATTGCCGGTCGGTTGGCCATGCCAGGCTCTGGCTATTACTCCGCCACGAAATTCGCAATCGAAGGAATGTCCGATGCGCTACGCAAAGAGGTCGGACCGCTTGGGATCAGAGTGGTTGTTGTTGACCCGGGAGCCTTCAGAACGGACTTCGCCGGACGATCCCTTGAGCAGGCCAAGGCGGACATCGCTGACTATGCCGATACAGCGGGACCACGACGCAAGGAGAACGACAAGACGGATGGCACACAGCCAGGTGATCCGGCACGTGCGGCGCGTGTACTCATCAAGGTCGTCGAAGGGGAAACAGCTCCGTTCCGAATCTTACTCGGAAGCGATGCAGTGAGGATTGTCAACGCCGAACTTGAGGCGCAGCGCCAAGAAATCGAGGACTGGAAGGAACTGAGCATCAGCACTGACTTCCCGGCCGGCAACTGAGGTTGGAATGGTTCGATGAAACGTGGAACTACGAGTCAACGAAACGCATGGAGAAGAACAATGCAGAAGCGCACATTAGGTAAGGATTTGGAAGTCTCAGCACTTGGACTTGGGTGCATGGGCATGAGCTCGGCGTATGGTCCGGCGGCCGACAAGGGCGAGATGATCAAGCTGATTCGTTCCGCCTATGAGCTTGGCGTTACCCATTTCGATACGGCCGAAGCCTATGGGCCGTTCGTGAATGAAGAGCTGGTAGGCGAGGCGCTTCAGCCGATCCGCGACAAGGTAACGATTGCGACCAAGTTTGGCTTCGACATTGACCTCAAGACGGGCGCGCGCACTGGTGGAACCAATAGTCGTCCGGAGCATGTAAAGGCAGTGGCAGACGCCAGCCTGAAGCGTTTACGGACCGATCGCATCAATCTCTTCTATCAACACCGCGTCGATCCTGAAGTTCCGATCGAGGACGTGGCAGGAGCGGTGAAGGAGTTGATCGCCGCGGGCAAGGTCAAGCACTTCGGCATGTCCGAAGCTGCCGTTCAGACCATTCGCCGCGCACACGCTGTGCAGCCGGTTACCGCAGTGCAAAGCGAATACTCACTCTTCTACCGTGGCCCGGAAGCGGAACTCCTGCCGGCTCTTGAGGAACTCGGTATTGGTTTCGTCCCATTCAGTCCGCTAGGTGCTGGGTTTCTCACGGGCAAGATCGACGAGAACACGAAGTTCGATCCGACCGACTTTCGTAACATGGTGCCGCGCTTTTCGCCCGAGGCGCGCAAGGCCAATATGGTCTTGGTCGATCTGGTCAAGGAGGTCGCAGGACGCAAAGGCGCGACGCCGGCACAAGTCGCACTCGCATGGCTGCTGGCACAGAAGCCGTGGATCGTGCCGATCCCAGGAACAACCAAGCTGCATCGGCTCGAAGAAAACCTCGGAGCTGTGAATGTCGAGCTTACGAAGAATGACCTCAACCAGATCGACGAAACCGCGTCCAGGCTAAAACTAGAGGGAGCCCGCCTTCCTGAAGCGGTGTTGAAGATGACGGGACTCTGAGTGCTGCTTTGTCGCAGGAGCCGGAAAGGACACCATGAGGATCGTCGTAGCGATTGCGATCTCGCTCTGCATGCTCGAGTTAAGCGCACAGAGCCAAACTTCCAGGAATCAGGACGCGATACGAATCATGCGGAGTGGCTCCCCGCCGTCGCGCCAAGGCCCGGCAGAGAATTTCACCGGCTCGGTGCGCGTTGATCCGCTGTTTCAGGCGAATGCTCCTGCGCGGGCGTCCGGCTCTCTCGTCACGTTCGAACCGGGTGCGCGCACCGCATGGCACGTGCACCCGCTCGGCCAGATCCTGATCGTGAAAGCGGGCGTGGGCCGTGTGCAGCGCTGGGGCGATCCTGTGGAAGAAATCCGACAAGGGGATGTGGTCTGGATTCCGCCCGGTCAGAAGCACTGGCACGGTGCCGCTCCGAGCAGCTCAATGGCACATATCGCCATCCTGGAACAGCTCGATGGCAAAGTCGTCGATTGGATGGAGAAGGTCAGCGATGCACAGTACAGCGCGCCGGTTCGCGTCGACGATTCGAACGCCAACGCAGGGACGAAGTCCCGGCCCTCTCAAGCGGCGATCGGCGACTTTGCACCCAAGCTGGCCGAGCTGACGGACGATGTTCTGTACGGCGATATCTGGGAACGCCCACAGCTATCGAAGCGTGACCGCAGCTTGGTAACTGTGGCTGCGCTGATCGCCCTGAACCGTCCGGAGCAGCTCCGATCTCACCTCATCATGGCGCGCAAAAACGGTGTGACGCAACAAGAGTTGGCGGAGACGATCACTCATCTGGCGTTCTACTGCGGTTGGCCGAACGCAGTAAATGCCATCGGCGTTGCGAAAGGAGTTTTCGGCGAGAAGTGAGCCGCGAAGGAGAAAAGTATGCAAGCGCAGGAATCTCCAAAGAGCAATCTGGGATCTACGGCTGTCATGATTACCTGGGCAAACTCCACGAGGAGAGAATATCGTAGACCTCTCGCCGCGCTTTCGCTGATGGCGGCCTTTGTGCTGACTTTGGCAAGCGCACAGGAGACCAACAACAGCAATGCCCCAGCGCCAGCAACTACCGCCGCAGCTCCGAAGGTCATCAACATTTGGCCCGGTGTTGCGCCATGCTCCGAGCAATGGAAGCAAAAGGAGACCACTATTCACATGGGCCCGATGGAGAGCATCGTCAACGTGACGACACCGACTCTGACGGCTTACCTGCCGGATCCGGCCAAGGCGACGGGCACCGCCGTCATTCTTGCTCCCGGCGGAGGATTCCTCTTCCTCGGTACGGATACACACGAGGTCGCGGAGTGGCTCGCGGCCCGAGGCATTGCGGGATTCGTCTTGAAATACCGGACGGCTCCTCTCGAAGGCGAAACCGAAGCGCAGTTAGGTCAGGCCGGTAGCGGACCAGCGCGTGGTGCGGCTCATCCAGAAATGGCTGAACGCGGGCGTGCTGGAAAAGGGCAAGCGAACGTTCGCGGAGGCAGGCTCGCCGCAGGGCGGAAGTGCATCGCCGCTGCTGGCGAATGTCTACCTCCATTACGTTCGATCTCTGGGTCCAGGCATGGCGTAAGAAGCGTGCGCACGGCGATGTAACCTGCTTCCGAAGTTCGGCGGGTGTGATGTTCAACTGCTCCGCCGCCCGCGCGTCATCCAACTCCTCTGCCAATGCAATGGCCGCTCGTTTGCGGCCGATGGGGATGGATTCAGGTACACTCAATTCCTCAAGCTCCTAGCAGGCAAGACTAAACAGCGCTGGGCAGACAGTTCAGGGAAAATTGCCACTGACGGGATGACTCATTTTTCCCGTGCCGGTTCGCACTCCTGCACTTCCCGTATCTCGATATTCAGCGGTCCTTCAATGCCGCATTTGGGACAAATAGATAATCCTGACGTGAGTGCTCGTCCTTCAAATTCCTCGCGCCGAGTCGCTGCTCCGCAGTGTTTGCATACGTGAAAATGTAGTAGTTGAGGCAGTGATTCGTTGGGCCAGTGGACATCGTGTTTTGTTGCTCCTTCTAGCGTCGTCCTCTGCATATAAAGAATGTGCTAGTTGTAAGGACTAATCGCCAAAGAGGCTCAAGTTTCCCCATTTCATTCTGGAACCGCTAACAGCAAGGCACGGGTTTCAGCAACGACACGGTCCTGGAATTTCGGGTCGCGCACGAGCGCGGAGCCTTGCATCGGATGGCCGCCCTCGTCGTAGTAGACACCGGTCCGCCCCGAGGTATCCGTCAGGATTTTTGTGATCACGCGCGCGGCTCGCTTCGGAGTGCTCAAGATCTTCATGAAGGGCATGAACAACGGTACGAGCAGCGGGATGATGGATTTCTGAAGGAAGCGCACGAAGGCTCCCGCGCTGTCGCCCCCGAGTCCGGTGGTTGGGTTTACGCCCGGTTCGACCGCGCTGAAATGCAGCCGTGGGGTCTCGCGGGCGAACGCTAAAGCCGCAGCAAGGATGGCTTGCTTGGATGTTGCATAGGAGTCCATCCCCGGCTTCACGGAACCGCCGGGTTTCCACTCAGAGCGCGCGCTCGCGGCTGCTGAGATATAGCGACCGCCGCGGAAACCGAAAGCCACGGCGGGTTTGCGCTCAGGGTCTTCTACGGCGGAAACGATGAAGACGACGTTCGTACCATCGGGAAGATGCGGTATGAGCGCCTCCGTCAGCGCGAACGGGCCGAGATGGTTTGTTGCGAACGTCATGTCCCAGCCCAGCGCGTTCTTCGTAGCGACGCGCATCTGCATGATGCCCGCGTTGTTGAGCAGACCTGCGATTGGAAGCCTAAGTGCGATGATCTCTGCCGCGGCGCGGCGCACGCTGGCGATATCTGACAGGTCGCACACGACCGACACGGCGCGACCGCCCTTTTGTTCGAGAGCCTTTTGCAGTTTGCTGAGCTTTTCACGATCGCGCCCGACCAGAACAACCGTGCCGTGTTTCGCAATCTCAAATGCTGTGGCACGGCCAATGCCGGAAGTTGGCCCGGTAATGACGTATGCCTTGCTGCCGGTGGAATTGTTCACATTTTTCGGCATTGCTGCTTCTCCTTTTTGTGCGTCCTCTAGTTCTCTCTATGGAGCGATTAAACGTAGCCACCCGTTACCTCGATACGCTCCGCATTGATCCAGCGATTGTCTTCAGAGAGCAGAGACGCGATCATCCGACCCACATCCTCAGGGAGACCTGCTCGCCCCAGTGCTGTTGCTTCCGCTACCCTTTTGTTCACGGCAGGGTTGTCGCGAACGATGCCGCCGCTGAAATCTGTCTCTGTCGCTCCCGGAGCAACAACATTAACGTCAATCGTTCGCGGGCCGAGTTCTTTCGCCATGTGCCTCGACAGCACTTCGACCGCGCCCTTCATCGATGCGTAAACGGCACCACCTGGCGAGGCAAAGCGAGTTCTGGCCGTTGACACGTTGACGATCCGTCCTCCGTCGTTGACGAGAGGAAGTAGCTTCTGCGTCAGGAAGAAAACGCCTTTGAAATGGACCTTGAGGACATTGTCGAATTCTTCCTCGGTTGCAGTTTCAAATGGCATGTTGCGGTGATTGTTCCCGGCGTTGTTGACCAGAAAGTCAAAGCGCGTGGCTCCGAGCTTAGACAGCGCGTCTTTCACGCTCTCGACAAAAGCATCGAACGACGCAATGTTGCCCGCGTCCAGTTGCAGGGCAACGGCTTCCGCTCCAGCGTCTTTCACTGCGGCAACGACCGCGTCCGCGTCCGTGCCATGAGTGTGATACGTGAAGATCGTATTGACCCCGTGTCTTGCGAGGTTCTCAACCGTACTGCGGCCAATACCGCGACTGCCACCGGTGACAATCGCAATTTTCTTTTGGGGAACGGCATTCATTTCTATCGGCATTTTGATCTCCAATTCTGGTGGTTGTTGCCTGTCTAGTCAGTCTTTCTTGAAGCAAATAAAAATCAACTCAACATTCGCCATAGGGCATCGAAACCCTCCTTGCTGTACTTCTTTGCATTGGTAGGGTCCTGGGTCATGAAGTCCATGGTTGCCTCCGCGATGGAATTCATAAGCGCACCTACGAAGCCCTTTGGCGCTTTTTGCATCGGTCCGTGGGCGCGAGCACGTTCCAGCAATTCGGCAATGGGCACCATCGTTTTGTGCCCCGCCGCACGGGTATCCGGGGTGATTTCGTCCGATACACCCAACTGTGCCAGTGCCTTCCGCTTCTGCGGATTGGATACCGCCCAGTTCATCCAGTTCCGCCATACATGAAGCAACTCCTCACGCGGTTCCGCACTCGCCGGATGATTTTTCAAAATGGCCGACGCAATCTCGGCTTTAATCTCAAGGTACAGATGGTTGAAAAGGACGGTCTTGGTCTCGAAATAGGTGAAGAGCGATCCGTTGGCAACTCCAGCCTCTTTCGCCATGCCTGCCGTTGGCGCGCTCAGGCCCTGTGAAACGATGATTCGCGTCGCCGCTTCCAGAATCGCGTTTCGCTTCTCGTCACTCCGTGGCCTCGGCATGAAGAGATCATATAGGTAAGCGACTGGACAGTCAATATCCAGGGCGGGCAAGGAGGCGCAATGATGCCACGCTCGCTGATAACCGTCATTCTCCCGCGATGAACAAACACATACCAACTTTCCTACTGATCCCGCGCCTTGATGACTGCATCGGCAATTTGTCGGGGTTTGAGGTCACTACTTTACCCTCATAGGGTGATCGATCATACTCGTCTCCAGAGGTGACAAGGCGTGATGAAGTCCGACGTTCTCCAAAAGCGGGAAACTTTACTGAAGCAATGTCCGTTAGTTATTTCATCCGAGGACCGTGGACCGATCCATATCACGCAATGGGGCGAGACCGGCCCCACAGTTCTCATGATTCATGGAGGTGTTCAGGGCGGACTAGGGGGAGGGCCTGTCAACTTCGCGGGCCAGGCTCCTCTAGCAGAAACAGGATGGACATTACGTCTCCCGGATCGACCGGGCTTCGGCAAGACCGTTTCCCGTGGCCCCGACGATCAGCTCGCAGATGCACTCTGGGTCTCGGAAGAGCTGAGAAAAGGCTCCCATCTGATCGGCCACTCCTTCGGGGGTGCCATCGCTCTGCTTGCAGCAGCGCGACACCCGCAAGCCGTTCGTTCACTCATACTGATTGAACCGGCTCTCCAGCCGATGCTTACCACGAAACCGCTGCTGCTTTTGAAATCCGGGGTACGAGCCGCGTTACAGATAGTTGGTGAGGCTCTTACGAAGTCCGAGACACCTGCGGAGTTCGCCAGGGCTTTCGCAGAAAGTCTTGGCACTGACGGTAAGGGAGACCCCAATCCCTCTCTAGCAGCTCTACTCGAACATCCCGACCGGGCAGAAACCTTGGGCTGCGCAGTGCTTCGCGCGCGCATCGCCCCACCCGACGAAATGAGAAAGGCCGCAGATACTCTCGCGAAGGCGCGTATACCGGTCGTATTCGTTTCGGGCGGGTATAGCACTGGTCAAGATGCGGGATGTGCTGCTATGGCCGACATGATGGGGGCAAAGCATGTTGTCATTTCCGCACCGAATCACTTTATTCAGCAAGCTTCACCAGATGCCTTCAACGAATTCGCCGATAACTTCATGAGGGAAGCTGAGAAGAATCGCGCATAGGTTTAGTACGAGGCCAAGAGCCCGGTTTCCACGGCATACTCCGATGCGACCATATCGTCTATATTTCTAGCCAATTTTCTTGCGCATAAACTGGGTTGCCTGCGGATTATCGTTGTAACGCTCACAATATTCGTGACCTCGTCGTTTTGTACAGGCCGATGGCCGCCCTCAAGTCGTTGTAGCTATCAAGATAGATCCACTTGATACCGTGATTCCGCGCAAACTCCTCCTGCGCCAAGGAGTCGAATCGCGAAGAGTCGCTCTCGACTGCGCGGCGACGCAAGACGCTCCACGAACTCGAAACGCGCGGGAACGTCAATGTGATTCTTTCCAGAATTGCTGACAACTCTCACTATTTAGCCGGAGTGCGGGATTGCGACGATGGCATTCCGTGGTCTCAGTCTGAACTAGCCGGGTTAGGGCCACAAGGGAGCGGCTGCGATAGGACTCAGGAATCGAAAACAGACTGAACTGAGGGGGAAAGGTGCAGGAATCGTTACGCCAGTACCACGGGTCTAGGTGTGCGCCTCCACGGAGCCTGCGCGCTCCACTCTTGCAGATAGGAAGTTGGAATCAAAAGTCGATCTCCACTGGTTCATTGATCGTGAGCATCCACTTGGAATCTTTCTCGGATGGATCGGCAAGAGAGCTGATAAGTGGTTTGATGGATGGGTCGAGGGGTAACGCCACCTTCGCCTTCTTAACAAAGGGCTCCAAAGCATGGGACTGACGTGCATGGCTGGCGCGGTCGAGCAGATAGCCCAGACGCCGGACGGATGAATTCTCGTAAGCTACCGCAGCTTTAGCCAGTTTGCGCGGATCGGCCTTCGCACCAATGTCTTTGACGATCTGCGCAACTCCATTGATACCGGTAGCCTTGCGAAAGTAGCGAGCGCAATCCAGCAGGGTCAGTTCGATACCTGCCACCCTGGCAAAGCCGGTGTCGCTTTTCATCGAGTCCAGCCACTCGGAAAGGTTGGCTCTTGCGAATGCCGCGGGAACCTGGTAGATGAATTGCAGCCGATGACGGCCAATCTCGAAGGCCCGGAGCTGCTTCGGGACAATCACCTGAAAGACCATTGCCGCCTGGTGTGAGGAACCATGAAACGCCG
>CAYUJM010000046.1:0-26635 GCA_964445025.1 uncultured Occallatibacter sp. | reverse complement strand
CGAATTGTTTCGGGACTGGCAGAGAACACAAACTCAATCTTCTGTGCGGACTCTTCGGAGTCTTAGACAGCAAATGGATGTCCGGTCCTGCAGGGATGCAGGGACCACCAGCCGAGAGGCAACTGCTGCGTGTGGGGAATTCTGATCCAAGAAAGTGGCTGAGACTTGCAAGTGAAGGCAGTCGGCGTGTGCTGCACCGGCTCCGTCGCTCCGCTCAGCAAGGCTTCGCTCCGTCTCCGGTGCAGCACCTCGGGCAGCTGTGCTCGCAGGTGATTGCAAAGATCAGACGTGCAGCGGGCGTTCTCCCGAGCGCGCCCTAAGAAATCTCGTGCTTTTCTCTTGACAATGACATACATGGATGTCGCCAAACCGGAAGTTACCATCGACTGATCGAAGGGCTCCGCTCCGCAATGGGCCGATTTGAAGGCGCATTCTCACGGGGGCTAAAGCCCGTACCGTTCGATGCCGGTGAGAGACCCATCCCTCTGGCTCGGTTCAGTTATCCTCCGCGGGGATCGCTGACCGGCACGTTTATAGTTTCTGTTATGCGTTCCCTTCAAATTTGGATTTCCCTTTGCGCTTGCGTTTGCGTTGTCTCGCTGAGTTCTTCGGCACAAACTGCTCAACCGGCCATTACGCTGGATGAGTATCTGAACACGACTTCGATCTCAGAGGCGCACTTGTCGCCGGATGGGACGGCTGCGGTGATTGCCACCGAGACTCCGGATTGGAAGGCGAACAATTTCCGCCATGACCTGTGGCTATGGACTGCGGCGGCCGGGCTGAAGCCGCTGACCCACTCGGGCAGCGAGGAAAATGCGCAGTGGAACCCGGACGGCAAGTGGATCGCGTTTGTGAGCGACCGCGCGCTGAGCGGCGAGACTGCGGACAAAGATGGGGCAAGCGAGGGCGACACCAAAAAGGACGATGGGGGGACGGACCGGCTGTGGCTGATTCCGGTGAGCGGGGGCGAGGCTCTGCCGCTTTACCGCGAAAAGCTGGACGTACACGCGTTTGCGTGGTCGGCGGACGGGAGCGCGATCTACTTCTCGGCGACCGCACCGCTGACGCATGAGCAGGAAGAGGCGCAGAAGGCCGATTGGAAGGACGTGATCCGCTATCGCGAGCAGCACCGCGGCGACCTGCTGCTGAAGCTGGCGGTGGCTCCGGCGCTCAAGCGCGCGCTGGCGATGGAGGGTCCGGAAAAGGCCGCGGCTGAGGCCAAGGCAGGCGACGGGAAGGATGCGGGCAAGAAGGCGGATGCGGAGGACGGTTCGTCGCTGCCGCCGGATGCGATGACAGTGGCCAAGAGCACGCTTTCGGTTACTGAGATTGCTCCTTCGCCGAATGGGGCGAATGTGGCGTTTGAGACCGGGCCGGTGCACAAGCGGATTGAAGCGCCTAGGGACTACGAGATCTTTCTGGTGGCCGTAGGGGGCGGCGAGGCGCGGCAGATTACGCATAACGACGCGGTGGAGTCGGAGCTGCGCTGGTCACCGGACAGCAAGTGGTTGCACTTTACGGTGCAGGCGGCGGGATCGCTCGAGGGCAAGTACCGCGACGTGCAGGGGCGGCTGTATCGAATGGACCCGGCGAGCGGAAAGATTGAGCGGCTGGGCGCGGCGTTCGACGGGTCGTGGGACTCGTTTGCGCTGCTGCCCGATGGGCGGGAACTGGCGCTGGGGCTCAAGGGGACGGAGAATCAGCTCTACCTTGTCGAGGGCGAGAAAGCAATGAAGCTGCCGGGGCTTGCGGGGAGTTACGCGGGCCTGGATTCGGCCAGGAATGCGGGCGGTATTCTGGTGCGGCACTCGGAGATCAATGTGCCGGCACAAGTTTATCTGGCCGGCGACCCGCTGCGTCCGGACAAGCTGACGGCACTCACCAGCTTCAACCCCATCTTTGCCGAGCGCGCGCAGCCGGAGTGGCAGCCTTACACATGGAAGGCAGACGATGGGCGCACGATCGAGGGTGTGCTGATCTTCCCGCCGGGACAGAAGGGCGCGAAACATCTGCGCATGCTGACGCTGATCCACGGCGGGCCCGCAGACGCGGATGGGGACCGTTTCGGGGCCGACTGGTATGACTGGGCAACGCTGGCCGCCACCGACGGCTGGCTGGTGTTCCGGCCCAACTACCGCGGGTCGTCGGGCTACGGCGACGACTTCATGCTGGAAATTGCGCCGCACCTGGTGTCGAAGCCGGGTCGCGACATTCTGGAGGGGGTAGACGCGCTGGTCAAGGAAGGCTACGCCGATCCGGACCGGCTGGCGATCGGCGGCTATAGCTACGGCGGCTATATGACCAACTGGCTGATCACGCAGACCACGCGCTTCAAGGCGGCCGTGACGGGCGCCGGCGCGGTAGAGCATGCCGCCAACTGGGGCAACGACGATGAAACTTGGGACGACGCCTGGTACCTGGGTGGGCAGCCTTGGGAGAACGCAGGCCTTTACCAGAGCGAGGCGGCGCTCTTCCAGTTCAATAAAGTGAAGACGCCGACACACCTGGTGCAGGGTGGGGCGGACATACGCGTAAGCTATCTGGAGGGGGTCACGATGGAGCGGGCGCTGGAGACGTTGGGCATTCCGCACCGTTTTCTCGTGTTTCCCGGCGAAGGGCATGGGCTGCCGAAGAATCCCTGGCATGGGTATATCAAGCTGCGCGAGGAGCTGAAGTGGCTGGAGACGTATTGCAAGTGAGCCACCTGCAGTTGGGCTGACGGCGTTTGCGCGGAACCCGCGGGACGACAGACGCAAGATAGATTGACCGGCTTTGCAGGTTGAGAGCCGTGGGTTCCCACCCATTCCGCAAGGTACGCGGAGTGGATGGGGCACGGGGCGCGCCCAACGTGACCCGGGGTTCCGGGCAAGGAACACGGGGCAGAGACAATTGGGCCGGCGGAGTTAAATCCGGAAGCCGCAAGGGGACCCGGCGCATCTTTTAGACAGGACACGATGAATCCGACGATTCCGACCGATCAGGCACGTCAACGCGCATTCCAGCAGACGCTGCTGAGCGCGCGCCGCACCATGGTGTGGAGCGAGACGCTAAAACTGGCCCTGGATAGCTTCAGAGCAAGCAAGATGCGCTTTGCGTTGACCGCCCTGGGCATGGTGATCGGCACGGCCTCGGTGATCCTGGTGATCACCATCGGGTTGACGGGGAAACAATTCATCCTGCAGGAGCTGCAGAAGATCGAAACCAACTCGGTGGAGCTCGAATACTCCGGCGGCGGCGCCACGGCAGCGGAACGAGTGCTTTATAGCGACTCGCTCACCGACGAGGACAGAAAAACAGTGCTGGCGCAACTGCCGGGGATCATCTACTCCTCTCCGGTGGTGGAGATGCATGACCGCATCAGCTTTGGCGGCGGTGTTACGAAGGATACGCTGGTGCTGGGCGTCAGCCCGCAATACCAGAACATTCGCAATTTGCTGGTGCCGGTGGGGCGCTTTATCGACGACGAGGACGCTTCGGCTCACATCGAGTGCGCGGTGGTCACGGAGGAATTTGCCCGCGAGCGGTTCGGCAGCAACGACGCCGCGGTGGGCCAGACCTTCGAGATCATGGGCATTCCGTTCACCATCATTGGTGTGTTCCGGGAAGCTGTAAGCGACTTCGGCAACTCCGAGATCCAGGACCAGACCATCCTGATTCCATATTCGGTGGCGCGCTACTTCACGGGATCGGAGAACGTGAAGCAGATTTACTTTTCCATGCGCAGCATGGAGGAGGTGCCCGACGCCGCCAAGGAGATCCAGCGCATCGTACAGGCGCGCCACCGGCCCGACTCGATCTACAAGACGCAGACTCTCAAGGAGTATCTGACCGTAGCCGGCAATATCGCCGACTACCTGACGCTGCTGCTGGTGGCGGTGGCCGCGGTCACGCTGGCTGTGGGCGGCGTGGGCATCATGAACATCATGCTGGCCGGCGTGCGGGCGCGCGTCCGCGAGATCGGCATTCGCAAGGCATTGGGCGCCACGAGCCGCGAGATCAAGCTGCAGTTTCTTACCGAGGCGGTGATCATCTCGCTCACCGGGGGAATTGTGGGAAGCATTGTGGGACTCGCCCTGCCGGTTTCAGTGCGGGTGTTCACCGACTATCACATCCCCATCAATCCTTTTTCTGTAGTAATCGCCCTGACCTCGGCCATGGTAGTCGGCATCATCTTCGGCACCGTTCCGGCCACACGCGCCGCCCAGCTGGACCCCGTAGAATCGCTGAAGTATGAGTGATACCGGGCAAGAGCCGGCAAAGCCTGAAGCCGATCAGAAGGACGAGCCCGCTCAAGGGCCGAGCCTGACCCTTCTCTACAGCCTCATTGCACTTGCACTTTTCGCGGCCATCGGCCTTGCGCTGATGATCGTGATTCCGTTTTATCACCGCAGATAGAATCAACCCAGATGTGCGGATCGGAGGAGGCCTCATGCCGACCCAAGCCGAAAAGGCTGCTGTGTTCCAGGCTTTGCACCAGCGCGAACAGGTGTTTGTGATTGGCAACCCGTGGGACGCTGGAACGGCCAGGTTGCTCACCGGCATGGGATTCTCCGCCTTGTCGACAACCAGCGCGGGACTGGCGTTTACGCTGGGGCGGCGCGATGCCACGGCAAGCGTGAGCCGCGACGAGGCCCTGGCCAACGCCCGAGCCATTGTGGAAGCCACTGCTCTTCCGGTTGCCGCCGATCTTGAAAACGGCTATGGGCACAGCCCGGAAGTGGCTGCGGAGACCATTCGCCTGGCCGCGGAGGCGGCGGGCCTGGTGGGAGGGTCGATCGAAGACGCGACGGGCAATCCGGAAATGCCGATCTACGATTTTGAGCATGCCGTCGAGCGGATTGCGGCCGCTGCCGGCGCGGCTCGCGCCTTGCCCTTCCCTTTCATGCTGGTTGCGCGCGCCGAGAATTATCTCCACGGCCGTCCCGACCTGGACGACACGATCCGCCGCCTGCAGGCCTTTGAGAAGGCAGGCGCGGAGGTGCTGTACGCCCCAGGAATCACGAGGCCAGACGAGATACGAACCATCTGCAAGGCCGTCGGCAAGCCGGTCAACGTGCTGATGGGATTGAAGGGCGCGCCTGCAATTTCGGTACGGGAGTTGGGAGAACTGGGGGTGCGCCGCGTCAGCATCGGCTCGGGATTCAGCCGCGCCGCCATGACGGCTCTTTATATCGCCGCGCGCGAGGTGCTCCATCACGGAACGTTCAACTTCGCAGCCGACACGCTCTACATGTCAGAGCTGGTGGACCTTTTTAAGTGAGCACGAACACCGGTTGAGCCTTGGCCATCGGGAGGAATTAGGATGGTCTGGTTGTGGAGTCTGGCTTCTTCGCCACTACTTCTGCAACTGAGGACCCCGATCATGCTGCGTTTTGCTACCCTTCGCACCGCATTGGTTCCCTTCCTGCTGTTGGCCGGCGTTGTCTGCCTGGCTCAGTCTGCTTCCTCGCCCTACGACGCTGTGAACCCGATCATTGGCACAGACGGGGGCGGCAATACATACCCCGGCGCGTCGCTGCCCTTTGGCATGGTGCAGTGGAGCCCCGACACCAACACGGACGCCTGGTACTACTACAAGGACAAGCAGATCACGGGTTTTGGGCTGACGCATATCAGCGGAGCCGGCTGCCCGCTGTATGGAGATTTCGCGGTGCTACCACTCGTTGGCGAATTATCTTCCAGCCCGGGCTCCGGCATTGGTCCATACGCGGCTGCGTTCGATCACGGCAACGAAGAAGCGCATCCGGGCTACTATGCGGTAACACTCGGGAACGGCGTGCGGGTAGAGATCACAGTTGGGCAACGTTCGGGAATCGCGCGGTTTACTTTCCCTGAAGGAAGCAGCGCGCGCCTGCTGGTGAATGCGGGGTCCAGCGCAAACACCGTGCAGGGCAAGGACCCATTGCCGGCCGGGAACAAGGCTTACGGGAATCAGATTGCGCTGAATGGCATGGACGCGTATGCGGGCCTGGTTTCAGCGGGCGGGTTCTGCTCGTCGGAGTCGCATTACAAGCTCTACGTGACGGGGCAGTTCAACAAGCCTTACAAGGCGTGGAAGCTATGGCAGGACGACACCATCCTCGCCGATGCAAAGAGCGCACTGGGCAAGCACGCCGGGGCGTGGCTCGACTTCGGCAACGCGCGTGAGGTCGAGCTCAAGGTGGGAATTTCGTTTGTGAGCCAGGCCGGTTCGGCGGCGAATCTGCGCCAGGAGATTCCGGGCTGGGACTTCGATAACTTTCGTGCCACGGCGCGCCAGATCTGGAGCCAGATGTTGGGCCGGATCGCGGTGGAAGGCGGAACGGCGGACCAACGCACTATTTTCTATACCGGCGTGTATCACTCGCTCCTCTCGCCCACGGTCTTCAGCGATGCGGACGGCAGCTACGCAGGCTTCGACTGGAAGGTGCGGTCGCTGCCGGGAACGAAGCAGGGAGCGCAGTACGCCAACTTCTCCGACTGGGATATCTATCGCAACACGGTGCAGTTCCAGGCGTTGCTGGACAACGCGCGCTCCTCCGACATGATGCAGTCGCTGGTGAACGACGCGGTGCAGAGCGGATGGTATCCGCGCTGGCCGGCCGCCAACGATGTGACGTATGTGATGGGCGGTGATTCGCCGGTGGCCGTGATCTCTTCGTCCTACGCGTTCGGTGCGCATAACTTCGACGTCGACACGGCGCTCCAATTTATGGTGAAGGCCGGAACGGAGTCCGGCATGGGGCCGCACAGCAATTCAGAGCGGCCGTTTATCGAGGAGTATCGCGTCCTTGGATACGTGCCCAACGAAAAGGATGAGATTTCCGCCTCGCGCACGCTCGAATACGCCAACGACGATTTTGCGATTGCGCAGTTCGCCAAAGCAACGGGTCATACGGACGAGTACAAAGCGTTCATGAAGCAATCAGCGAACTGGAAGAACCTGCTCGACCCCGAAACAGGCTGGATTCGCCCGCGCAACTCGGACGGAAGCTGGCAGGCTGGGTTCGACGCCGAGCTCTCCATGCCCAAGCGCCACTGGAACAACCAGATCAGCAATGACCAGGAGGGGTTTGAAGAGGGCAACACCTACCAGTACACCTACATGATTCCCTTCGACTATCCGGCTCTCTTCGCCGGAGTTGGCGGCGTAGACAAGGTGACTCCGCGGCTGGACAAGTTCTTCCTCAAGCTGCGCTGCTGGGGCGAGCCCTGCTACAACATCGAGAACGAGCCGGATTTCGTGGTGCCTTACGCCTATGTCTTCGCGGGGCAGCCGTGGAAGACGCAGGAGGTGGTCACGCGGATTGCCAAGGAAGTCTTCAAGAATGCGCCGGAGGGCATTCCCGGCAACGACGACCTGGGCGCCACGTACGGTGTGTATGTGTGGGACGCGCTTGGGCTCTACCCGGCCGTGCCTGGAGTGGGCGGGCTGGTTCTGGGAACGCCGATGTTCGACAAAGCCACCCTTCGCCTGGCTGGCGGCAAGATCCTGGTGATCAGCCGCCAGGGCAGAGGCATATACGTGCAGAAGGTGACGCTGGATGGAGTGGCCTTTGCCAACAATTGGCTGCCGATTGCCAGGCTGCATACCGGGACGACCCGACTGGAATTCACGATGGGAACGGAGCCGAATCTTGTGCGTGGAACGAAGATCGGGGATCGGCCGCCGGCGTTCCGGTAAAGTTCTCTGTACGAGAAACTGAAGGTAAGGAGCATCCTTGAAAGAGTAAGGAGCATGAAGATGGCCAGGGCTACAAAAGCCGCTCCGACGCAATTCAGTCTCGCCAAGGTCACCAGCAAGGGGCAGGTCACGATTCCCGTCGAGGTTCGCAAGTCCCTGGGGGTCAAGCCAGGAGATAAGCTGCGCTTTGAGCAGTTCGAAGACGGCTTTCGCATAGTGCGTGATGTGGATGAGAGCGTTTTCGAGAAGTTCCGTGGAATTGGCATTCCAGGCATCGGCCCGGGTAAACAGGGCGTAATGGCCTACATGCGAGAACTCCGGGGATACGATGAGTTCGACGACCACATCGCTTGATACCTATGTCCTTGTTTATCTGCTGAACGAGGATGCGGCGTTGAATACCCGCGCACTGGCGGCAATTGAAAGGTCCAGAAAAGCCGGCAGACTGGTGGTTTCAGGCCCGGTTTATGCCGAATTGCTCGGCCTCCCCTCCAGAACCCAAGCGATTCTCGATCAATTCTTCACGGACGGCGGAATTGAAATCGACTGGCGTTTTGATGAGACAACCTGGCGCGCAGCAGGAGTTGCCTATCAAGGCTACGTGCGACGTAGACTCAAGAACACGGGCGAGTTGCCTCGGCGCATTCTGGCAGACTTTCTGATTGGCGCCCACGCTGTTGTTCGCGGCTACACGCTGCTCACAGTGGACGGCAGCACCTATCGAGTGTCATTTCCAGGAATCAACATCCAGTCAATTTGACGAGTCCTTGGTTTCCGCGCGCTCAGCAATCAGCACCGGAATCCCATCCACGATGGGATAGGTGCGGGCGCACTCTGTGCAAATGAGGCGGTCCGCGTCCTGGCGCAAGGCTCCCAGGCACGCCGGACAGGCGAGCTGATTCAGCACAATTGGGTCAAAAGAGTTGCTGCGGCTGGAGTCGGCTGGCATCGGAGGCGCTACTGGACGGTGGCTTCGGGGGCTGCGTCGGAGGCCGGCACGGCGCGCTTTGGAACCTTGGCAAACTCCTGCTCGATGCGGGCATTGGTACCGGCAACGGCGGACTCGTAGGCCACGCGGATGCCGTTGTAGATGGCGCGGTCATTCGATGATCCGTGGCCGATGATGCAGACGCCGCGCACGCCAAGCAGAGGCGCTCCGCCGTATTCGCGATAGTCGAGGCGGCGCCGGAACTCGTTGAAGGCCCGGCGAGAGAGCAGCGCGCCCACCTGGGCGGTGACGGTGCGGGTGAGCGACTCGCGCAGCACGTCGCGCACAAAGCGGCCGACGCCCTCGCTGGTTTTGAGCGCCACGTTGCCGACAAAGCCGTCGCAGATAATTACGTCAGCCAGCCCCGAGAAGATGTCGCGGCCTTCGACGTTGCCGATGAAGCGGATGGGCAGTGCCTTGAGTAGCGGGAAAGCTTCGCGGGTGAGGTCGTTGCCTTTGGTTTCTTCTTCGCCGATGGAAAGCAGGCCCACGCGCGGCTCGCTGATCTTGAGCACGCTGCGGGCGTAGATCTCGCCCATGACGGCAAACTGAGCCAGATTGTGCGGCTTGCAATCCACGTTGGCGCCCACGTCGAGCAGCACGCAGGGATTGCCGGTAGAACTGGGCATCGGGGTGGCCAGGGCCGGACGGTCCACGCCGGGCAGGGCTCCGAGCACCATTTTGGCCGTGGCCATGGCCGCACCGGTGTTGCCGGCGGTGACAAAGCCGGCTGCCTTGCCCTCGCGCACCAGCTTGAGGCCGACGCGCATGGAGCTGTCCTTCTTGCTGCGGACGGCGCTGGCCGCCTTCTCTTCCATGCCGATGCGTTCGCTGGCGTGGTGGATGACGATGGGCAGGTCTTCGTTTTCCAGGTGCTCGTCCAGCAGGTCGCGCAACTCGGCTTCCGGCCCAACCAGGTGGACCCGCACGGGCAGGCTGCGGCAGGCCTGGATGGCCCCCCGAATCTCCGGCTCTGGAGCTTTGTCGGAACCTACGGCGTCAAGGGCTATATCGATGAGCATCGGTGCTCAGTCTACTTGGCTGCTTCCTTGATGTCCAGAACGGCACGGCCCTTGTAAGCGCCGCACTTGGGGCAGGCGCGATGGGGGAGCTTCTTCTCGTGACAGTTGGGGCACTCGGAGACGCCGACAGCGGTGAGGAAGTCGTGGGCGCGGCGATTGGCGGTGCGGCGCGCGGAGTGGCGCCTTTTCGGATTCGGCATGACAACAGTTCCTTTCGTGTTCCCGCGAGCTTCCTGCCTGACGCCAGCGCACAGCAACCCAGCCTCAACGGCCTCGGCGGAACACCCTCAATCTCTTGGGGTTATGTTCAGGGCTTGATCCGGCCGCGGAGGCCAGACAGCGCTTCCCAGCGGGGGTCGTTCGAACCCTCTTCGCAGGTACACGCCGTGCTGTTGCGGTTTTCGCCGCAGCGCGGGCAAAGTCCTTTGCAATCAGGCTTGCACAGCGTCCTGACCGGCAGGGACAAAAGCACCTGCTCACGCAGCACATCTTCAAGCAACAGACTGTCTTTTAGATAATACCCGATTTCTGTCTCCGGCGCAGTAATGGAGCGTTCCAGGGCGTCGGAATCGGCTCGGGCGGGGCGAAAGATCAGGTCGAATTCGGCGCTGAGGGGAATCTCGACCGGCTCCACGCAGCGCGCACAGGGAACCTGAAACTTGCCGGAAAAGCTGCCCTTGAGCCGTATGTCGGCCACAATATCCTTGGGGCCGCGGTGCTCGTGCAGCACCTCAGCCCGGCCGGCGGTTGCCAACGGCCCCACCTGCTCGGCCTCCTCGCCCAGATCGACCGCTCCCGGAGGCAGTTCCAGGTCAAAATCGATCGGCTCCCGCTCCAGCTCGCTAACCTTGAATTCCATACTATGAGCCTAAGGCGCGTGGGGTTGCGCGTCAATCCGGCGAAGGCGTCTGGAACCATCTGAGTCTCCGCCGGAACTGCCCTAAAATAGCTGTGCACCCTCAAGTCCTTCCTCAGTTCCCCTTTTGCGAGCGATCATGACGCAAGAAGCAGACTCCCAGCCTGGCCCAATGATCCGCACACGCATAGCGGTCGATGCCGACCGGCCGCGGCTGATCCCGCTGATCAATGCCGCGTTTGCCATCGAGACATTCCTCGAAGGCACGCGGACGGATGAGGAGCGGCTGGCGGCGACCATGCGCAAAGGCAGCATTCTGCTGGCGGAAGACGGTGGCGGGCAACTGCTTGGGTGTGTCTATGCAGAGGTTCGCGGGACGCGCGGCTACCTGGGCCAATTGGCCGTCGACCCGGCGCGCCAGGGAGTGGGGCTGGGGTGTTTGCTGGTCGAAGCCGCCGAAGAGTATCTGCGACAACAGGGCTGCGAAGGGGTAGACATTACGGTCCTGAGCCTGCGGCCGGAACTGCTGCCCATCTACAGGCGCTATGGTTACGTTGAGACGGGAACGGAGGAGTTCTCCATGGCGCGCGCGATCAAAGACGGAGCCGAGTGCCACTGCGTTGTGATGTCGAAGAAGCTATGAGTCATCCAAGCGGAAGCCCGGTTCCATCTCGTTATTGCTAGGTGGAGGGTTCGGATTGCGCAAGAGCCTTCCCGACAGCAGCCTTGAGTGGCGGCAAGTCATCCTGAATCGTGTTCCAGATCGTTTCCAAAGCAACACTGTCGTATTGATGCCGCAGCCAATTGCCGCTCCCACGAATGTCCCGCCACGGCACCCTGGACACATTGCCTCTGCGTCGCCTTTCAGACGAATGGCCGCCTCGCTGATAATCAGCATCTTCCGCTCCACAGCAGCTTGAGTCTTCTCGTCCAGCCGATAGGCTTCCAGATCCATCCCGTGAACGAATCGCTCAATCACTCGAATGCTTGCCAGGATGTCCTCGAAATGCGATCTTGCATCCTCAAAAGGCATGAACGGCCTCGCGCAGGGCACGCGCGCGCACTCGCTCTTTCATCGATCCCGCCGGAGACAAATCAACCTTTGCGCCCAGCAGGTCACTGAGCCGGTTTTCAAGGTGCGCCATTGCAAACAGGGTAAGACGTTTCGAACGGTCAAACTCTGCAATCAAATCGATATCAGACTGCGCCGACGGTTCACCGCGCGCAACTGACCCGAACAGGCGCAGATGAACGATTCCGGCAGCCTTCAACTCCGGCTCGTGCCTGCGTAGTGTCTCGAGCACTTCTCCCTTGTCCATACAGTGAACTTTGACATAGTTGGCAATCCATTTCAATCAGACTCTTCGTGTGTGTTTGAGCGTTGGAGCCAGTATCGCCCATGCGATCCCTCCGTCGATGCTGACTTCACAGCGACTGGCGCATGCAGATAGTGGCTGGCGAAGTCGAGAAACGCAGGCCAGTTCGGCGCCGAGGTGTGGCCGCCGGAGTGCTGGCGGAAGCCGAGGTCGCCATCAATAAGCGACGTCTCGATGGACGGAAACTGCGTGGTTCCCAGGTCTTTCCTGCCCAGCAGCCGGTAAACCGGCCCGGCGGCCACCTCGGCAAGGAACATTCCCATTGGGTCTGCCCACCCATCCATCTGCTGTTTGGCGGGATCGCTCCCAGGGTTGGCTCCGGCGCCGATAAACACTGGCCTCGGCGCGCACAGGGCGATCAGTTCGTGGTTATCCACGGGCAGATCGCCGGGCGTTAACGGCCCCGCGTATTTAAGCAGGTTCGGGCTCATCCACTGGTAGAGTTGGGTGTTCATCAGGTGGCTGAGCGGCTCTCCGTAAATGTGCCGGTAAAGCTTTGCGCCGCCCTCACCCGACGAACTGCTGTAAAGCACCGCAAACCGGGGGTCGTATGCCATGGCTACAAGCGCCGTCTTCCCCAACCGCGAGTGGCCTTCGATTCCCACCTGTTTGGCATCGACGCCTTTGTCTGTCGCCAGGTAGTCCAGCAGCCGGCTGGCGCCCCATGCCCATGCCTTTAGAGCGCCCCAGTCGTTCAAGCTGCGCGGCTGCCCCTTGTTCATCAAGCCGATGATTCCCTCCGTCAGCCCGGCGCCGTCGTCTGCCTGAAAGCTCATGGGAGACAGGACGGCAAATCCCCATCCTTTAGCGAGCACCTGGCGCTCCCACGTCTGCCCATAGTCGCCGAGCGCGCCGGAACCGGTATCGGAGATCGGCCGTTTGAGCGACGCTTTGAACTCTCCTCCAAAGGCCAGTTCCATGATGACCGGCACGCGGCCCGTGGCACGGGCAGGGGTGGTGAGCGTAGCGTCGATTGTGACCGAAATCTGCGGGTAGCTGGAGTTGTCGACATGCCCGGCCAGCCTTTTCGTTATCACAGCCACTTCGCCTATCGTCTCCGGTGTCGTGCTCACGATTTCCCACGTCACGCGGGGAAGTTTCGCCGGAGTGCGGCCCAGAATCTCGCGATCGTAGTCCTCAACAATCTCCGGACGCCGCTCCTTCCACCACTCTTCTGCGGTTGTTACCCGCCTGCCGTTCTTTTCCAACAGCGGGTCGGGCAGGTTGGGGTAGGCGTTGGCCTTGGCTTCGCCCCAATTTGCGTCTTGCTCTCCGCCAGGACGCAGTTGCTTGATTCCCAACAGGTCCAACAGACGCTGGTGATCCTGCTCGGCGGTCAAATGGACGGGAGCGGCTGGCTCGGGAGGAGCAGTCTGGGCGGGAAGCCGGTTAGCAGCCGGGCAAACCAGAAGTGCCAGGGCAAGGGCCCCTAATCTGTGCCGCATCAACGGACGCAATCCAGAGATTTGATTTCTCAATTCCACCGCTCCTCTTTTGGAAAGCTCTGAGCGGCCCCAAGGATAACGATTCACCTGTGTTGACGCAAATGGAAGCCGGTGGGCAGGGGCGTATATGCCCCCGGCTCGCCAATCTAAAACAGAATCCGTGCTTCCGAGATCAGATTGTGGTTACAGGTGTGGAAGCCCGAAGTTGCGATCTGCATGCCGCCATCCATGATGAAGAAGGGGTGCGTGGGTTTCCACTCCTTGCGCCGCACCACGTAAAAGGCCGCCGGGGTGACAAAGTTCTGCATCTTGCCATCGTGCTCACCGCCGACGTAGAAGGTGGCGTTGTTCTCCACCTCGAACCAGACCGACCGGGCGGCGTGATACTGGCCCAGCATATTCCAGGCGATGGAGCGGCCCTGCGCGGCGATCTTGCCGGTCGGCATAGTGCCGCCGAGCGAAGACATCACATCGAAGCGCCGGAGGAAGGCGTAGCCTCCAGCAAGTGTGGGACCGAAAGTGTCGGTGGCAGCGCCGTTTTTGTAGGTGCCGGTGGCAAAGCTGTGGCTCAGCATCGCCGCCACATCGAAGTTGCCGTGCTCGGCATTGCCGGAGGCGATCCGGTATTTGACGAGCGTTGATGTGTCGCCGAGTCCATCCACCGCGCTGCTGTTGTGTTGGATATAAGCTGGCGGCACGAAGTCGAATTCGAAACGATCGCCGGCGATTGCCCCGCCGCCGCGGCCGTTGCCGAAGTTCACAGTCTCTGTTCCCGCCGCGGCATACTCCCTGGAGAATGAAGCTCGCGCGTACTGGAGCAAACGCGGATCGGCTTCCACCAGGGGCGTAATGAACGCCGGTTGCAAGGCGGTCATGGAGCTGTTATGCGCTGTGAATTGTTCCGAAAACGATTGCTGCGCGGCCGCTGTACATGCGCCGGCCGTGAGGGCCGTCGCCAACATCAGAGAGAAGATAGCTCTACGTCTGTCCATTGGATGATTCCTCCTTATTGCAACTCTTCCGTTGGCTCTGCGTGATCCGCGAAGACGAAGAAACGGATGGAATCCCTGCGCCCTGCACAAGGAGCCGAGAGCCGCGGACACGATCCCTGAAGATTGCTTGACTTGCTCATCGGCGCTACCCGGCAGGGCGCCAGAGAAGCGCGCCGCTGGGCCATTACAGTTGGAATTAGAGCTTTCTAATGACCTCGGCAGGCTGTGGCATCCCAGCTCGCAATGGCTTCCAGCCATCCGATATCCGCCCGACGGCTTGGCGAAGCTGCAGCCCGCCTCAGCGGCCTATACGCGGGCCTCGAATCGAATGCACTCATGCCAGGCCCGAGACTGCCGATGAAGCAGGAGAATTGAATCAGAAGGGGCTTCCAGCATGCAGTGGCTTCGTAATCTTCCCATCTCCCGCAAGATGATCTATGCCTTCGGCATTGTTTGCACTCTCTGTATCCTGCTGGGGATCTACACCTTCATCTCCTTCCGAAACGTCGCAACAAAAAACAGGGAGGTGAGTGAAAACAGTCTCCCCGCCATGATCGACCTGGCGAACATGCGCAACGCCATCAACACCACACGCCGGGAAGATCTCCACCTTCTGCTATGCACAACGGCGGCGTGCATGACCGACGAGGGCCCGAAACGGCAAGCAGCCATAGACGCCTTTCAAGTGGCAGCCAGGGACTATGAGCCCCGCATCAGCCATTCCGGAGAACGCGAGTTCTTTGAGAAGGCTTCATCGGGCTTCGGAAGTTATGTGGAAGGCAGTAACCGCGGCTATGCTCTGATGCTCAACAACAAAGCCGGGGACGCCTTGGATCTGCTCTTGTCCGATTCCTTGAGGATCAACTTGGAAACGGCCCTGAAGTCAGATCAGCAAGACTTCGACCTCAACGTCCAAGCTGGAATTCAGGCCTCTCAGGCCGCCACCAGCGCCAGTAACCGCGCCACCTGGATCAACGCCGGAGTAACGATGCTGATTGTGTGCCTTTGCGCAATCACGGGCTCGCTGCTCACCAAAGCGATCGCGCCTCGGCTCACCCGAGTCCTGGTCGCCCTGGAAGCATTGGCGGACAAGGATCTGACGGCATTCGTGCAAGCAACCGGAAGCGATGAAATCGGCCGCGTCGCCGATGCCTTTGACGCCGGCATAGCCTCCATCCGTAAAGTCCTGGAAGCGGTTGCGAAGGGCGCGGATACGCTCTCCTCCGCAACAACCGAGATCAGCGCCCGCTCGGTACAAAGCGCGGGCAACGCGCGCACCCAGTCCAGCAAGACCAACCAGATTGCGGCTGCGGCGCAGGAGATGACGGCGACGATCGGCGAGATCAGCCATAACGCCGAAAGCGCAGCAGCAGCAAGCCGCGAGTCGGCCGAAACCGCGACGCAGGGCGGCGCAGTCATGCAGGATGCCGCGGCGACGATGGAAAAGATCGCGGCGGCCACAAGTTCTGTCGCGGACAAGATGAACTCGCTGGCGCGACGCAGCGAGGAGATCGGCAAGGTGGTCAACGGGATTCAGGAGATCAGCGAGCAAACCAACCTGCTGGCCCTGAACGCCGCCATTGAAGCCGCGCGCGCCGGAGAACATGGCCGCGGGTTTGCCGTCGTCGCGGGCGAGGTGCGCCGGCTGGCCGAACGCACCAAGGGCGCCACGGAAGAGATTGCGGGCACCATACGCAGCATTCAAGACGAGACCCGCGCGACCTTGCAGGTGATGCAGGAGAGCCGCACCGCGGTCGAGTCCGGCATGGGTGAGACAGCGCATGCGCGCAGGAGCCTGGAAGCCATCATCCAGTCGTCGAAACAGGTGGAGCACCAGATTCATCTGATTGCCACTGCAGCCACCGAGCAGACTTCGGCCTCGGGAGAGATCTCCGAATCCGCGGGGCAGATTTCGCAACTGTCCGCTGAGACCGCGCAGGGCGCGGAAGAAGCCGTAGAGGCGCTCAAAAATCTGGCTTCGCTGGCCAGCGATCTGGATGGCATGATACGGCAATTCCGGCTGGACAGTGGCACGCAGTCCGGCGGCACGTTCGATAGCAGAGGCCAACGCGCTTTCCAGCCTACGCTGCGGACCGTACATCCGTGAGGGGCAATCCCATCGATGAACAATCCCAAGGAGGTTCGATTTGAAGAATGGAATTCGGTCCTGCTCCATGCTGGGAGCTGCGATTCTCATGGTCTGCACGGGTGGGTTCGCCCAGTCGCCTGCGGAGGCGCTGTACAAGGCAAAGTGCCAGAACTGCCACGGCTCCGACGGCATGACTCATTCCGGAGTCAGCCAATCCATGAAAGTCAAGCCGGTCAACGATCCCGATGTCAAGAAGCTCAGCGAGCCGGAGATGATTGAAATAGTCAGGCGCGGCAGCGGTAGAATGCAGCCCTATAAAGGCGAGTTGACCGATGCGCAGATCAAGGGCGCGGTCCAATACTTCCGCTCCTTCATCAAGTAAGACTTGCACGAACAGAATCATCAGATCTCGGCCGGCAAAACCTAATCCTTCACGCCGGCCGGGAGCCCGTTTCCCCCGAGCCACCTCGCTCGTGCTTGCCGGTTTTATGAGTTCGGGTGGCCGTCTCATTTCTGCTCTCTCACGACCACAATTCACACAACTTGCATTTCTCCCGCTGCAGCGCGCCGTGATAGCCTCCGGTTGTGGACCTTCGCCGCACACCGGCCGTGCCCACCGCGGCCCAGGCTGCATCCAATCCGTGGAGGGAAATTCTCGCATGAGCGCCGTCAAGTATGACCTCATCGTCATTGGTTCCGGACCCTCGGGGCAGCGAGCCGCCGTGGCCGCCACCAAGATGAAGAAGCGGGTGGCCGTGGTCGAGGCTCGCGCTGTGGTGGGCGGCGTATCCATCAACACCGGCACCATCCCATCCAAGACCATGCGCGAAGCCGTGATGCACCTGTCCGGCTACAACTACCGTTCGCTTTACGGGATGAACTACAGGGTCAAGGAAAAGATCTCCATGGCCGACCTGGCCTTCCGCGTGCAGGCGGTCATCAAAACCGAGATCGACGTTACCGAGGCCCAGCTTTCGCGCAACAGCATCGATGTCATCCACGGCATCGCCCACTTCATCGACCCCCATCAAATCCGCGTGGAGGGACCACAGGCCGAGTCCACGCTGGAGGCCGACAAGATCATCCTGGCGGTCGGCACCAGGCCGGCCGATTCGCCCACAGTCCCCATCAACGGACGCACCATCGTCAACAGCGACCAGATTCTCGCCTTGCCCGAACTGCCCAAGACACTGATCGTGGTCGGCGGCGGTGTCATTGGCGTGGAATACACCTGCATGTTTGCCGTCCTGGGAGTCCGCGTCACCCTCATCGAAAAGCGCGACCGCCTGCTTGAATTCGCTGACCGGGAGATTATCGAGGCCCTCAGCTATCACCTGCGCGACAGCCGCGTCACGATGCGGCTGGGTGAAGGCGTGCAAAGCGTTGAAGAACTTCCCGACGGCACCGTGGTTGCCAATCTTGAAAGCAAGAAGAAGGTTTCCGGCGATGCGCTGCTCTACGCGGTTGGGCGCCAGGGCAACGTCGACGACCTGAACCTGGCTGCTGCCGGCCTGGAAGCCGACAAACGCGGCCGCATCCCGGTGGACGAGCACTTCCAGACCAAGGTGGAGCACATATTCGCGGTCGGCGATGTGGTGGGATTCCCTTCCCTGGCCTCGGTCTCCATGGAGCAGGGGCGCATTGCGGCGGCTCGCGCCTTCAACGATCAGGCGGCGACCTCGAACCCAAGCTTTTATCCCTACGGCATCTACACCATCCCGGAGATCAGCTTCATCGGCAAGACGGAGGAGCAGTTGACCGACGAAGACGTGCCCTATGAGGTGGGCATGGCCTACTATCGCGAGACGGCCAGGGGCCAGATTCGAGGCGACACCACCGGGCGGCTGAAGCTCGTCTTCCATCGCGACACACGCAAGGTGCTGGGCGTGCACATCATTGGCGAGGGCGCCGCCGAGCTGGTTCACATTGGCCAGGCGGTGATGATCCTGGACGGCACCGTGGACTACTTCATCGACACCGTCTTCAACTACCCCACCCTGGCCGAGTGTTACAAGGCGGCGGCATTCAACGGCATTGGCCGTCTTAACCGCTACCAGTCCGGATGAGCGAGAGAATTCGCCTTGCGGAAAAGACGCATCGAACGAGTGTGCACGAGCCTTGGCTCCTGAGGTATGCTTTTCGGGGAATTCTTGAACCATGCACCCTTCCCCGAATTTCCACGCGAGACAGAGTCCAGGGTACGCTGACGCAGCTTCCAACTGGGACGAAAAGGCTGGGAGCTAGAAGCTGAAAGCTCGGAGATCCCCCATGACCACCGCCATTGGCGCAGTAATCACCGAACACATCGTAGCCGGAAGGCTTGAAGACCTTCGCATCGCCGGCCAAAAGCTCCGCTATCCCGTCGATACGGACGAATTGGACGCACTCGTCGCCATGCCGGGTAGCGAAATGGTGGAGCTGCTGGCTAAGCAAATCGCTGCGCTCGCCGACAGCCAGGCCGTTCCCGTCGACGCCATCGGCGTGGCCGTTCCTGGCATCATTCGCCACGGAGTTGTGGAGGACTCGCCGAACCTGACGCAACTGAAAGGGAGGCGCCTGGCCGAAGAGCTGACACGAGCGCTCGCGGGCCGGGGCATCGCGGCTCCGGTGCACATTGCCAACGACGCCGACTGCATCGCCGCCGGAGTGGCCGCGACGCGCGGGCAGCTCAACAAGCTTACGCGGGTCTGGACCCTCGGCAACGGCATCGGCTACGGGCGCTGGCCGTATGTCGAAGGCGTCTGGGAGGGCGGCCACACGGTGGTAAGCCTCGATCCGAAGGAGCGCTATTGTGGCTGCGGTGGTGTGGGCCACCTGGAAGGCATCATGGGCTACCGGGCGATGCGCATGCGGTTCCTCGACCTGGAACCGGAGGAAGTTTTTGCCCAGGCCAAGCAGGGCGACCAGCGCTGCCGCGAATTTGTGGATCTGTGGCATCGGGCGCTGGCGGCTGCGACGGCTTCGTTTATCCATCTCGCCGGCCCGGGAAGGTTCTACTTCACCGGGCACAACGTCGGCTTCCTCGAGCTCTCGATCCTGCGTCCTCAGATTGAATCCATGGTGAAGATGAGCACGCTGCAGAGTTTCTCCCTGGAAATTCTGCCCCCGGACGACGAGACGGCACTCCTCGGGGCGGGCGTGTCGGCGCTGCGCGCGCTGGCCTCATAAGGCCGGGACCGCCGATCACTGCGAAGGCCGCCGCAGGTCCCAGTGTTGAGCAACTCGTCGTTACTTCCTACGCGGATAGGTGCCGGACAGGCGGTCGTGCCAGCAAAGATGCTGGTCGTCGAAGAGGGACCACATCACGCCCAGCCCTACAGGCAGCAGAGAAACCAGGAGAGCCGCCAGGCGGCCGCAACGCTGCGCGCGCGTGGGCTTTTCACCGGAAAAGGTGCGGATTTCGAGATTGGCGTACTTCATGCCCGGTGTCACGCTGGCCAGGGTGAAGAAAACGGTCAGGTAAAAGAGGGCAATGAGCGCCAGTGACACGGCTGACCCCTTCTCGAGCGCCTGGATGGATGGCAGAGCAGTGACCTTGGAGGCAGCCAGGAACGCGGCGGCCACAAATGATCCGGCGATGAGGGAAAAATCGATCACGGCCGCCATGACGCGGCGGTTCATGGGGGCCAGGAGCAAGGCTGCGTCGGCGGCGGAGGGCTTTGAGCGCTCCACGCGTGCGGGAGCCGGCGCCGGGGCGGCAATTTCTTCCCGCGGTTCCTCGTCCAGCTCAATGCCCGACCACTTGGGGCCGGCCCAGTTGGCCGAGTCCGCCTCAGATGCCGCGCCGGTTGCCTCCGGTTCGGTGGAGATGGTCCAGGGCTCCACTTCGAAGATGCTTAGCTGGCCCTGGGCCTCCATTGAAGCAGCATAGGGACCTTCCGCGCGCCGGGGGCGCAGCTTGCGCGTGGCCACCAGCTCGCGGGGAAACTCGATCAGGTTGGCGTGGATCGGGCGGGCCGGTTCCACCAGCTCATACCCGTCCGTATGCAGTGGACTATGCGATTCCTCCGTTGAGTCCCACCGGCTCTGTGCAGGAGGCCCGAAATCACCGTCGATCCGAGCGGACTGGACAGCGGCAGGCGCGTCTTCATGCGCCGGTGTGTCCTCGTCCAGACGGAACGCAGGGGGCAGCTTTTCTACGGGCTGGGTGGCGGCGCGAAGGACGGGCGCCGGACTGCGCTCGGGCTCAACTGGAGCATTCCATTGCGGGGTTGGGTCAGGGGTGATATCCGGCGCATCGGGAAACTCCAGATCCAGGGTGCTCGAGGCAGCCTCAAGACCGGCCAGCACGGATTCGGCGGCAGCCTGTGCCTGAAGAGCGGCCCGGGAAGCGGCCTCGGCGGCGCGCACGGCGGCGCGAGCCTCGTCGGCCAGCATCTCGCTATAGCTGGGCGCCTGGGCATAGCGCGCGGCTACTCGGGCGGCGGCACGTGCAGCGCGGCTGCCGGCGGGGTGCTGGGCCTGGGTGCGGGCATCCTGGCCCGGTTCGGCGGGCTTCCGTCCCTTATGCTCGGCGACGCGGCGGTTTACTTCCTGTTTCCACGAGGGCGAGGGGTCGATCTTCTGCGCAGATTGTCTCAAAGCTCCGGTTTCCCTTCATCCGCGGCGAGTGGGTCCAAGGTGAGGCCCAGTGCCGCTGTTACCTGCCGCGACGACAAGACTGCAAGGACGCGTCGCGTGCGTTGTTCTCAGGAGGGGGAGGATTCGCGGAAAAAAGAGGCATCGTCCGGATTGATCGATCCGTGACCGGTAAAATCAATCCGATTTGTACCTGCTGCCAGAGCTGCGCGGCGCGCGTCCCAATCAAGATGGCTTTGGTTTGCTATCCTGAGCCATGGAATCGGGATGCGTCCTCGTAACTTAGTGTTTATCACGCTGCTGGCCCTCTGTCACCCGCAAGTTCAGGGGCAGGCGTTGACTAATGCGTTACCCCAGGGGCAGCAGGAACCGGCGGGCGGCAATCCGGGTGCAGCAGGCCCCAACACCGGCCATCCGAGCGATGCGGACGCACAGGCTCCGTCTTCCCAACTGCCCGACGATCCTGGCCAGGAGATGCTACCCGTTGCCCAGGCCGAGCCGGCGCCGGTCACTGGCGTACCGGTGCTGGCATCAGCCGACGACCAGCACTGGGCCGGCAATACATGGACCGGCACCGGCAGGGTGGAGTTTCACTACCGAGACTACGTGCTGCACGCCGACAAGGTGACTTACAACCAGGTGACGACAGAGGTGCAGGCGGAGGGCCATGTGCAGGTGGCCGGCGGGCCCAACGATGTGCTCATCAACGCCGACCACGGAGACATGCTGCTGAACCTGCACACCGCCCGGTTTTACCAGGTGAACGGTTCGCAAGGCGTCCGGAATTCGGGGCGCTCGGTGGTTTACTCCACGGCCAATCCGTTTCTGTTTTCGGGCAGAGTGCTGATTCAGACCGGCGAGGGGAAATACCGCATCGTGGACGGCACCATGACCAACTGCAGATTGCCCCGGCCGGACTGGCAGTTGATCTCCCGAGCCATTGAGCTGTCGGATAGCAAAGCGTCCACGCGCAATTCCATCTTCAAGTTCCTGGGCGTGCCGTTGTTTTATCTGCCGTATCTGCGTCATCCGGTGGACGAGACGGGGCGCGAAAGCGGCATCCTGATTCCCGTTCTCAGCAACTCCTCCATCAAAGGGTTCGTAGTTGGGGAGCAGATCTACTGGGTCATCAGCCGCAGCATGGACATGGTGGTGGGGGCCGAGTATTACTCCAAGCGCGGCTGGGCGCCCAACGGCGATTTCCGCTACAAGGGGCCGGGATTGGACCACCTGGTGGTGCGCTGGAATGCGCTGCTGGACCGCGGTGTGGAAGAGCAGGTAGGCACAAGCCTCCGCACCGGAAGCGGGCAGACCGCGGTGCAGACAGAAAATCAACCGATCGGCGATGCGCGGTCCGCGGGCGTGATTTCGAGCCCCAGCGAGATACAACTGGTGAACCAGGGGGGAGTGGATGTGGCTGCCGAGGGGCGCAAAGATTTCACCCCCTACACGCGCGTTGCCGGAATCGTGGAATACCTGTCGAGCTACGTTTACCGGCTGGTGTTTAACGACAACTACTCGCAGGCCATCAGTTCCGAGGTCTCCAGCGACGTATCGCTGACCCACGAGCCCAATGGATTCGTTCCCTCCGCTTCCCTGGACCGGTTCCAGACCTTTGCCAGCTCCGTCAATGGCGACGAGGCCAGAATCATCCATTTGCCCAACATTCGCTATGACGTGCTGGACCGGCCGCTGGGCGCCTCGCCACTGTACTGGCGGCTGGGCTCGTCGCTCGACTACCTGAGCCGCTCGGAGCCCGACTTCCATGCGCGCAACGTGGGCCGTTTCGACTTCTACCCGCATCTCTCCCTGCCGTTGGCCTTCGATGGATGGAGCGTGGTTCCCGAGGTTGCGCTGCGCGACACCTTCTACACCGGCAGCCAGATCCCGGATTTGAACGAGACAAACGGCGGCACGCCGACCATCAGTCACGATTCGCTCAATCGCGCAGACGTGGAGGCTGCCGTCGACATTCGCCCACCGGCATTGGAGCGAGACTTTGCGCTTGCCGGGCTACACCGCGAACTGCGCCACGTGATCGAGCCGGAGCTGACCTATCGCTATGTGGGCGGGATCGGTGCGCAGGCGCGTAATGTGCTGCTGGTGGACACCACCGACATTGCCACCAACACGAATGAGGCAGGCTTGTCAGTGACGCAGCGGTTCTATCTGCGTCCGACAGTCGAGCAGACGTGTTCACCCGAGGACAGGCAGCCTTCCGGCGATTGCCCGGCCAAGCCGCGCGAATGGGCCAGTTGGCAGATTGCGGAGAAGTTCTTCTTCGACCCCAACTTCGGCGGCGCCATCATTTCCAACCGGCGCAACGTCTTCGATTCAACATTGGACCTGACCGGCGTGGCCTTCCTGACCGGTCCCCGTAACTTCTCGCCGCTTATCTCGCGGATGCGCTTTGAGGCCATCGACAACCTGCGCATCGAGTGGGACCTGGATTTCGACCCCAAGAGTGGCCGTCTGCAGTCGGACAACATCTTCGCCGGCTACAGCTGGGGAAACACGACCGTGGGCCTGGGACACGCCATGCTCAACGCCGTGGATGAGAACAATGGAGCGGCATCGACCATCCAGAGCCAGCAGTTGCAGCCCTTTGTGTACATCGGCAAGCAGAGCCGGGTCGGTTTCAACTTCGCCGCCAACGCGGGCTACGACTTTGTGCAGAACTCGCTGCAATACGCCGGCGTGCAGGCCGTCTACAACTGGAACTGCTGCGGGCTGACCTTCGGCTACCGGCGCTTCGAACTGGGCAGCATCCGCGACGAAACCCAGTACCTCTACAGCTTCACACTGGCCAACTTCGGCTCGGTGGGCGATATTCGCAGGTCGACTTCGGTCTTCCGCGATCCGACTCTGCCGCCGCAGTATTGAATAGACCTAGTTCGGTGTCTCAGAAGTTCGTAGCATTTGTTGGGCAGGTTGGGTGTATTAGCTGCCTAAATGCAGATTCCCTTCGACTGCGCTCGGGGCAGGCTTTCGACTCCGCTGAAGTACGCTTTGCTCAGGATGACAGGTTATTTCCGGGTAGGAACATTGGAGACGCGACACTAGTTTGAGTGCAGTTCGCCGGCGTGAACGGCGCGGATCCGGCGATCGATGAAGAGCAAATGGCCGCCGGGAAGCTGATCTCAGCCTGCGATGCCGGTTGCCTTTCGGCTTGCGGCGCGTCCACTCAATAACACCATTGCGGCTACTCGCTTAAGCGGCCTGCGGCAGGGCCGCTGGGGTATCCTTTTCAGAGAGGATTTCTATCTTGTCGCGTATTCAATTCCTGTCTGTCCTGCTTGCACTTTGCCTGGCTGCAGGCTGCAAGGCCCAGGCCGGCTCGCAGCAAACTGCCCTGCCGAACTCTCCTGATACCGCTCTCATGGTCCGCCGCATCGAGGTTATGGTCCGCTCCCAATTCAACGTCCCGCAGGATTACACGGTAACCGTCGGAACGCGCAAGCCGAGCCAGATTGGAGGATACGATTCGCTCCCGGTGACGCTTTCACGCGGGGCAAGGACCACGGTTGTGGACTTTCTGATCTCTACTGACGGCAAGACACTGGCGAGGTTGGACAAATTCGATCTGGACAAGGACCCCATATTCTCGATTGACGTAGCCGGCCGGCCCATCCGCGGAAATCCCGCGGCCAAGGTTACGGTGATCAACTTCGACGACCTGGAATGCCCGTACTGCGCACGCATGCATCAGTCGCTGTTTCCAGGTACGCTGGCGCGTTACAAGGACACGGTCCGCTTCATTTACAAGGACGATCCGCTGGTGGAACTGCATCCCTGGGCGATGCACGCAGCGGTGGACTCCAACTGCCTGGCAGCGCAGAGCAGCGACGTCTACTGGACCTATGTGGATTATCTGCATGGCCACGGCCAGGAGATCAGCGGCCCTGACCGCGACACGGGCAAGAGCTTTGCCGCCCTGGATCGCGTGGCGCGGCAGGAAGCTACAGTTGGAAAACTCGACGCCGGCAAGCTTGACGCCTGCCTTGCCGCGCAGGACGAGACACAGGTTCGCAAGTCTGCCCACGAAGCGGAGTCCCTGCGGATTGAGGGCACACCGGCTCTGTTTGTGGATGGAGAACGAGTCGACGGAGCGGTTCCTGAGGAGCAGTTGTGGCTGGTGATCGATCGGGCGCTGCGTGCGGCCGGTGTTGAGCCGCCCGCCTCTCCGGCTGCCGTTCCCCCTGCGACAAGCGGCGGAAAATAGGCCGCATCGCTGCTATCGCTTGGGAGGCTGGGGGATTTATCCTTGAATGCCGGGGTCTTGTTGGACTCCACAGGAGATAACAGGTTGCAAGTTGAATCATTTCTTCAGGACCATGCTCGATTCACTGCTTTTATTCTGCTGAGTGGCGCGCTGCTCGTTTCTCTTGACGGTTGCCGTCCATCGCCCTCTCCGGATGTGGTGGCCACGGTGAACGGCAAGGACATCCTGCGCTCGGATCTGGAGCGGCACTACCAGATCGTCAAGATGAGCCAGGGCCAGGCTCCGCAGGACCCGTCTCCCGAGCAGGCCAACCTTGCCCGCCTGGCCATTCTCCGCCAGATGATCGATGAAGAGATCATGCAGCAAAGGGCCGCCAAGCTCAATGTTGTTGCATCGGACGAGGATGTCAACGCCAAGGTCACGGAGATGAAGCTTCCTTACACCCAGGAAGAGTTTGACCAGAAGTTGAAGCAGAGCAACGAGACCCTGGACGACCTGAAGCGCGAGATCCGGCATCAGCTGACGGACACCAAGCTGACCAACAAGGAGATCGACTCCAAGATCAATATCACCGATGCCGAGATCGCGAACTTCTACGCGGCACACAAGGCGGAGTTCAACTTCATTGAGCCGAAATACGACATTGCCCGCATCGCAGTGACCAACGCACCCTCGCCGCAGCCCACCAACCTGCAAAACAACAAGGCCTCGGGAGAAGCGGACGCGAAGAACAAGATTCAGGCATTGCGCCAGAAGCTCGCAAGCGGCGAGGACTTCGGGGCGCTGGCAGCAAACTTTTCCGAGGACAAAGACTTTGCCTCCAGCGGCGGCGACATGGGGTGGGTGCCGGAGTCGCAGTTGCGCGACGAGCAGGAGGTCTATAACGCCATCAGCAAGCTTGCGCCCGGCCAGTTCACCGATGTGCTTCCTATCGTCAACCCGGTCACGCACAAAGTGGTTGGCTACGCCATCTACAAGCTGATTTCGAAAGAAGCCGCAGGACAGAGGACATTGAATAACGTGCAGGTGCAGCAGGCCATCCGCCAGAGCCTGCGCGAAGGCCACGCACAGTTGCTCAGGAATGCCTACATTGAAGTGCTTCGCGACGACGCCAAGGTGCACAACTACCTGGCCGACCAGATTCTCAGGGAAGGCGCGAAGTAAGGCAGGCTGCCGAATGCTTCACACCCGGCACGGTGATGTGAGCTTCGCCGGCGGGAGTGTCACGGTCCCAACCCTTCCCAGTGCGGAAAGCGAGGCCGCTTCTGGCTGCATGGCCGGACCAAACCGGCCTGTCCTGGGCCGCTTGTCCCTGGCGCCGCGCGAGCGTTTTGAACACCGTGCATAATCGGGATAGGGGGGAGAGTCACCTCTCCTCCCCTCCCACACCACCGGACAAGC
>CAYUJM010000045.1:0-27213 GCA_964445025.1 uncultured Occallatibacter sp. | reverse complement strand
ACCTGCTGCAGCTCACCAAGCTTTACACCGTATTCGACATCTACGACGACGAGGCGAGTGCCATCGCCTCCTTCAAGTAAACCGTCCGGTTCGCTTCCCCCTCCGAGCCAAAATCAGAAGAGGCCATCCGCCGCCGCGGATGGCCTTTCTGTCTGCTGACAGGCCCAAGACCCGTTGCGGGCCAGTTGCCCTAGAATTTCACCGCCGGAGCGTTCTTCGCCCCCGCGCTGGCCTCGAAGTAAGCTTCATTCGCATGGAATCCCAGGATTCCTGCCCAGATGCTGTTGGGGAACTCCCTCACAAAGGTGTTGTAGTCGCGCAAAGTGTCGTTGTAGGTGCGCCTCGAGACCTTGATGCGGTTCTCTGTGCCCGCCAGTTCGTCCTGCAGGCGCATGAACTGGTCGCTCGATCTCAGTTGCGGGTAGTTTTCCGTCAACAGCAGCAGCCTGCCCAGCGCCGAGTCGAGTTGTCCGTTGGCCTGAATCTTCGCCTGCGCTCCCTGCGCGTTCAGCATGCCGGCGCGCGCGTTGGCAATATCGCCGAACACCGTGCTCTCTTCCTTGGTGAATCCCTTCACCGTCTCCACCAGGTTGGGGATCAGGTCGGCACGCCGCTGCAGGTCCGCGTCTACATTCGACCAGGCGTTCTTCACCGCTTCGTCCTTGGCCACCAGTTGATGCTGGGTGCTCACGAAGCTGCCATAGACAAACAGGCCGGCAATCACAAGAACCGCCACCACTCCAAGAAAAACCATCAATCCCTTGCTCATAGAGTTCCCTTCTCCTCCGGTCCGCCGCGGCGGACCCCTTTTCAGCAAACATCAGACAAACTGCCGTACGGTGAACATGCAAAACGTTTCCGCGATTCGGAATCACAACTCCGCGACCCGTAAATCAAGCCCTGTGACCCTGGAAACAAAGCTCCGTGCCCCATCCTTTTCGCTCTGTTTTGCGAAAAGGGTGGGAAAGCACAACCCCATCTCGCCGCGCCGCACCAAAACCCCTACCAGCTTCCCCCCGCGCCGCCGCCGCCGAAGCTGCCTCCCCCAAATCCGCCGAATCCGCCACCGCCTCCACCACCACCGCCGAACCCTCCGCCGCCAAATCCACCTCCGCCGCCCCAGCCTCCGCCGCCGATCCACGGCCCGCGGCCCCAGCCGCCCAGGAACAGGCCAAAGCTCATCAGCAGCCGCAAGATAAAGAACCCGCCGAAGAATATGAGAACGATGATGATCAGAATGACCTTTCCCAGGGACGCTTGATGCTGCTGTACCGGCCGCGCCGCCATGGCCGGCTCTTCGTCCAGCGTCACCTTGGCATCGTCGGCAATCACCTGGGCAACCTCGCCGACTGCCTGGGTCAGGGCGCCGTCATAGTCCCCAGCCCGCAGCAGCGGGACCATCTCCCTGCCATAATCGCCCACCTTGGCGTCGTTCAGGATTCCTTCCAGCCCGTAAGCAACGTCGATTCTGTACTTGTGGTCGCCCACCGCCAGCAGCACCAGTACGCCGCGGTCGGTGCCCTTGCGCCCAACCTTCCACTTGTTTTCAAGCTCGTTGGCGTAGTCGGCTGCGTCCTCGCCCTCCATCGTCTGGACGGTCACCACCGCCACCTGCGCGTTCGCCTGCGAGTGGTCGAGCTGGCCGCAGATACGATCCAGCCGGGCGATTGCCTCGGGCGAGAGCACGTGGGCAAAGTCGCTTACATAATCTGTAGGTTTGGGCAGGTCGTCGACCCGCTGGGCCATCGCCAGCGTCGCGGAAAAGCCCACGGAAACGGCCATCAGAAGCCGGAGGAGATATGTCGAATGAGCGCGGAAAAGGCCTTTCATCGCTTCTCATTGTACGCGGGCGGACGGCCGGAAGTTCCAGACCGCTGAAGGCAAGGCGCTAGCTCCTAGCCTCTAGCCCTTCGCTTTCTTCTGCCCCTTTTACGGTATCGACTCACCCGGGCTTCCTAGGCCGGCGAGACGCGGTAGCTGGACGCCAGACTCTGGTAGCTAGAAGCTGGCAGCTGTCGCTGCACTAAACTAAAGAAGCAATGACCGAAACCCCGCTTCCCAATCCCCCCATCGCCCGCAAGGAACACAAAGAAACATCGTTGCACGGCGCCGTGCTCAGCGACGACTATGCCTGGCTGCGCGACAAGCAGAATCCCGACGTCACCGCGTACCTGGAGGCAGAAAACGCCTATGCCGAGGCCGTCATGGCCCCGCTCGCCGGCCTCCGTGACGAGCTCTACCAGGAGATGCTCTCGCACGTAAAGCAGACGGACGTCTCCGTTCCCTTCCGCGATGGCGACTGGTGGTACTACACCCGCACCGAAGAAGGCCGCCAATACTCCATCCACTGCCGCAAGCGTGCAGACCCACATCAAGATCTCCGTGCCCCATCCTTGCGCCTTCCTTCTGGCGCGAGGGTGGAAGACCACGACACCGAACAGCAAACCGACGCCCCGGAAGAAATCATCCTCGACGGCAACCAACTAGCCGAAAGCCACGCCTTCTTCGCCATCGGCGCCACCGACATCACCGACGATGGCCGCTGGCTGGCCTACACCACCGACACCACAGGCTTCCGCCAATACACCTTGCACATCAAGGATCTCTTCACCGGCGAAACCTTGACTGGCGAAGTCGAGCGCGTAGGCTCCGTAGTCTGGGCCGCGGATAATCTCACCCTCTTCTACACCGTCGAAGACGAGGAACAGAAGCGCCAGTACCAGCTGTGGAGGCACACGCGCGGCACACCGCACTCTGAAGACGTGCTGGTCTTCCAGGACGACGACGAGCGCTTCAACCTGGGCGCAGGCCGCACGCGCGACGGACTGTTCCTCGTGATGGAATCGGCCAGCCACACCACCAGCGAGTCCTGGATCTTGCCGGCCGGCGAACCCGGTGGCACGTTCATGCTCATCAGCCCGCGCGAAGACGAGCACGAGTACTCAGTCGACCATCGCAACGGCCTGTGGTTTATCCGCACCAACGACCGCGGCAGGAACTTCCGCCTCGTCACCGCTCCGGTCGACAGGCCGAGCCGTGAACACTGGACCGAGCTGATACCGCACCGCGACGGCGTGATGCTGGAGGATGTCGATCTCTTCTCCGGCTTCTTTGTCGCCTGCGATCGCGAGGACGGCCTGCCCCGCCTGCGTATCTGGCGGTTCTCCGGTGACAGCGCCGATGCCGCGCTCAACGCCGAGATCGCATTCCCCGAGCCCGCCTACAGCGCTCACCCGCACGTTAACCGCATCTTTGAGACAACCACCTTCCGCTACGCCTACCAATCGCTGGTCACACCCAGCTCGGTCTACGAGTACGACACAACCACTTGCGACTCGACTCTTCTCAAGCAGCTTGAGATTCCCGGCGGCTTCGACCGCACCCTCTATGCCAGCGAGCGCGTCCACGCCACCGCGCCCGACGGCGTCCAGGTGCCCATCTCTCTCGTCTATCGCAAAGACAAGCTTGTAGCGCCGGCCTCCTGCCCCGCGCAGAATCCCCTCTACGTCTACGGTTACGGCTCCTATGGCTACTCGCTGCCGCTCGGCTTCAACTCCAACCGCCTCAGCCTGCTCGACCGCGGTGTGGTCATGGCCTACGCTCACATCCGCGGCGGCGGCGACCTGGGCAAGCCCTGGCATGACGACGGCAAAATGCTCCTCAAGCGCAACACCTTCACCGACTTCACCGCCGCCGTCGAGCACCTCACCGCATCCGGTTACGGCGACCCGGCGCGCGTGGCCATTGAAGGCGGCTCTGCCGGCGGTCTTTTGATGGGCGCAGTTGCCAACATGCGTCCCGACCTGTTCCGCGCCGTCATCTCCCACGTCCCCTTCGTCGACGTGATGAACACCATGCTCGACTCGACTCTTCCGCTCACCGTTCCCGAGTACGAAGAGTGGGGCGACCCGAATAATCCCGATTATTTTAGCTATATGCTGAGTTACTCGCCATACGATAACTTGAAAGCCGCGAGTTACCCAGCCATGTTAGTCAAGACTTCGCTCCATGACAGCCAGGTGATGTACTGGGAGCCTGCCAAGTATGTGGCCAAACTCCGCACACTGAAGATCGATAACAATCCGCTTTTGTTAGTTACTAACATGCAGGCCGGCCACGGCGGCGCCAGCGGCCGATACGACTACCTCAAAGAGATCGCATTCGATTACGCCTTCCTGTTGCTTGAACTGGGGATTGTGAGTTAGGTTGGATTCGCGAGATCGGGTGGGAGCTATGAGCGTATTACATGTGGCTGTACAGCTGGCCATGTTGCTGGCGGCAGGGGCAGGTGCTCAGCAGCGAGGCGCCTCAGGAGGCGCAGAGCCAGTCCAGGTGCAGGTCTTCGCACCCGGGCCAGACGTGACTGCCCCGGAGCTCCTTCCATTCGACGCTCCGTTGAACCCTCCCGAAAGCTGCGAACAGGAAGTGGACGGCAAGGTTAAGCTCTCCCTTCTTGTGGACGCTGCAGGCCGACCCCGCAACATCATGTTTCTTCGCCCGCTTGCCAATGACCTGGACAGGTTTGCATTGCAGATTGCTGAGGCAGACAGATTTACGCCGGGAACCCACAGCGGTTCGCCTGTTGCGGTCGAAGTGTCGCTGGAAGTTGAAATCAAGAGCTGCGTGGAGGAGACCAAGGACAACGCCGGCAATAAGAGTCTCATCCTTAGAATGCGCTCTCTGCCGGAACAACGGCTCGGACCGCCAGCAGAACCGTATTCAAAGACGATTGTTATCTCACAAGGGACCGGGAAACAGGACATCGCGAGCGGCACTGCGCGCCCTGAACGAATTGGCGGCAAGGTCTGGCCGCCCGATGTCCTGAAGAGCGTTGAAGCCCCATACACGCTGGAGGCAAGGAAAGCGAGGATCAACGGATATTGCCTGGTCTCTGTGATTGTCGACGCACATGGGATGCCGCAGAACCCTCGGGTCGCGAAGAGCCTGGATCCGGGCTTGGATCAGAATGCCCTGTTCGCGGTAAAACATTATCGATTCAAACCAGCCCTAAAAAACGGATCGCCTGTTCCGGTCATGATCACGGTCGAAGTGAATTTCCGCTTATATTAGCCCTCGATAAAAGGGAAGGTCTCCTCGCCCCAGAGTCGAATTTCCCAGCCGGCCATCTATAGACTGTCACCAGGAGAGAGTTCTTTGAGCGGTACCGACGAGCCAATATCGTCAGCGCAGGCCGCGACAGCCGCCCCTGCAAAGCCGCGCGCCTTCAGCGAGTCGTCAACCGGCATGGGTCACGCCTGGCGCGCGTTGCGCCATCGCAACTTCCGCCTCTTCTTTGGCGGCCAAAGTATCTCGCTCATCGGCACGTGGATGACGCGCATCGCCACCAGTTGGCTGGTCTTCCGCTTGACCGGCTCGGCGCTGCTCTTAGGCACCGTCAGCTTCGCCGGGCAGATTCCTACCTTCATCTTCGCCCCCATCGCCGGCGTATGGGTTGACCGCCTCGACCGCCGCCAGGTGCTGGTCTGGACCCAGGCATTGTCCATGATCCAGTCGCTCGCGCTCGCTGCCCTAACGCTCTCGCACCTCATCACCATCCATTGGATTCTGGCTCTGAGCGTCATGCAGGGCATCATCAATGCCTTCGACATGCCCGGCCGCCAATCCTTCATGGTGCAGATGGTCGAAGACCGGCGCGACCTGTCGAACGCCATCGCCATCAACTCGTCGATGGTCAACATGGCCCGTCTCGTTGGGCCCTCGCTGGCCGGCATGTTGATCGCCGTCTCGAGCGAAGGCTGGTGCTTTCTCGTCGACGGCATCAGTTACATCGCCGTGATTGCCTCGTTGCTCATAATGCGCATCGATGTCGCCCCGGCGATGCGCAAGACCAGTTCGACACTCACCGACATGAAGGCGGGATGGACCTACGTGTCGGAGTTCCTGCCCATCCGCACCATTCTGCTGCTGTTCGCACTGGTCAGCCTCATGGGCATGCCCTTTGTGGTCCTGATGCCCATCTTCGCGGCCCGCGTGCTGCACGGCGGCCCGCATACGCTGGGCTTCCTGATGGGTTCCATGGGCGTGGGCGCGCTCATCTCGGCCCTGGCTCTCGCCGCGCGCAAGAGCGTCCTCGGGCTGGTGCGCATGATTCCCATGGCCGCCGCTGTCTTCGGCCTCGGCCTGATTGGCTTCGGCCTTTCGCGCGTCTTCTGGCTGTCAATGATCATGGTGCTCATCGCCGGCATGGGCATGATGCAGGGCATGGCGGGCAGCAACACCATCATCCAGACCATCGTCAGTGAAGACAAGCGCGGGCGCGTGATGAGCTACTACACCATGGCCTTTGTAGGCATGGCTCCCTTCGGCAGCCTGCCCGCCGGGTCGCTGGCGCACGCCATCGGCGCACCCTGGACAGTGATCCTGAACGGCTCCGTGGTCATACTCGGCGCCACATGGTTCTTCACCCGGCTGCCCGCGGTGCGCCGCGAAATCCGCCCCATCTATCGCGAGATGGGAATCCTTCCCGCGGAACAGGAAGCCCCGCAATAGGGAATTCCATGCACCGGTCTTCAGATGTGTTGGTGCCTTCCTTGAATCAGGCTTGGCTTTGATGGGGCACGGCATTACAGGCTGCGGAAAACTCAACCGGAGGGGCATGAAGTCTCAGGGTGCGACTTCACAGCTTGCGGAGAACCTCGAAACGGAGGGAGGCGGGGGTTTCAACCCCCGTACAAAGCTCGCAGAATCAACGCGAGCTTCAGCCCCCGCTCGACGGTACCTTCAAAACGGTCGGCCAGCCCAATGACTGAATCAGGAGGCCGTGTCAGCTCTTTAGCGCATCGCCGCAAAGATGCACCTGAACACCCAGGCTCGCAAACATCGCAGCTTTGGTCGCCAGCGCCTTGCCCGCAGCCTCCGCGGTAGGCGCGTACGCAATGTTCACATGATTGGCGCGATGGCGCGCCATCATCTGGTTCTGCGTCACGCCATGCAGCACGGCATGCACAATCGGCCACGGCGGAGTAGTCTCACGCCAGCGGCGCTCGGTCTCCTCCTGGGGCAGCGTCACCACGGTGCCCCGGCCGATATCGGCATGCAGCGCGCCGCCTTCCACAAACACCCGGCTCCAGACAATCTCGCCCGGCTTGCCAATGCCCTTCAGCGATCCGCCACCGAGCGGGAAATACATGGCCGGCTGCCGCTCGCTGCGCGCGCCTGCATATCCACCCACAAAATGATTCGCAGGCGCGGCTCCCGAGATCTGCAGCAGCCAAACGAAGTCGTCGATCCCATCGCCCTTGTAGTGCTCGCCCCAGCGCACATCGTGCAGCGTGGTCGAGGGGTCCAGCCCCAGCGCCGTCCAGCAGCGATTCGTAATCAATTCGTCCACGCCGGCGCACTCGTCCACCTCGTTGAAATGCGGCAGCGGTCCGCCTGGATAGAGTTCCTCGCTCGTGCCCTCCACATACACCGGAGGCCGATCGGCATTGTTCAGCAGCCCCTCCGCCAGATCCGAGGCAGGAGTCATGTCCTTCAACCCCTGTTGATACTGAATGCCGATCGCGTCGCATCCAAACTCCCTGGCAATGCGCATGGCCGCAATGTACATCTTGCATTGCTCCAGCACTTGCTCCAGCGTAAGTTCCGTCGCGGAGTCCTTGCCAAAGGCGAATTTCATTCCCTTCGCCACCAGCCACTGGTACACAGCCTGCGCTTCTGCCTCGCCCACTGTGCGCATCTTGGCCACCAGCGCCGACTGGCTCAGCCGCTCCTTGTAAATGCCCGCAGGATTCAGCAGTTCATCGTCGATGATGGCGTTATACATGCCCATGCAGCCTTCATCGAACACACCCATGATGGCCTTGCGGTGCTTCAACTCCGCAGCCAGCGCCGCGCCCAACTCCACGCTCTCGGCAGGCAGCTTGCCAAGGTCAAGCGCCTTCACGTGCGACACATCGTGCGTGATCTTTCCCTCCCGCAGCCATTCCACCAGCGCGGAGACAAAATAGTCGTCGGTAAAGTCCTTGCTCCAGATGGACGAGAATGCGCGGCCGGCCTTGATCAGCGATCCATTCAGATTGAGCAGGCCCACCAGTCCCGGCCACTGGCCCGACCAGTTCGCCACGGTCAGAATCGGTCCCTTGTGGCTGCGCAGGCCGGGCAGCACATGGTGGCTGTACTGCCATGCAGCCGTGGCAAAAACCAGCCGCGCCTCCGGATGGATGGTCATGAACACGTCCATGCCCCTGCGCTGCGACGAGATGAAGCCATGCTTGAGCGTCTCGTCGTAGCCATGCGCGCGGACCAGCTTGATTCCCTGCTGTGCAAAGGCCGCGGTCAGCTTCTCTTCCATCTCCCGTTGTGCCGGCCAACACACCTGGTTGGCTGAAAGCCGCAAATCTCCGCTGGTGATCAATAGCACTTCGTCCGCCGCCGGCTTCGTTCTCCCATTGTGCTCCGCTGCCATCTCAATCCTCTCCTTGCAAGTGGCCCGGGTTCCCTCCAGGCTTTCCGCCAAGGAGAACTATACACCGCGTTCGCCCATGGGCACGGACCTCGCGATCACACCTCGCGGCCACTCCGGAGATCATGCCGCCCGGGGCTCCGCCGCTGCTCCATCCGTCAGCCGCCCGCCCGCCATGGACAATGGAATCCTTACAGGAGTGCGTAAAAATTGCCGGGAACGACGACCGCTCCGGATCGACTTTTTCACATGCAACCGCATTCTTTTCATAATTTTACACAAAACACATGAATTGGCCCTTTAGATGCTGTATTCGGATGCAGAGCCGATGCGGCCTGATCAGTAGTCGTTGCGAAAGGCACGAAACCTGGCAAGAGCCAGAGGAGCGGAACAATGAAAAACCATAGACTTGAACTCTTGGGAATGGCAGTGAGCCTGGCTGCACTTGGCGCAACCGGGTGCGCAACCAAGAACTATGTGCGCACGCAAACAGCGCCCCTGGTGCAACACACCGACCAGTTGGATACGAAGACGGCGCAGAACAACCGGCAGATTCACGACGTGGATCAGCGTGCGCAGGCGGGCATCAACCAGGCGCAGGGTGCGGCCGACAGCGCCAATCAGAACGCGCAGTCCGCCACCAAGGCAGCCGGCGACGCGCAGACAGCGGCTCTCGACGTCGTCCATCGCGCCGACTCGCTGGATAGCGTGGTCAAGGGACTGGATAGCTACAGGCCGGTCTCCAATGTTACCGTGACCTTCGGCTTCGATAAGTCGGTGCTGACCAAGGATGATAAGGATCAGTTGGATGAGTTTGCCGCGCAGCTCGGCTCCGCAAAGAGCTACATCCTCGAAGTCACCGGTGGCACGGATTCTACCGGGCCGGCCCAGTATAACTACGACCTGAGCCAGCGCCGCGCGGATGCCGTGGTGCAGTACCTCGCCTCTAAATACGGCGTTGCCGCGCACCGCTTCTATCTGATCGGCATCGGCAAAGACAAGGAAGTGGCCCCGAACACAACCGCGGAAGGGCGCAAGCAGAATCGCCGCGTCGAAGTGCAGATGCTGACCAATATGGGCGATCAGGGTACGCAGTCCGCCGCAAATCAAAAACCGGGCGGCGCACTCTAGCAATCTCGATCGAACACAATTCGCAGGCAGCCAGACTGGCAAACACAAGGGCCGATCTCATTTGAGATCGGCCCTTTTCAGGTGCTTGCGAGCTCGCGTCTGCAATTCAGGCGGCGAATATCCACAGAGAGCACGGCGCGCCCGTCCACACGACTCAGGGCGTGTTGGAGCTCTTTGAGAGTACTGTCTCCAAAGTCTCTACCAGAAAGTGCCCTGTCTTCCTGAGCGTAGCGTACTTCAGCGGAGTCGAAGGGGATCTGCTTTGGGGGGCGCTGCTCAGCCGGGGACCCTGCTGCAGAGAAATGCAGTGAACCTCAGACTCACCACACTAGGAAGCCTTTTGCAATTCCTGCTCGGCCCGCAGCCAATCCTGCAAAGCGAACCCATGCTGGTATCCGCGCTCCGCCCAGAAACGATACGCAACCCGCTCAATTTCCTCGCGCGACAGTTGCCTGGGCTTTGGTGCTTCAGCAACGGGCTCCATGGCTTTCGCAATCTTGCGCGGCTTCGGGGCTGCCTTCGTCTTCGTTGCCTTCTTCACCATCGCCACTTGCTCATTCTCTTCCCGCAACAGTGTTGTCGCCTTTGCTGCTTTAGCAACGTTCTCTTTCTTTGCTGCGGTCTTGCGCGGCTTGGCGGCGGCTTTCGTTGTCTTCGCTGTCTCGGTCATAGAATTCTCCTGTGTTCGTTAGAGTCTCCGGATGCATTTGGTGTATTAGTTGAAGAATACCAAATACCTTTATCCTGACGCAATCTTGATTTGGGCGCAATGCCCGTTCGCGAAAAGGGTACCCTAACGTTCACCCCTCCCAAGCTGGCGCCCGATGCAACAAATCTCCAGCGTCCGTCTCCGTGCACTACCCCGGATCCGGAAGGGCACAAGGTCTCGTGGCGGGTACCTATGAGGCACATCGTCTGCAAGGGTTTGCTTAGCGCCTGGGCCGCCTTGTTCTCCTCGACATCGGACGATCGCATGCTCATTTCTGGGCCAAGGATTGTTTCGGTCGTGAGTACGGGGTGTGCGTTGCAGCAGCAGCCTGGCTCACGGTGGCAACTTCAAAAAAATCGGCCCCCGTCATTAACGGGGGCCAGGTTGCCTTGGTTCTCTCGTGTAGAGAGCTTTTTTGGCGGCCGAACGGCCTGGGGACCGTCGGAGCGGATGTGCCTTGGGGGAGGGGCTGCGGCCTTACGGCCGTTCCGCGCCACTCGAAGCTTCAGCACCCTGGGGTGGTGCCGCTGCTTGGGCCGCCAAACTGTTTTCCATCAGCCGAATGTGCACGCTGCTGACACGCACGGGCTTTTCGTCCTCATCGCCCTCGCTGTGTGCGTTGCCTAATGCCACCGCGTGCATGCGGTAGACGGGAATGTCGTGTTCTGTCACAAGGTAGCGTTTGACCGCTTCAGCCAGGCGCTCTGAGCTCTGGATACCGGCGCTGCCGCTGAGCGGAGAACGCGCCTCGACGTCCAGAATGTAGCCGTGCTGGCCGTTGACGCTGGCCGCCAGTTGGTCGAGTTGCTGCCGAGCTTCTGTCGTCAATATCGGCTGACCCGCGCGAAACTTGATTTCAGCCTCCGTCACCTGGCGATACTGATCCAGGCCATTCACGGTGCCGTTCAACTGATCGACATGGCTGGCCGCGCCCTGCGCCGTGGTGCTGGCCTGCTGGGCCTGCGCGCCGGCGGCGGTTGCGGTCTGGTTGGCCGCGTCTGCTGCGGACTGCGCCCTGCGGATGCCGGCCTGCGCCCTGCCATCCACGTCCTGGATGTCCCGTGCGTTCTTCGCGGTCAGGCCATCCAATTCGGTGAGCCGGTCGTTGATGGGATCGGTCTGCTTCTTCACCCACTTCTTGCGCGCAAATGGATTCACGCGGCCCCAGAAGCCCTCCTTCGCTGGCGTGATCGGCGTGAGCGTGGGCGAGTCGGTGGACTGCTGTTGCGCCGCCGAGGGAGGGGTGCTCTGGGGTGTTCCGCCTGGCTGCGATTGCTGAGCCAGAGCGGGCATTGCCAGTGCAGATGCCAGCAGAAATACGCCGAGCTGGCCAGGGAACGGGGTTGGAAGTACAGTGTTGATTTTCATAACAGTGGTTTTCCTCGCCATGCGTTCCGGACAGACCTTGAGGATCGCCGGATGAGCTCTACTCTCCGCTCGCACTTGTAATTAGCAACACCCGTGCCAAAGCGGAAGAGGCACGGGCACAATCTCTATGACATTCATTTTGCAGGGTTTGTGCGACTGGAGGATCGTAGTATGGCGTGGAAGGACGGCCGGATATGGCTGTTCGCCATGTAGTTTTTCCGTGTACTGTGTACTTTCTTCTCGCTTCCGCGCGGCCTTTACTGGCTCAATTCGCTCAACAGCACCTTGGCTTTTTCAGCCAGCGTGTGCGCTCCATCCACGTCGTTGGAGATCAGCGCTTCCTTGGCGTGCTTGAGATACTCGCGGATCTGAGTGGCAGTCTTCTTTTCCTGGCCGCTCAAATTGCGGCCCAATCCATTCAACCCGCGTTCTGTCGCCGCAATCGAGTCCGCTGTTTCGCGGCGCAAATCGCCCGGCTCACCGGTAGAAAGCTGCCCGATCGCACTCACGCCCAGGCTCTCCGGAGCGGGCGTGGGAGGCGGTGTGACGGCCGCCTGTTGGGTAGCCCTGGGCGGGTGTTTGTGCTTTACCGGCGGAACGGGTTCCTGCTCCACGTCGGCGTCTGTCGCCATGGGTAGCTCGGGCAGCAAGACTGCCGAGAGCGGAAGATCGGGATGCGTGGGCGTTGGCCTGGGTGCGGCGTTGGCGGGGGCAAGCGATTGGTTCTGCTGCTTATGGGGCCTTTGGAAGAAGCATCCAGACATGAAAAATGGCAGGAGCCATGCTACGTTCCTGGCACGCATGTTCATTCTGAAGGCCCTTCCTCGTGTTGCACGCTCGCCGGTTGGAGATACCGGCGTCCCCAATCCGTCGCGGCGAGTGGGATGCGCAGCTGGAACTCTGTACCACGCTCTAAGTCTGATTGTAATTCGATGCTTCCATAGTGCAACTGCAGAATCCGGTACGTCATGGCCAGCCCAATGCCGCTTCCGCCGCTCTTGGTCGTGAAGTAGAGGTCGAAGATCTTCTCCCGAATCTCCTCGGGAATTCCTGGGCCCTCGTCGGCGATGCGCAAAACCGCGTATTTGCGCTGCTCCTCAAGCGCGACGCGCAGCGTGCCCCCATCCGGCATGGCCTGCGCGCCGTTCTGGATCACATTCAGGGTCGCCTGCTTGATCAGATCGGCATCGATATTCACCATCAGCGGCTTTGCCGGCATGCTGCTCTCCAGGATCACGTTGCGCGTGGAGAGCTCCGCGGCGGACAACGCCAGCACATCGCCCACCACGGCGCGCAGATCCTGCTCGCGCAACTGCAGTTCCACCGGCCGGCTGAAGTCCACCAGCAGCTGCACCACGCGATCCAGGCGATGAATCTCCGCTTCGATAACCTCCAGATGGCGCGTGGCCGGAACACCGGCTCCGCTCAGCTTGCTCTTCAGCAGCTCAACATGCACCACGATGGCGTTGATGGGGTTCTTCACCTCGTGGCCCACGCCCGAGGTAAGCCGCCCGATGGCCGCCATGCGTCGCGACAACTCCAGCTCCGACTCGATGGCCTCGGCCGACTCCAGGTCGTGCAGCGTCACCAGCGCGCCCAACCCCTGGCTGGTCTTGTCGTCGAAGATGAAATCCAGCGATGCCTGAATCCGCCTTCCCGTCTCCGTCAAGACCTCCTCTTGAATCAGCGTCACACCTGCATCAAAGGCTTCGCAAAGCACCCGGCCAAGCAGAGTTGTCCGGTCGAAGATCTCCCGCGCATGCAGGCCCAGAATGCTCTCCCGCTCGACGGTCAGAAACCGCCGCGCGGCCTCCGAGACCAGCACGGCGCGCCCGTCCCCGGTGAACAGGAGTATTCCATCCTGCAGGTTGCCGAGAATCTGGTCCAGGTTCTCCTTCAACGCAGAGAAGACTTCTTCCACGCTGCGCATGCGCTGGCCGAACCGCTCGATTTTGCGTGACACGCTGGTAGCGGTGTCCGGGCGAGGTGCTTTTTCTTCCTCCGGCGCCGGCTCGCTGGGCACATTCAAAAGGTCAAGCTGCTTGCTGATCTGTTCCATGGGGCGAAGAGCCAGGTTGCTCAGCAGGAACGCCACCAGCAGCGCAGCGCCCAGCGCCACGCCCATCAGCGTCAGCGCCCGCGACACCCACGGCGCATAGAAAGCGCGCAGCAAAGTCGTCCGCACGCCCACGTGCACCGTGACAAATGGCTCGCCATTGCGCACCAGCGGAACCACTACGTCAAACACCCGCGGCGTTCCATAGACCACCCTCATCAGCTTGATCGGATTGGCATTGAGGAGGTCCCGGTAGTCGGTACGCACCGGCAGCGGCTTGTCTTCATTGTCCGGGTTGGTGCTCAACAAGGTGATCGATTGGCTGTCGCCGATGTTGATGTCGTACACCGTCAGCGAGTAGCGATTCACTGACTCAACCACCGCCTGCAGCGCGGCATTGTCGCGCACCGCTTCAGCGGCAAGGTTGCGCAGCTCGGCCGGATTGTTGGGATCCACCTTGCGATCGCTGAGCCCCGTCTCCAGCGCTTTGCGCACCGCCGTTTGCACCAGGTTGGCCACCATGCGGTTGGTGTCGTAGGACTGCTGCACCGCCGAGTGAAGCAGTTGGAACACGTACACCAGCGAAAGCTGGCCGGAGATAAGAAACACCAGGCCGGTGATGGCCAGAACGAGTTTGGTCTTCAGGCGCATGGCTCAGGCTTGCTGTTCGCCCGGACTCCGGCTATATTCCTTCAGCTTGTTGTGCAGCGTCTTCAGGCTCACTCCCAGGATCTCGGCCGCGCGCGTCTTGTTCTGGCCCGTCGCCTCGAGAGTGCGCAGGATCAGCGCCCGCTCGGCCGCATCTACGGTTGATCCTACCCGCACCTGCACCACGCTGGCATCGGAAATCTGCGCAGGTCCGCTTTGCGCTCTGCCGAAACCCGGCGGCAAATGGCCCACGTCTACCGGCGCGCCGTCCGTACAAAGAATCACCGCGCGCTCCATCAGGTTGCGCAACTCCCGGGCATTGCCCGGCCAGTCGTACGCCATGAGCCTGTCAATCATCGACGGTGCCACGCCCGATACCTTGCGTCCGTGCTTCTGGTTCATCTCCGCAATCATGGTTTCGGCCATGGCCGGCAGGTCGTCCATGTGCTCGCGCAGCGGCGGCATGGTGATGTGGAAGACGTTCAGCCGGTAGTAAAGATCCGCCCGCAGATGCCCGTCTGCAACCGCCTTGTCCGGGTCGCGATTGGTGGCGGCCAGCACGCGCACATCCACATCCTGCTCGGTGCGGGCTCCCAGCCGCCGCAGCTTGCGCTCTTCCAGAACGCGCAGCAGCTTTGCCTGCGTACCAGCCGGCATCTCCGCCAATTCGTCCAGCAAAAGCGTGCCGCCTGAAGCAAGTTCGAAGCAGCCGGCTCGCCGCTCCACCGCGCCTGTGAAGGCGCCCTTCTCGTGGCCAAAGATCTCGCTCTCGATCAGCGTCTCAGGAATCGCCGCGCAGTTCACTGCGACAAACGGCCGCGTCTTGCGGAGGCTCAGATTGTGCAGCGTACGCGCCACCAGTTCCTTGCCCGTCCCGCTCTCGCCCGTAATCAGGACAGAGACGTTGGAGGGCGCAATCTGCTCGATCAGTCCGAAGATCTCCCGCATCACCCGCGAACTGCCCACCAGGCCGCCCAGCACGCCCGTCTCGCGCAGCCGCCTGCGCGCCACTTCCAGCTCGATCTCGGTCTCGCGCTGCCGCGTGGCGTTGGCCAAAATGGTGCGCAGCCGCGTTGCGTCTACCGGCTTCTGCAAAAAGTCGTACGCGCCCAGTTTCATCGCGTCCACGGCCAGTTCGATCGATCCCATCGCCGTCAGCACCACCACGGCCAGGTTCGCGTTCAGGCCCGTTCCCTCCCCGGCCAGTTTGGTCAGCAGGCCAATGCCGTCCATACGCGGCATCTTCAGGTCGGTCACCACGATCGCCGGATCGAAGGCCAGCGCCTTCTCCCATCCCTCCACGCCGTCGCGCGCGGTCTCCGTCCTGTATCCCCATCCGGAGATCAGCTCCGCCAGCCCCATCAGCGCATGAGGCTCGTCTTCGACAATCAGGACCTTGACCGGGCTTTGCATTGCAGCTCCAGACGCAGATTGGTGTGGGCCGGCACTCTGCGCGCATATCGAAGCCCAGGCGCCGGAGCCACAACTTACCTTTCTACCACGCTCCGCTCAGGCGGGCGTCATGTGAGTTGAACTATCGCGACGACTCGATGACGGAACAAGTTGAGAGCGCCACCTTTGCCAGAGAGCTCGCGCACCGTCCAACTTCTGGGCAGCGTCTCAAGCGAAAACTCCGACACCCTCCTGGCCGAGCAGCGCAAGCACTCTGCCACGGATTTCGTCTCTTATAGCGCGAACTTCCTCCATAGGGCGTCCCTTGGGATCGCTCAGAGGCCAGTCGTCCCGACGAAGGCCCGGCACATAGGGGCATTTGTCACCGCAACCCATCGTGACGAGGAGCTGTGCATCTCGTGCCAGCGCCTCTGTCAATTTCTGTGGCTTGGCATTGCTGAGATCAATCCCAACTTCCTGCATGGCGGCGAGGACTTCGGGGTGAACGCGCAGGCCGGGTTCCGTTCCAGCGGAGAATGCCTCGGCTTTGGTCCGGTCGGCAAGCTGATTGAAAAAGGCCGCCGCCATTTGTGATCGTCCGGCGTTATGAACACAGGCAAAAATGACTTTAAGCATGGTTTCCTTTTCTCTTCCTACCGCTTTCCGATGTTGTCGATCTCTCGTTGCAGGGCGAAGGTGTCAAGCGATGCCAACGGCAGGCAAAGGAAAAGGCTGATACGGCGGTCGAGCGTGACGAAGGCCTGGGCGAAAGCACGTTCAATCTCTTCCGGCGTGCCCTTCACAGCTGCTGGATCGGGAATTCCCCAGTGAGCAGTCATCGGTTGGCCTGGCCAGTACGGGCAGACCTCTTTTGCGGCGTTGTCGCAGACAGTGAAGACGAAGTGGAGTGGCGGTCCATCCGGCGCGGCGAACTCGTCCCATGACTTGCTGCGGAGGTTCTCGGTGCTCATGTGCGCGGCCTCGATCTGGTGAATCGCTTCCTGCCGCACGACTCCCGAGGGATGGCTGCCTGCGCTAAAGGCCTTGAAATTCGGAAAGCCCTTGCGGTTCATAATGGCCTCAGCCATGATGGAGCGGGCCGAGTTCCCCGTGCAGAGAAAAAGCACGTTGTAGCGTGCCATGGCAATGTCCTTTCGCACTTCGAGGAAGGATTAGCCGTTTGCGTTCGGCTTGATGGCATAGACCTTCACGCTGGCCGCTGCCGCATTGATGTCGTATTGCGAGAGAAGCGTCTTCAGTTCCTCGTGCAGCGAGTCCGATGGGCCGGCAGGCGAGCAGCAGGACTCCTCGATGACCTGAAAGGGGTTTGAGGCGTCCATCTTGGGCGAGCAGCAACCAGATTGATTCTCCACCTTGGCATAGGCGTTTAGATCCGAACGGCTGTCCACGATCTCAACATGCTCGAAGCCTGCCGCAAGCAGTCCGGCCCGATAGTCGTCGATCAGGATGGCTCCGGCTATGCAGCCCACGTAGGCCGCGATACTCTTCGCCACAGCCTCGGGAAGTTCGCGCTTCAAGGCGATATCGCTGACCGCGACCCGGCCGCCCGGCTTCAGAACGCGCGCAATTTCGCGGAAGACAGCAGGTTTGTCCGGCGCCAGATTGAGCACGCAATTCGAAATGACGCAATCGACCGAAGCATCCGGCAGCGGAATCCTGTCGATGGTTGACAGGTAAAACTCAACGTTGGTGAAGCCGCCTGCTTTGGCATTTGCTCGCGCCCGCTCAATCATGGCCGGAGTCATATCGATGCCGATGGCGCGGCCTCCGGGCCCAACCATTCTCGATGCAAGGAAAACGTCGAGACCGCCGCCCGAACCCAGATCAACCACAACCTCGCCTGGGCGGATATGCGCCGTCGCGGTTGGATTCCCGCAGGACAGGCCCATGTTGGCCTCGGCCGGGATTGAGGTAAGCTCCTCGGGCGTATAGCCAAAGGCCTCTGCCACGGCCCTGACGCCCGCATTGTCGCTAGATAGCGAACTCCCTGCCACGGCCCCATACTTCGACTTCACCGACTCCAGAATCTGTTCCGTCATCACGCACCTCAAAACATATTTGCAAAAGCGACTATATTCCTTGCCAACATATTCGTCAAGGCGTATAAAAGGCCCATGGCGACAAAGTCGAACTCGTTCAAGATGGAGAAGTTCTTTCAGGCGCTGGGAGACAACACGCGTCTCCGCCTGCTCAACCTGATGGGGGATCAGGAGATCTGCGTCTGTTATTTCGTCGAGATTCTGGGTCAGGGCCAGCCGAAAATTTCGAGGCATCTAGCCTATCTTCGCCGCGCAGGAATTGTCGAGGCGCGCCGCGACGGCAAATGGATGCACTATCGCATCGTCATGCCGCCCAATATCGGCGCTGCGCAGGTTCTGCGGCAGACACTGGCCTGGTTGAAAGAAGTGCGGGCGATGCAGGCAGACCGGGCGCGTCTCTCCAAAGCTTGCTGCAGCCCCAAGAAGTTCGCTGCTTTAGAAGGCGCACCCTTGCCTGTTCCTGTCAATTGTCCGGTTGCCCCCGAGGCCGCACAGCCATGCCGAGCAGACTGTACAAGCAACTTGAATGGGATAAGTGGGCTATGAAACCAGCACTCCAGCGCCGCGTCATCGCGGAGTTCACCGGAACCCTGCTTCTTCTGGCGACAGTTGTCGGTTCGGGGATCATGGGAGAACGCTTGGCCGGCGGAAACGTGGCCCTCGCACTCCTGGCAAATACCATCGCCACAGGCGCGGCGCTGATCGCGATCATTCTTGCCTTCGGCCCCGTCTCCGGAGCGCATTTGAATCCGGCTGTGACGCTGGCCGACGCATGGCAGGGCGGCATCGCCTGGCGGGAAACCCCGGCGTATATCCTCGCGCAGGTGGCTGGAGCATTTGCCGGGGTAGTCGCCGCGCACCTCATGTTCGGCCTGCCTGTGTTCTCTGTTTCAACGCATGTCCGCAGCGGCCCATCTCAGGTATTCAGCGAGTTCGTGGCCACCTTCGGCTTGCTTGCGGTGATTTGGGGATGTGTGCGTCAGCGGCCATCGGCAGTTCCCTACGCCGTCGGCGCCTACATCACGGCGGCCTACTGGTTCACCGCATCCACATCCTTCGCCAACCCAGCCGTAACGCTTGCCCGTTCCGTGACCAACACATTTGCAGGCATTCGCCCGACCGATGTAGCCGGGTTCGTTGCTGCCCAGCTCGCTGGCGCCTTTGCCGCGACTCTTCTCTTCCAGTGGCTCATGCCCGTGCTTAAAGTAGACCCCACGGCGCTGCTCGTCGAACACGATCAGGAATGATCGCTCCGGCTGCCAATCGACTGCCGCGGAGCCTTCCTCCCACCGAAAAACCCTCTTGACAAATATCTATATCGTGCAATATATATCTTCACCATGACCGAATCCCATATCCAATCCTTCCTCCCGCTCAAGACACAGTGGTTCCACATCATGCTGTCCCTTGCCGGAGAAGAACAGCACGGCTACGGGATCATGCAGGAGGTTCTCGAGCGCACCACCGGGAAAGTCCGTCTCTGGCCGGCCACTCTCTACGGCTCTATCAAACGGCTGATTGAGGCCGACTTTATAGAGGAGTCCAGTGCCCGGCCGGCTCCCGAGTTCGACGACGCCCGCCGCCGCTATTACCGCCTTACGTCCCTGGGCCGCGAGGTACTCAACGCGGAATGCGAACGCCTCCAGGAGTTGGTTCAGGCAATTCAGACCAAGCGAACGATTGCGACTCAGCGAGGGTAACCGAATGAACATTGCATGGCCGATCTACCGGCGGCTGGCTGCGGCCTTCCCCCATGAATTCAAGCTGGCATTCGGCGACGAGATGTTGCTGACCGGTGAGGACGCCATCGCCCACGTCGCAAAGCGGCACGGAGTCCTGGGCCTCGTCCGTCTCATCGCCGACCTGCTGCTGCGCCTCCCCATCGAATACCTGAACGAGATGCGCCGCGACCTGCCCTACGCCGCGCGCACTCTGCTGAAGTCGCCCGGCTACGCAGCAGTCGGCATTGTCTCCATGGGACTCGGTATCGGGCTCACGACCAACGTCTACAGCTCGGGTTGGGCGCTGCTCACACGCGCGCTTCCAGGCGTAGACCACGGAGAGCAGTTGGTCACAGCGCAGAATCCCGCGTCTTACCCCTACGTGGAGCGCTATCGGGAACAGAAAAATCTCTTCGCAGGCGTGGCCGCCGTCAGGAACGGCGTCGAGTTCAACGTCGCCTTCGAGGGCCGCAACGGCAAACCAGAGCGGGTCTACGGGCAACTGGTCTCGCCGGAGTATTTTTCCGTTCTTGGCATGGACGCGCAGAGAGGACGACTCCTCAGCGCCGATCTGGACAAGACCGGCTCCGCTCCGTCCGTGGTCATCAGCGACCGCTATTGGCGCAGCCGCCTGAACTCTGATCCAGGCGCAATCGGGCAGACGATTCATCTCAACAGCCAGTCCGCAACGATCGTCGGCATCACCCCGCGCAAATTCGATGGCGCTCTCACTCCAAATCCGGCCGAGCTTTTCGTCCCTGCGACGGTGCCGGCCAGCCTGGCTCCGGAGCTCGGCAACGACGTCCTGCACAACCGCAGCGAGAAGGATTTCCAATTGCTGTTCCGTCTCGCGCCGGGCATCACCATCGATTCTGCTGAGGCAGCGCTCGACGGCATCACACGCCGCCTCGACAAAGACGATCCCTTCGCGCCACCGCAGCAGGATAAAGCGAAGCGCGTCGTTTTGCTTCCCGCCGGCACGCGTGTACCGATCCCGCGCGAGCTCCGCCCGAAAATCCTCGGATTCTACATTGCGCTCATGGCGATCATCACCGCCATTGCGTGCCTCAACCTCGCCACCATGGTCCTGGCCCGCACCGCCGGTCGCCGCAAGGAACTGGCCATTCGCCTCGGTGTTGGAGCCAGCCGCTTCCGCCTCATCCGCCAGATGGTCACCGAAGGCATTTTGCTTTCGCTCATTGGCGGCGCTGCGGGATTCGGGATGGCGTATGGTCTGTGGGCGTTGACCGCTCATACACGGCTGCCCGCCGGCTCGCCAATCAGCGTCGACAATTCCCTCGATTGGCACACAGTGATCTTCGTCTTCGTTCTGGCTGTTGTGTGCGGCATCGGCTTCAGTATCCTCCCGGCTCTGCAAGCGACAAAGACCGACGTTGCACCTGCACTCAAGGATGGCGCGGCGCTGCAGTTATCCGGGAACCGGCGCTTCGGACTGCGCAATCTGGCTATGGGCGCGCAGGTGGCCGGCTCGCTGCTGCTGCTGCTCATCACCGGATTCCTGGTACTGGGAATCATGAACGGAAACAGCATCAAGACGAACTTTGATCCGAAAACCATGGTCTTTCTCTTCATTGATCCGGTGCGCGACGGCTATACCCCGGAAAAAGCCCAGTCTTTCTTTGAGAGGCTGCCAGAGCGATTGAGGAGCGCACCGGCGGTTACCAGTTTCGCGCTGGCAGCACAACCGCCCTATATGCTGGGCGACGATGACGATTTTCATCTCACAGTCGACGATCCGCAGGTATCGTCGCCGGTACAGAAGGACCTGACCAAACAGACCGTCGGAGCGGGCTATTTTGCCGTCCTCAATGAGCCCGTCCTGGCCGGGCGCGAATTCCGGCAGAGCGATCAGCGCGTCGATGCCGAGGCGCCCATTGTCTCCGGAGCCCCGGTTCCGACGCTGCCGCTGGTGCTGAATGAAAAAGCCGCACGCGCTCTATTTGGCAAGGACAACCCCATCGGCAAGCACCTTCGCGGAGACCGGCGCGCCTACGAAGTCGTGGGCGTGGTCCCTAGTATGAAAGATGCCGGCGGCATGACTCGGGCCATCGCCTATTCTCCCCTCACGCGACACGATTTCGCCCAGCCCCCGGGCGGCGGCATCACGATTATCGCGCGCGCGCATTCGGCAGAGGAAGCTCTTGGCGGGGTGCGGAGCGTGGTTGCGTCCATGGATCCGAATCTGACTCTCTTCAACGAGCAAACACTGAGCGAGTACCTCGAATTGATCCGCTCCGCTATGCGTTCGGCTCTGCGCACGTTCGGCGGCATTGGCGTCTTCGGCCTGGTTCTGTCGGCCATTGGATTGGCCGGAGTGACCGGGTGTGCGGTGGCACAGCGGCGCAAGGAGATCGGCATCCGCATGGCGCTGGGCGCGCGCAAATCGCAAGTGCTGGCCCTGGTGCTCCGCGAAGGCGCAACGCTGATTGCAGTTGGAAGCGCGGTGGGATTCCTGAGCGCAGTCGCGGTGGCCAAAGCGCTTTCGGCAATCACCACTGCCTTCAGCGACGCCTTCACCGTCGGTCTCGACGATCCGCGCCTGCTGATCGGCGCTCCGCTCCTCCTCGCCGTCCTGGCACTGCTGGCCTGCTACATTCCCGCGCGCCGGGCAACGAAGATCGATCCGCTCCAGGCTTTGCGACAGGAGTAAACCCAAGATGCTCTACGCTTCCGAAGCCGGTAGGGCTTTGTAACACGGCTCGGCAACAAGCGCGAGCGCTCGCGTATCCACCTTTGAAGGCGGCCGTTGGATTCGAGAACAGAGCTGATGTTGCATGCCATCGTCAGCTCTTCGAGATGTTGCTCAGTCGGTATGCAATCTGCCCAGCCGGCCGATTGGACTTCACTTGATGCAAGTTGGCCGACGCGCAAGAGCGCTTTCGGAGTTTGTGTGGTTCTTCTAAGGGGCGCGCTGGGTGGCTTTTTCTTGAGGAGAAGGGGCCTTCGGCGCATGATCTCGGTCCACCGTAATTCCGAATATGCTCTAGCTGATCAGTAACAGCGGATTCGCATGCGTCCAATTTTCGGGGTGCATCGCTTCGAAGCTCCCCGAATCCGCCTCATTGTCCTTTGCCGTCATGCGTGCGCTGACCGATGGAAGCGGCGTGAGTTGGAATGAAGCCTTTCACAGGGCTTCCTCCCTTTTTGAAGATGATGTACTCATCGGAAGTTAAATCTGTCCCCTGCGCCATCACGGTGCTGAGAGCGTCGTTGCCCGCCGCCACAAGAACCATGTGAGCTGCGTCGAGCGGATTCTCTCTGGCCAGGATAAGTGCCTCGCGTTCCGAGGCGTGCACCTCATTGTTGATCTTGAATGCGGCGCCCTGGTAGTCGAGGCCGAGCTTTGCCGCCCAGGATGCCAGTGCGGAGTTGGACTCGGGACGGCCTATAAAGACCACATCGTGATCGCGGAGCAAGTCGTCGGATACCGCGAAATCCTTGTAAATCGGGACCTGGCTCTCATAGCCATTGAGAAAGTTGTGCTGCCATTGCTCGGCGGCATAGCGGTTCGCGCCGGCATCGCGCAGCGTTCCGTAGACGATGATGGCGGCGGACAAGCGGCGCCAGATGTCATTCGTGAGGTACGTTGGACCGTCGGGTGGATCGATGCCGTCCAGGCGGGCAAGAGACCGATTCAGGCCCGCCTTCTCCAGAAACGACTCTGCCGTTACAGTTTTGGTAGTGTTGGCAGCGAAATAGTCTCTCATCATCGCCAGAAAAGCGTCGTCGCCCATCTTGACGCGCAGCGAGTCGAGAAACAAGACACCCTTCGCTTGCTCGCGCCGATACTGATCCAATGGAGAGTCCGCCCTGGCCTTCAGGCTGCGCCATACAGCGCGTTGGGCGTTCATGGCGTGGTCGACGTCTTGCGATTGAAGCACCCGCTGATATTCGGCGGACCCGGCCACGAACCATGTGTCGCTATCGGAGGCCGGCAGAACCCAGCCCTTCCAAAGCCTGCCGTCAAATTGCGCCGTATTCCCGGAAGGCGGAACCGCAGGATGAGATGAGTTGTGCGGAACCGCCAGGCGCGTCTTCTCATTTTGCTCGATGGCGGCGCGCAGATTTGCGGTGGGCTCTGTTTGGAACAGGTAATAGCCTGACGGATATAAGCCGTCATCCCCGGCAAAATCGTATTTCTTGTCGGGCACCCACTCTCGCTGATTGGGCCGGCCGATCTCAGCCCAGACCATCATGTGCGACGCCATGTCCGCCGTGACCACCTTCGCATCCATGGTGGCGACAGAGACCAGAGGCGCAGTGCGAAACGCCACGAACCCGAACTGTTCGTCGATCTGGCCGCGATACTTTTGATAAAGGTGCTGCCAGGCCGTATCGCGCACCCTCGGGACATAAGGGATAAATTCCGGATCGCTGCCGGGATCGGGATAATCTTCGAGCCGGACGGTAAGATCTTTGGCGTTGTTATCCCCCCAATAAAATCCCGGCGTGTCACCGAACCACTCGTTCTTCGAACTGCGCCATAGCCTGGTATGTTTTGTGCCCAGATCGAAGATGGCGATTTCGTTGGTCTTGGCATCGCCCATGATCCACTCGTTGGTGTACAGGCCGTTGTTCTGCGCGCTCAGGATGCGAACCACATCGTCGATATTGTCGCTGTATTGAATGGCCATGCGCGCGCGGAAGGCAACAGGAGTCCCACCTGCATTGAAGGGTGTCTGATTGATCGTTGTCTCGGTGAGCACCACGCCGGCGTCGTTTTGATACCAGTCGGTACCGCTTTCAATGCCGCCGGGATAGCTCTGGATCAGCATGCGATGGCCTGAGGCCGGCTTGATGTCGAGCATGACGTTGGTCTGCTCTGCCAGCGTCAGGGGCCACCACGTAACATGACCGATCACCATCTTGCCGTCACGCGTCGCCGGCCCTGTTGCGGCAAAGGCACTGCAATGATCGAGCACCGAATCGCGCTTGCGATCGGCGTAGGGTGGCGCGTCAAAGGTCAGGCCTTCGAGCCCGGTAGGTGTGGTGGAAACGGCAGAGGCAAGCTCGCCCATCTCGACAGTCGTATTGGCGACGACAACGTCCAGTAGATCAATGCGCCGATCCTTCCACCGGGCGCCTGCGTCGGAGGCGCCTTCTGCGATGCCCCGCATCTCCTCCAGGATCTCGCGGTCAAAGCCGCGCAGGAAAAGCGCATTTGCGGTGGTCCGGTAATCATCCCAGCGGTCTTTGGAACCCAGGACAGCAGCGCAACGCTCGAGATATTCAGGAATCTCGTGCGCCATCAGATGTCCATGCTGGTACCCTCGCTCGTAGGGCTGGCCTTCAATGTGCAGGTAGATCCAGCCGGCCGCGGGATAGCGGTAGGCCGGGCCGAACGTCTCGACAGCCTCGTGCGCCGGCCATTCGTCTCCGGACGAAGGCATCTGTTCCAGATGCACTCCTTCGAACCACGCCCTTCCATGAAAGGATCCGCCGTCGCCCACGCTGAGCACAACCTGATCTTCTGCGCGGCTTGCCACGAACCGTAATGTGAGTCGTGTCCAGGGCCGGGTTCCACCGAGCGATGCCGAATGCACATCGAATGGCATCGAAGCCATGGCGAGCGCCGCACCAGTCGCGATGGGGCTGCGATCCGTGTCAAGCACTTCGAGGTTTTCAGTTCGAACCCATCCGCTCAGTTCGTAGGGTTTCCCGATTGTGAGGGAAACCGCGGCCAGCAGGACGCGCGCGTCCTTGGAAGCAGTGTCACGTTCCAGCAGAAGCGACGTATGACTCTCATGTTGGACGGTCGGATCCAACCGGGCAGAACCGCGAACAACCGCCCAACTCTCCTGCGGGTTGTCAAAGGATGCGTTGAAAACCGGCGTGGCTGCCCTGGCCACCGTGACCAAGAAAAGCCAGAGAAGAATACGAAGCATACTTTCCTCCGTTCCATCCTCGATTACCGCTTTGTCGCTTTCATGGGACCATCAATTTGACAGGATCATACTATGGCCTGGAGGAAGGTCGAGCCAAGAGCAAATGAATCCGCTGGGCCGCTTCTTGCAGCGCGCAGCAATGTCGCGAACGCGCTCGCCCAGGAGCGTACAGGCAACGGACAGCCGGCAAGCGGCAAGGTCTCCTCGAGGGCCGGCATGGCGCGGCTCGGATCACTGAAATCCAGGAAGGTCGGTGTAAGTTGGCGTAAACATTGCTTCGCACCGGCTGAGGCCAATTCCAGGCAGCAACGGGACCCTATCGACACGGAGATACTGCTCAACCGCCGAGATGGCGGACCAACCGGCCGGAATTCCGCACCCAAAGGCGGAGGCTCCCCGAGCTGATCTCGCTCGGGGAGCCTTGGATGGCCGCTTGCTGTTTTGGTGGTTGCTATCTGAAGTTTTCCGGGGCCAGGGCGACGCCGCGGAAGGCTTCGCCGGCCTGAGCCGAGCGAATCGTGAAGAACCTGTCGAGGTAGCCCTCTGTTGCCGGCTGGGTGTCGCTGATGCGATCGGTGACGGCCACCAGCTTGTTGGGATCGGCGCCGTTGTCGCCGTTTTGGCTGATCGTGGACGTGATCGCGTAGATTGTAGCGGTCCCGTCCCGGTTGACAACACCGGTAATGTTGCGGCACCCGCCGGTGGCGGGCTCGATCGAAGCGGGATAATTCCGAACGCTGTAGGGCACGCCAAGGTCGAGTCCATTCTGGATGACATACTCGCGCACCCACGTTGGGCTGCCACTTGCCCCCGTGGTGAGGACCCACTTTTGAAGGCCGGCGGTTGCCAGCGAGCCGGCATCGGCAACGTTGACCTTTCCGTTGATCGTCTGATTCGCCGTGTAGATCAGGTCGCCCTCGTCACAAACGTACAGAGTCGTGGGATTCGCAAACCAAATCCCGAAAGGATAGTCGCCGCCCGGGCTGGCGGTGCTGGCACTGGTGTCTGGGAATCCGGGAAGAACCGTATAAGGCTCGTTGACGAGGCCGCCCGAAGGGGCATTGGTTGTGCTGGGCAGTACGCCGGCAGTGCCGAGTTGATAGACGGTGTTGATCCCGTTGCCGCCGCTGCCCTTGGCCACGTAGAGCGTATTGTCAAAGATCGTCAAGCCGCGGAAGTTCGTGTCCTTTCCAGGCTTGTCTCCCGAAAACACGAAGTAGGAAATCATGTTGTTGCTCGGCGGGGCGAGCGGCGCTGCGCCCGGAACGTACAACTCCGCGCCCGTCGAGTGCGAGAGATTGAAGCCAAGCTGCGTCTCCGGCACCTGCTTCTTTGACAGCCCACCGTTATTGTCGTTCCCAACCGAATAATAAAACTCGTTGTCAGCCTTAATCACAGCGCGGGAGTTGTCTCCGCTGTAAGCGTCGCCATCGGTGTACGAGATCCTGCCCCAGGCATCCACTTCTGCCACGGAGCGGTAATACGCAGTCGGACTGGTTGCGCCTGCGTAGGTCGCGACCGCCGGATTGGTCGGGTCGCAGAGGCCCGGCGTATTGGAGGCCGAAACGTCCAGCAGATTCGGTGCAGTTGGCGAGTCGGGCCCCACGTTCGTTCCCTGTGTGAGGATGTTGGTCGTCGTGTTCAGCGTGAGATTCGGACAGCCGGGACCGCCGCGGTAGCCCATGAAGGTGAGGCTCCTTCCGTCTGCCGAGCGATTCAGGGCGAGTTCGGACTTGGAGCTGAAGCTGGTCACGATCTGATCGCTGGGAACGTGCAGTGCGCCCAGTTCGAAGCCGT
>CAYUJM010000044.1:0-27793 GCA_964445025.1 uncultured Occallatibacter sp. | reverse complement strand
CCTCGTCCATCTGGTTGCCGGCCATGCGCACCGAGCGCGAGTAAACGATGCCCGAGAGAGAAATTACGGCAATATCGGTTGTGCCGCCGCCAATGTCGACCACCATGTTGCCCGAGGGCTCCGTGATCGGCAGTCCTGCGCCGATGGCCGCTACCATGGCCTGTTCCACCAGGTAAACTTCACTGGCCTTGGCGCGATACGCCGAATCTTCGACGGCGCGCTTTTCCACCTGGGTGATCTCGGAAGGCACGCCGATGACGATGCGCGGGTGCACCAGCATCTTGCGGTTATGCGCCTTCTGGATGAAGTAGTTCAGCATCTTCTCGGTGACTTTGAAGTCGGCAATCACGCCGTCCTTCATGGGCTTGATGGCCACGATGTTGCCGGGTGTGCGGCCCAGCATCTCCTTGGCCTCCTTGCCCACGGCCTCCACCTCGCCGGTGTTCTTGTTGATGGCCACGATCGAGGGCTCGTTGACTACGATGCCTTTGCCGGCGGCGAAGACCAGGGTATTGGCGGTGCCGAGATCGATGGCCAGGTCGCTGGAAAACATGCTGAAAAGCGAGCGCAGCCCGTGCGACCGCGAAGAGCGGGATGGATAACCGTTCAATGACATTGGGAAATCGAATCTACCTCAAAATGTATTGTACGGCCAACCAGCCAAACCCGTATTTGACGCTTTCTGCGGCGGCCAGGGGCTGTCCCAATGCGGTAAACTCAGTTGTTTCCCGGTTTGGCACGGCCCAATCAGGACGCTCCGGTTTTTCCATCTATTTCCGAGGTTTTCCATGACTTTTCCCACGTATCACAATCTGATTGGCGGCCAATGGCAGCCGGCTCTGAGCGGCAAAACCATTCTGAATCTGAATCCCGCGGATCACGCCGATGTAGTGGGCGCGTTTCCGTCCTCGCACGCTGAAGATGTGGCGCTGGCCGTCGCGGCGGCAAAAAAGGCCTTTGCCTCCTGGCGGCTGGTGCCGGCGCCCAAACGGGCTGAAGTGCTGGTGCGTGCAGGGCTGCTCCTGCAGCAGCGCAAGGAGCAGTACGCCCGCGACATGACCCGGGAGATGGGCAAAGTGCTGGCCGAGACGCGCGGAGACGTGCAGGAAGCCATCGACGAAGCCTTCTATGTCGCCGGCGAAGGACGCCGCCTCTTCGGCCAGACCACCCCTTCGGAATTGCAAAACAAATTTGCCATGAGCGTGCGCATGCCAGTGGGCGTGGTGGGCCTGATTACGCCGTGGAACTTCCCCATGGCCATACCCAGTTGGAAGCTCTTCCCTGCCTTGGTTTCCGGCAACACCTGCGTCATCAAGCCGGCCACCGATACCCCGCTCTCGGTCTACAACCTCGTCCAGACCCTCATCGACGCGGGTCTTCCCCCCGGCGTGGTCAATATTGTGGCCGGCTCCGGGTCTCACGTTGGAAATCCGCTCATCGAACACCCCGATGTGCGCGCCATCAGCTTCACCGGCTCCAGCGAAGTTGGCTCTTCTGTCGGCCAGCGCGCCGCCGCAACCTTCAAGCCGGTCTCGCTGGAGATGGGCGGCAAGAACGCGCAGATCGTGATGGACGACGCCAACCTCGAATTGGCCCTGGACGGTGCGCTGTGGGGCTCGTTCGGAACGACGGGGCAAAGATGCACGGCAACCAGCCGCATCCTGCTGCAGAAGGGAATTGCGGAGAAGTTCACCGCCGAGTTTGTGGCGCGGGCGAGAAATCTGAAGGTGGGCAATGGGCTGGACGAATCGGTCCAGGTGGGCCCGCAGGTGAATGAGAGCCAGATCGAAACATCGACCAGGTACGTGGAGATTGCACTGGCCGAAGGCGCAAAGCTACTGGCAGGCGGCCACGCCTTGACCCAAGGGAGTTATGCCCACGGCACGTTCTTCGAGCCCACCGTGCTGGGCGGTGTCACGCCCGCTATGCGCATCGCGCGCGAAGAAGTGTTTGGCCCCGTGGTGAGCCTCATCGAGTTTGAGACCTTTGAAGAAGCCGTCGAGATTGCCAACTCCATTGACTACGGCCTCTCCACATCGATCTATACGAAGGATGTGAACCGCGCCTTCACCGCCATGCGCGACCTTGAGGCGGGCATCACCTACATCAATGCTCCCACGATTGGGGCCGAGGTGCATTTGCCTTTCGGTGGCGTGAAGCACACCGGCAACGGTCACCGCGAGGGTTTGGGCGCCATTGACTTCTTCACCACGTGGAAGGCGGTGTACGTCGATTACTCCGACAAACTCCAGCGCGCCCAGATCGATAACGCGGAGTGAAGGGCTAAGAGCCATGGCAGTGCTCTTTGAGTCATCAAATGGCCCTTTCTTCCAATTCCGCGCTACAATCTCCCCATGGCCCGCACCGCTGCCCAGCTCCTCGAAGAAGCCCGCCAATTGCCTCCCGGCGATTTGGAATGGCTCGTCCAGAGCCTTTTGAGCGAAGAGGATGTCCGGTCGGGAGAGGAACGTTTTGCAACCTGGCAAAAGGAAGCAGGCGAGCTGGAGCCAGGCTACGAAGATTGGTTCCGTACGGGCGTGGAGGAAGCACTTGCCGATTCCTCCGGCGACGTTCCGCACGATGAAGCCATGAAGCACCTCCATAGCGCGATCCTCAGGGCACGGAAGATGAAAGCCACTGCGTGAAGCTGGTCTGGAGCAAGGCGGCCATCCACGACTTGGACGAGATCGCCATCTACATAGCGGCGGAGAGCGAACGGGACGCGGAATTCGTGGAAACACGCATCCAGCAGGAAGCCCAACTACTCTCCCGTTTCCCGCGGAGCGGCCGCCTGGGCCGCGTGCTGGGAACCCGCGAACGCGTGGTGGGAAGAACCCCTTTTATCCTTGTCTACCGGATCGTTTTGGCGCAGGTCAGGATTCTTCGCGTATTCCGCGGGGCGCGAAAATGGCCGGTGCGACTCTGATCGGATGCGCCGCACGGAACCAGGACGCACCTACCCGATAGAGCTCATCTCTTCAGCCGCACCTGCAAACCGGTCGCGCCTGCGCCGGAAAGCGCGCAGAGTCCCGTCTGGTCGCATCTGTAGTGGATCTCGATGGGGAAGTCGCGTCCCTTGATCGCGTTGGCAAATTTGCCTGCCTTGTCGATGAAGGAGGTCCTGCCCGCCACCGTCTCGATGACTCCCGTAGATGCGTCATAGGCGACGATCATGTCGTCTCCTTCCGTGTAGAACGGCGTGGCCGCATCTCCCGGCTTCCATTTCGACGATTTGCGAAGGATGGTCTTTTGCCCCGATGGCCCGGAGCCGCTGGCATCGTCTTCCGCCGGGGGCTTCATCAAATCGGCCTGTTCGGCAGCGGTGGGGAAGTTGGACGAAAAACTCCAGGAAGCAGCGCCCTCAAACGCCTTTTTTGAACATGGAAACTCCCCTTGAGAGCTGATGGATTGAATCTTCCCATCGGGCCCGAGATCGTTCTGGAAAACGTCTTTGCCGAGCTCCCGCTCAAGTTCCAGTGCTTCCAGTTTTGCAATGCTCATGCTTTGTTCTGCCTGCGCGCCCAGTGCGTGATCGTCTGCGTCTTTGCCATTCTGCAACCCTGCATCTGCCGCGCCCGGGCCAGGCGCATTCCTCGGATCGAACTTCATCACGATGTTCTTGCTGCACAACACAAACCCGAGCGGGTCCTTCAATTGAATGTCGAATGCAACGGGGCGCGGTGCATGAGCCACCGCAAAGGCAAATCCCGCGCTTTGCGCCGGATCGTTGGCTGCGAGCGTTACCCGATACTCAGCCTTCTCTTCCCATTTGGTCACCAGGTGTCCACGCAGCCCGTCCTCGCTGGAGACGACCGCCGGCCAGTCGCTCTGCTGCGTTTTCTGAATGCCGGTCCAGAGAAAGGCTGCAACCAGGATTGCCGCGAGCACGCCAAGCGCCACGGCGACCGCTGCGTAGACGTAGGTCATGTTCACGGCAGGCTGCGGGGCTGGCTCAGCGACTTGCGGCTCAAACGGCTGTACGCTTGCGCTGAATGTCGGTTCTGCGCCGGCGCCGAAGGGATAGACCTGGTTCTCGGCGGGTATCTCGTCGATCGGAGCTTGCTTCTTCGGCGGCGCCTCGACGCCAGGGAAATAGACCTGCTCCTCAGCGGGAGTCTCGGCGTTCGTGGGTTGCTCGTTTGTCTCGGTTGGCATGCCGCGCTTTCCCAGTTGTCCGCAATGTAGATTCTTCGATCAATTCGATTTCACCACGTACTGCGCACAGAAGAAAGGGCGATCTAAGGTGGGGGATATCCTTTGGTACTGGGGCGGAGGGGGACGTCATTCTGTGGGTTCCTGCCTACGAGTTGTTGGCTTCCAGCACATCCCGGAGGGCGAAGCTTGTTTCCAGCCGCGTCACCCCGGGCAGGCGGGAAAGCTCATTCTGGTGCAGCCGGCCGTAATCGTCGATGCCCGCCACGCGCACCACCAGCATGTAGTCATACTGGCCGGCCATCAGATGGCAACTCACAATTCCCTTGGATTTGCGGATAGCGGTCTCGAAGGCGGCCAGTACGGGAGCCGACTGGCGCTCCAGCGTCACGCGGATGAAGACGGTCATCCGCTTGCCCAGCAGGCGGTCGTCAATCTGTGCACGGTAGCCGCGGATGGCTCCCACGGCCTCCAGCGCCTGGATGCGGCGCGAGGCGGCCGAAGCAGACAATCCCACAGCTTCCCCGACCTCGTAGTTGGTGGCGCGACCGTTGCGCTCTAGATGCAGAAGAATGGCTTCGTCCAACTCGTCCAGGCCTGCGCCTCCGAGTCCGGACTCATGTTCCCTCGCGATCGTGGTGGAGCGCGCGCTCAATTCTTGCGAGCGAGCGGCATTTTTTTCACGTTTCGTTCCCATAGGCCACTTTTACCACAGAATTTGCAAACATCGGAAGCGATTCGCGCCGTAGGATGCTCTTGAGACGAGCCGAGATGCGCGCCCGGCGCCGGGCAGCCCTCCCCAAAAGACAGAATCGGCGCCGGGCCTTCCCCAGCAGGCGAGTCGCCCTGTTTCGCATCCAACCTCTCAGACAGGAGACTCAGCGATGATTATTGGCGTTCCCAAAGAGATCAAGGACAACGAAGCTCGCGTAGCCGTAACCCCCGCAGGCGTCAAGGCACTCACAGAAGCCGGACACACCGTGCTCGTGGAAACGCAGGCCGGCGCCCAGTCCGGGTTTGACGACGCAGAGTATCAGAACGCCGGCGCGGAGATTGTGGGCGAAGCCGGATACGCCTGGGGCAAGGCTGATCTGGTGGTTAAGGTCAAGGAACCCATCGAGAGCGAGTACGTCTTTTTCCGCGAAGGGCTGGTCCTGTTCACCTACCTGCACCTGGCCCCCCTTCCAGATCTGACCGACAAGCTGCTGGCGAAGAAGGTCATCGGGATCGCGTACGAGACGGTGCGCGACCGCCAGAATACGCTGCCGCTGCTCACCCCCATGAGCGAGGTTGCGGGCCGCATGAGCGTGCAGGTCGGCGCCACCTATCTTGAAAAGGAACGTGGCGGCCGCGGCATCCTGCTCGGCGGAGTTCCGGGCGTCGCACCGGCCAACGTCACCATCATCGGCGGCGGGGTTGTCGGCACCAACGCGGCCAAGGTCGCGCTCGGCTTTGGCGCCAAGGTCACCCTCGTCGACGTGAGCATGAACCGCCTCCGCGAACTCGACGACATTTTTGGCGGACGCCTCTACACGCTGGCCTCGAACAGCTACAACGTGGCTCAGGCCACCAAGGAAGCGGACCTGGTCATCGGCGGCGTGCTCATTCCCGGCGCCACGGCGCCCAAAATCGTAACGCGCGCCATGGTCTCGCAAATGAAAAAGGGCGCGGTAATAGTGGATGTGGCCATCGACCAGGGTGGCTGCGTGGAGACGGCGCGGCCCACCTCGCACTCCAACCCCAGCTACAAGGTCGACGGCGTGGTGCACTACTGCGTCACGAATATGCCCGGCGCGGTGCCTCACACCTCCACGCTGGCGCTGACCAATTCGACCTTTCCATACCTGTTGCGCATCGCCAACCAGGGCGCGCGCGAAGCGCTCAAGCAGGACGCAGGGTTTGCGGAAGGACTGAATACCTGGCTCGGCACTCTCACGCATCGCGGCGTTGCCGAAAGCCAGAACAAGCCCTGGACTCCGGCGGCAGAGGTGATCGCGTAAGGGCTGATCCCTTTTCATGCGATTGTCCCAGTGACCAGGTTGCGATGCGGGATCGTCGAGCGATATTGCCGTAGAATGGTGCATCGACTGGAGGCACTATGGAACGGCGTCAGTTTCTTGCGGCATCGATTGCGGCTTCGACATTCGCCGCTGCGGGTCACGTCGCGGCACAGGCCGGCGCTCCGGCTTCGAGCCGGGAGTTTTACCAGTTGCGGCGCTATGCGCTCCAGTCGGGGCCGCAGACAAAGTTGACGGAGAGCTATTTCTCTGACGCATTGATTCCCGCGCTCGGGCGCATGGCGATGGGTCCGGTCGGCGCCTTCCGGCTCGACATCGGTCCGGAGACGCCGGCGTATTACCTGCTCATTCCAGGCTCTTCCCTGCAAGTTGTTGCGGAACTCGACCTGCGGCTGGTAGAAGATCCCGTTTTCATGAAAGCTGCCGAGCCGTTCTGGAATGCGATCGCCGTGGCGCCCGCATTTCAACGAGTAGAAAGTTCGCTGCTCGTTGCGTTTGCTGGCTGGCCGAAGCTGACGCCGCCACCGGCCGCTGCAACGAAAGGCAAGCGCATCTTCCAGCTTCGCACCTATGAGAGTCCCAGCAACGGCGACCACGTGCGCAAGGTAGAAATGTTTCATTCCGGCGAGTTCGAAATCTTCTTGAAGGCCGGCTTCCATCCGGTGTTCTTCGGCGACACGCTCATTGGCTCGCGGGTGCCGAACCTGACCTACATGCTGGCCTTGACCGACAAGGCGGAACTCGATGCAAAATGGGACGCGTTTCGAAACGACCCGGATTGGAAGAAGCTGTCCACAAGCCCGCGGTTCGCCTCAGATCAGCTGGTGACCAACATAACCAACCTGCTCTTGAGCCCCCTGGGGTGTTCGCAGATCTGAACGGTGGCAAGTCGGCTCGTCAGCCAGTCAGCAACGATAAGGGCGCGAGCGCTGTGGGTGATCTGTCCTTGCGGCAAAAGGAAGTGGCAAAGACGCGGCGCACTGCGCAGAACGGCCGGTTGAAGCATCGAGGATTTCCCGCTGACAGTTTGGGAACCGCACTATAATCGCCGCATGTCCTTTTGGGGCGATCCACGCCGGCGATCCATGGCCCTGCTCGGGGGCGGCGTGGTCCTGGTGCTCGCGCTTCTGGGAGCGTTGCAGGCTTTCAATACATCGAGCGTTGGCTTCTTGAATCCGGAAACATCCGGAGAAACGCTGGCCTTCACAGCACTGACGGTGCTGGTGTTTCTGGTGCTGGTCGGCTTGTCGATGCTGCTGCTCAGGGACATCCTCAAGACCTATGCGGGCCAAAGCAGCAGCGCGCTCGGATCGCGACTGCGCACGCGGATGATGCTCGGCGCGGCGCTGATTGCGCTGCTTCCGGCAATTTTCATGTTCTGGTTCAGCTTCGGGCTTCTCAACCGCTCCATTGATCGCTGGTTCTCTCCCAACACGTCGGAGCTGCGCGAGGACTCCACGCGGGTGGTGCTGGAACTTGCGCAATACGTCACCGACAATGCGCGTGTCGAGGCGGAGTCGATTGCCGCGTCCACGGCCTTGGATGGGGACCTCCCGTCGCTCAAAGACGAGCTGAGTTCGCGCCGGATCACGCTGGGCGGCGGGTTCGCGGTAGTTTACGGCAAGGATCAGCACGCATTGGCGAACTTCCAGGCTCCTCCGGAGTCGAGTCAGGCCAGCCTGCTTCCCTGGCTGCCGGAGAAGAGCGAGGCGGGCAATCTGGGCGCGGCGGTGCCGCTGCACGGTCCCCTCTCGGCAAACCTGCTCTCTGCAGCGCAACGAGGGGATGAAGCGGTGTTCCGCGTCGGAGGGCAGGAATACGCCCTGGGCATGTCGGTGTCTGCCTCCGGCAAACTTGTAGTGGTCGCCCTGCCCATGCCCAAAGGGCTGAGCCAGACGGTGGCGCGCATCCGCTCCGGCGCCGACGAGTATTGGCAGTTGTTCCGGTCGCGCAACCGTATTCGCACCGTCTTTGTTCTTCTTCTGCTGGTCATCACTGTGTTCGTGTTTTTCTCCAGCGTTTGGCTGGCGCGGTTTCTGTCCAGGCAGATTACGCAGCCGGTGGAGGCTCTGGCCGATGCGATGGACGAGATCGCCGACGGCAAGTACGACCATCGCGTATCGGTGATTGCCACCGGAGAGATGGGTGACCTGGTGCGCGCTTTCAACCACATGGCGGCAGACCTGGAAACCAGCCGCTCTCTGGCGGAGAGCTCGTCGGCGCAACTGACGGCGGCCAACCAGGCCATCGAGGAGCGGCGCCGGGAACTGGAGACAATTGTCGAGACGATTCCCAGCGGCGTCGTTACTCTGGATGGGTCGGGAGCGGTGCTGCAATCCAATCGCGCCTTTGCGGCATTGATGGGGCGGCGCGAGGACGTGAGTCTGGCCGGGGAGAGAATCGAGAACCTGCTTCCGGCGGAGTGCTGGGAGGATCTCGCCGGGGTGATCCGGCGCGGCCTGCGCATGGGCGCGGCGTCCACAGAGATTGAGCTGCACGCGCGCGGCCGCACCATGCACCTCGGAGTCACCAGCGCGCGCCTGGAACTGGCGCACGGGCAGCAGGGAACGGTATTGGTGGTCGAAGACATGACAGAGCTGCTGAGAGCGCAGCGGCAACTGGCGTGGAAGGAGGTAGCGCAGCGTGTGGCCCACGAGATCAAGAACCCTCTTACGCCGATTGCGCTTTCCGCCGAGCGGATTGGCCGCCACCTGGAACGTGGGCAAGTAGATTCGCCGCAGGTGATTCGCAAATGCAGCGAGGTGATTCTGGGCTGCGTCGGCACATTGCGGACCCTGGTGGACCAGTTCTCGGCGTTGGCGCAGTTTCCCGCTCCGCAGCCGCGCTCCTGCGACATGAACCGGGTTGCCGAGGAAGCGCTGGCGCTGTTTGCCGGAAGGCTCGAAGGGATTTCGGTCGAATGGGATCTGGAGCCCGGGTTGCCTCCCGTGCTGGCCGATCCGGAGGGCATGCGCCGCGCGCTGGCCAACCTGATCGACAATGCCGCCGAGGCCATGCAGGGCAGCCTCTTGCGCGTTCTGGGGATTCACAGTTCCCTCAGCGAAGATGGCAGTGCGGTGGAAGTGGCCATCTCCGACACCGGCCATGGGCTCACCGATGAGATCCGCGAGCGGCTGTTCCTGCCTTTTTATTCCACCAAGAGCCGGGGCACCGGGCTGGGATTGTCCATCGCGGCCAAGATCGTGCAGGAGCACGGGGGTAGCCTGCGCGCCGAATCGAACAGCCCCAAGGGCGCGCGCTTCATGTTGCGCCTTCCCTTGATGGATGCGGCCGGTGCGACGCAACCTGCGCTCGAAGGCGCCTCTGCATCGTCCGCCAGGGAACTGCCCTCATGAACCACATCCTGGTGGTGGACGACGAGGCGGAGATCCGCAACTCGCTTGAGGAAATTCTGCGCGAGGAGGGCTATGGCGTGGCCACGGCGGCCACTTCGGCCGAGGCGCTGGTGCTGCTGCAGGATGCGCCCTACGACGTGGTCCTGCTGGATATCTGGCTGCCCGACCGCGACGGGCTGGACGTGCTTACCGATGTGCACCAGTTGGCGGTGGAGATGCGGCCGGAGGTGGTGATCATCAGCGGCCACGGCACCATTGAGACCGCGGTCAAGGCCACCAAGCTCGGCGCTTACGACTTCCTTGAAAAGCCCCTTTCGCTTGAGCGCACCCTGATTGTGCTCAAGAACGCGGTGGAAGCGCGCCGGCTGCGTGCGGAGAACCTGGAGTTCAAGCGGCAGTTCAGCGTGGGCTCGGTACTTACCGGGGATAGCGTGCCGTTGAAGGCGCTGCGGCAGCAGATCCGGCTGATGGCGCCCACCAATGGACGCGTGCTCATCTATGGCGAGTCGGGAACAGGCAAGGAACTGATCGCACGCGCCATTCACGCCGAAAGCCTGCGCCGCGATCGCGTGTTTGTAGAACTGAACTGCGCCGCCATCCCCGAGGCGCACATTGAAGCGGAGCTCTTCGGCTACCGGCATGGGGCGCAGCCAGGCGGACCCGTGGAGCAGCGCGGCACGCTCGAGCGCGCCGATGGCGGGTCGCTGTTTCTGGACGAAGTGGGGGACATGAGCCTCAAGACCCAGGCCAAGGTTTTGTCCGCGCTGGACGAGCAGTTGTTTACTCCCGTGGGCGGCACGCAACCGCTCCGGGTCGACGTGCGGCTGATCGCATCGACAAACAAGGATCTCGAGGAAGAGATCGCTAAGGGGAATTTTCGCGAAGATCTTTTTTACCGCCTCAATGTGGTCCCGTTTTTCGTTCCACCGTTGCGCGAGCGCAAGCAGGACATTCCGCCGCTGGCCAAGGAGTTCCTGGCCGAGTTTGGCCGCCAGTACGGCCGCCCGCGCATGGAGATCAGCGAAGATGCCCTGACCACGCTGGCCGCATACCATTGGCCCGGCAACGTGCGCGAACTGAAGAACGTGATCGAGCGCGTCATGATTCTGAATCCCCGCGTGCTGCGCATCGAGCGCAAGCATCTTCCGCCTCTGACGCACAAGACCGGCGCGCGCTCGACCGAGGACTTCTCCTCGCTGCAACAGGCGCGCGACGCCTACGAGCGCGAATACATCCTGAAAAAGATTGAAGAAGCCCGCAACAACGTCAGCCACGCCGCGGAGCTCTTGGGCCTTGAGCGCAGCCATCTCTATCGGAAGATGAAAGCGCTCGGCATCAGCGTCCGGGAGTAGGGCGCATCTGCCAGCAGACGGCGAAACGACGACCAAGCTGGGCGGGAAACCGCGAATCCCTCGGCCGGTTGTCGGACCGCTGTGCTCCCGGAACGCCAAGTCTTCCTACCCTCAATGTGGGCTTGTCCCACTTGATGTACTTGCCCACAAGTAGGACTCTCCCACGCGTCGTCCATAACTGGCAGACGACGATTTGTTCCTGTCCGGAACCGGACAAGGAATTGCAAAAGTGGACAGCCTGTCCACAAGCCCCGCGCATCGCCTGGCGTGAACGCTTTGTCTATGAACCATTTGACCTGCCTGTACCCCACCCGCCCGTGGCAACCGAATTGCAAGTTTCGAACCATGGAGAGTCTTCTCGTTCGCGAGGTAAGAAAGGGACTTCTCATGCAAGAGCGCTGGTTGTGTTTGAGTGTATTCGCGCTTGCGGCGGGCTGTTTGTGTGCGCAGCCGCCAGCCGGGGTGCAGAGCTTTCCTCTTCAGAGTGCGGCCGGTCTGGCCGCACCCGGCATGAAGATCGAAGCGGCGAACTACCTGGGGCGCAATTGCGTCAAGGTGACCGCCAGTGACAAAGGCGGGAATGGCCTGGTGCTGCTGCCGGGGACCGACTTTCAGGATGGCACGATCGAGGCAGAGATCGCGCTGAAGGCCACCGTGCCGCCGGGTGTCCGTTTTCCGGGCTTTGTGGGGATCGCCTTTCGCGTCCGCCCCGATGCATCGCACTATGAGCTGTTCTACCTGAGGCCGGGGAATTCGGAGGCTGCGGACCAGGCCATGCGGAACCACGCGGTGCAATATGTCTCCGAGCCGGACTTCGACTGGTATCGCTTGCGCCGGGAATGGCCCTGGGTATACGAGTCCCACGCGGAACTGGCCATGGAGACCTGGACAAAGGTGCGGATCGAGGTAGCCGGCCGCGCCGCAAAACTCTTCCTGAATGGATCGTCCAGGCCCAGCCTGGTGGTGGATGGCTTGAAGGGCGAAGACCTGCACGGCGCCGTTGCGTTGTGGGGCTACAGCGGCGAGGAGGCATACTTTTCCAACGTGTCGATTACGCCCTCAGCGCCCCTGAATCTGAAAAACGGATCCGATGTCGCGGGAAAGTGGCAGATGCGATACGCAAGTGACGCGGGCGTGATCGATGCGGCCATGGAACTGCACCGCGACAACAACAAAGTGACAGGCACGTGGTCCGGCCCGCTTGGACAGGACCGCGCGATCGCCGGCACGTGGCGAAACGGCTATGTGGAGCTCTCCTTCCCGTGCGAGTGGCCGAAGGAGGCCGGGCTCGGCGCACCGGGGCCCGTGAACGCGTCCCTGACTGGTTGGATTGACGGCGATTCCGCCAAGGGGCGGATGCGTGTGGAAGGGCGCTCCGATGGCGTTTGGACGGCGAAGCGGAGCGAATGAACCCGGAGGCTCGGGATCCGCCGGCGTTGTTCGACCGTGAACACAGGGTTGCGAAACCGGACATTCCGCCGCATCCGGACGAGCCTCGAATTCCATCTATCGCTTTGCCGATGAGCGATTTAAAGGCCGTGCGGCAGGCAGTATCTTTGGTCATTCAATTGCTTGTATCTTGTGCATCAGGAGTGCTCCTGGAGGCATGTCATGGCGTATTTTGAACGGGTTCGCGATGTGGTTTCCGGTCCATTCAGCCCGGACGTAATCAAGCAACGGACGGCGGCGGGATGGCAGATGATCTCCATCGAATGGCGGCGCGAGCTACCCGACGCCGAAGCCCCAACTGAAGGCGCATTCGACGAAGACATTCCCTACGGCCTGCGCGTCTCCGACGATTGCCGGCGTCTGGAGGTCCACCCCAGTGAGCACCAGGTGCTGATGCTGATGATGGAGCTCCTGGTGCAGGACTTCAGTTACTCGGCGATTGTCAGCGACTTGAACGAGAAGGGCTTTCGCCAGCGCGACGGCCGTCCCTGGAGCAGGATCGCGGTCTTCAACATGATTCCGCGCCTCATCGAAGTCGGACCGCGTTTCTTCAACTCCGACGAGTGGGAGAAGCGGCGCCAGAAGTTCTCCAAGGCAAAATTGCGGGACACGCTTTAGGCCGTTTCTTTACGGACCGCGTGGCAACTGGGTCCACGACAGCTTGTTTTTGTGCCTGCTCCGTGCCCATCCTTTCGCCCTTTTCCTGGCGAACGGGTGGGAAACCACGAACCCTAAGGTGCGAAATCACGCGGTCAAAGATCTAGGGGTTCAGCGATTTGTAGATCGGCCCCAGCGACGCCGGGTTGTCGCCCAACTGTGGGTCGACTCGAAAATCCCAGACAGACTGGTTAATGTCGGAGGCGGAAAGGATCTCCACCAGCGCGTATTCGCCGATGGTGAGCTGTTGCGCGGGGGTGATCTTGAGCCAGTGCTTGCCGGGCAGAACTTCGGCCTTGGTGGGAATCACGTCCTCGTCCTGCGTAACCGTGCCGTTGGGGCTCATGTGGATGGCGCCGACAACGCGGATGGCGCGGCGCTCGTCCACGCGCACAATGGCAAAGCCGGAGCTGGCCGAGTGCGCTCCATGCTTGCGGCTGGCCACTTCTTTGGCGCCGCTGGTATTCACGGTCATGGCGTGCGACACGACCTCTTCCGCGTCGTCGCGCGCATTCAGCGAGAGATAGATAGCCGCATCGTTCACGTGCAGGTGCACCTTGGCGTGAGCGCCGTCAAGTTCCAGGCTGGCCCTGGAGCCAGCCATGGGATTCAGCGTATTCAGGCCGTGCTTGGTCTTTGTGTTGGCATTCAGCTCGGCCGGCAACAACTCCACCAGCTCCGGTGTGCCTTGAAAAGTGTCCAGTGCAAAGACTCCATCCTCATCGGGAAGTTCCAGTCCCTTCGCAACCTCGGGCCGGCGCGCTTTTGCCTCGTCGCGCTCGGCGGCTTCCTCCTTATCGATCTCCGCCGCCTCCTTCATTGCCGGAGAAGCCGCTTCCTCCTGCGCGGCGTGGTCCCTTTCCCACTTGCGCGTGGCGTCCCAGTCAACTAGATCCACCGGAAGCTCTTCCCATTCGCCGCTGCGCTCAATCGAGATATACCGGACGCGGTCGCCAACAACCTCATATTTGCGAACCAGTTGATACGTTCCGTCTTTGAGGATCAACCGATGATTGGAGGCTGTGCCGGGAACATCGGGCTTGAGCGGGAGTTGCTTCTGCGCGAATACGCATGCGGCCCCGGCCAGCAGCAGGACTGCCAGGAAACCGGCAAGCAAACCACGCAAATGGAGGACTGGATTCATTGGCCTCGCGAACAGGTGATCCGTCCCAAGTGTAGACCAGCCGGAGTTTAGACGAACCGCGCGCGAAACAGTTGGCCGTTACAAATGGATAAAAGCTGGATCAAAATCTAACCCTTTCCGGCTTCTGCGCATCCAATTAGTTGTGTATTCTTGAAAACAGGGATGGTGTGTTGACGGGACTGCAGACATTCTTGAACGGCAAACGCCGCGCAAAGCCCAGCGCTTTGCCGCTCGTAACCGTGGTGTGTCTGATCCTGCTGACGCTGCTGGCTGTGGTCCAGGTAGTGCACGTGCACCAGGTGGACACCGACGCCGACCATTGCCCCCTTTGCATTGTGCTTCATACGGCAGCTCCCGTGGCAATCACGGCAGCCGTGGTGGTGCTGGTGCAGATCGAGAGCCGGACGCCGGTATTCGAGGCGCATCCTGTCACTCGCCACTGGCATCCAAAGCTTTTTACGCGCCCGCCTCCGGGCAGCTTCCTGGGCTAGTTCTCGATTTTTCTTTCAGTTCTTATCCTGGTTGCCCTTCGTTCCCATTCAAGGGAGAAGCGGCGGTGCATTTCTCCAGGCTGAGCGAAAATCGGACCGAAGCCCGCAGTGCATAGAGAACTCCGCGGCGTTTCCCCCGCGGCCTTGTCTACCCATTATTCAGCCAATATTTGGAGGCTTACTATGCCGTTCTATCGCGGCGCATTTCTCTCTATCTTCTCGATCTTCGTTTTGATCTTCGCGGCGTTCACCGCGTCTGCCCAAAGTGGCAACGCCGGCGCCATTCACGGCTCGGTCACCGATCCATCCGGGGCAGTGATTCCCAATGCTACGGTTCACCTGACCAATGGCGTCAGCGGGCTTGACCGAACCGTGAATTCGGACGCGCAAGGCCAGTTCGTCTTTCCCAACGTCCCCTTCAACCCCTATCAGGTCTCGGTCTCGGCAACGGGGTTTACTCCGTCCAGCCAGAACTTCGAGCTCCGTTCGGTGGTCGGAGCCAACTTGAAGCTGGTTCTCCAAATTGCCGGCGCCACGCAGACGGTCACCGTTGAAGCCCAGGGCGATCTGGTTGAAAATGACCCCACCTTCCACACCGACGTAGACCGCGACGAATTTATCAAGGTGCCGCTGGAGAGCGCTTCCTCGTCGCTCAGTTCTCTGGTCACTCTCACCACGCCCGGCGTGTCAGCCGACTCCAACGGGCTCTTCCACGGTCTTGGCGACCACGCATCGAACTCGTTTTCTGTAGATGGCCAATCGATTACCGACCAGCAGAGCAAGGTGTTTTCCAACCAGCTTCCGTCAAATTCGATTCAGTCGATCGAGGTCATCAGCGGCGCGCCGCCGGCCGAGTTTGGAGGCAAGACCAGCCTGGTGATCGTGGCCACCACACGCTCCGGCCAGGGTGTCACCAAGCCCACCGGCGACGTCAGCTCTTCATATGGCACATTCGGATCGGCGAGCGCGGGATTCGATCTTTCCTACGGCAAAAAGGCCTGGGGGAACTTTATTGAGGCGGACGGCTTGAACACCGGGCGCTTTCTTGATCCTCCAGAGTTCGTGGTCTTCCACGACAAGGGAAACGAGCAGAACGTCTTCGATCGCGTGGACTATGCTCTGAGCCCGGTCGACTCGATTCACCTGGACGTGAATTACAGCCGCTCCTGGTTCCAGACGCCCAATGCCTACGACAACCTGAATGTGCAGAACGTGATCGGCGGAGGCGCAAGCGCCAACCCGGTCTTCGGCAATGTGGGCAACACCGATCAGCGTTCCAAGATCGGGACCATCAATATCTCCCCGACCTACACGCGCATCATCAGCAACAACTCGGTCTTCAATCTGGGCGCTTTTGTGCGCAGGGATGCCTATAACTACTTCCCCAGCGACAACCCGCTGGCCGACCAGGGACCGATGAACCTGCAAACCTCATCGATCTCTCAGTACCGCACCCTCACCAATGCCGCGGTGCACTCCGATTTCTCCTACGCCAAGGGAGCCCATAACATCAAAGTCGGCGCGCAGTACGGCCAGACTTACCTGAATGAGAACGACGGCCTGGGCGTCGTCAACGCGGTCTACAACGCGCCCTGCGTCGACGTGAATGGCAATCCGCTGCCGGGCTACTCCGGCCCCACGGCCTGTGACGGCGTTGTTTCGTATCAGAACCCCAACTACCTCGCGGTTTTGGCGCCCTACGACCTGACTCGCGGTGGCACCTTCTATAACTCCACCGGTCACACCGACATCAAGGAACTCGGCCTTTACGCTGAAGACCAGATCAAGGCCGGCGACTGGCTTTTCAACCTGGGCCTGCGCGAGGACGTTTACAACGGCCTTACGGATGCCAACCAGACCGAGCCGCGCCTGGGCGTTGCTTACAACATCAAGCCCTCCACAACCGTGCTGCGCATCTCGTATGCGCGCACCTTGGAATCGCCCTTCAATGAGAATCTGGTGCTGTCCAGCAATGGATGCTCGAACCCGGTCCTCGCTCCGCTGCTCCTCTGCACTCCGGGCGTTTCCGGAATCCTTCACCCTGGATACCGCAATGAGTTCCACGCCGGATTCCAGCAGGCCCTTGGCAAGCGGATTGTTGTAAGCGGCGAATACATCTGGAAGTACACCCATAACGCCTTCGACTTCAGTGTGCTGGGCAACACCCCCATCACCTTCCCCATCGACTGGCATAACTCGAAGATCCCAGGCTATGCGGGAAACATCGAGATCCCCAAGTTCCACGGATTCAGCGCCTATCTCGTGACCTCTTCGGTAGCGGCCCGGTTCTTCCCGCCGCAGGTGGCCGGAGCAGGCGCCACGGTAGGTGCAACCGGCCTGCCTTTCCGCATCGACCACGACGAGAAGTTCAACCAGACCTCTCATATTCAGTATGAGATTCCCGGCGCCAAATTCATCAGCGGCCTTTGGGGCGGCTTCAATTGGCGCTTCGATTCCGGTCTTACCGCTGGTTCCGTGCCCTGCTACAACCCCTTTGCCAACGACCCCAACAGCGCATGCGGCACGCCAAACAGTCCCACCTCGACAACGCTGAACGGGATGCCGGCAGTCGACCTGTCCGCTCTTACGGCAGACGAGCAATTTCAGGCAGGGCTCACCTGCAACGGCTACACCCCATCCCCAACGGGTACTCCAATCGGCATCTGCCCGGTCTCGCAGTACACGTCCAAGCTGGTTGACATTCCCGCGCCTAACTCCGGCGATGCCGACCACGATCCGCCCCGCATTCAGCACCGCAATCTCTTTGACGCTTCCATCGGCAAAAACAACATCTTCCATGGCGAGCGCTACAAGGTGAATCTGGATCTGACGGCAATCAACCTAACCAACAAGTACGCGCTGTATAACTTCCTTTCGACGTTCAGCGGCACGCACTATGTAACTCCGCGGGCCATGACGGCGAAAATCACGTTTAATTTCTAACTCGCGTACGAACAGCCCGGTGCAACTCCCCGCAAGGTCGAGGTTTGACTTTCGCTTGCCTTCTGCGGAGAATTGCTATCGGGCTGTTCGCGTCATTCTGCGCGGCGGCTCGTGTGGGGAATCCACCCAAGGAGAATCCATGAACCGCTCACGCAGGGAAATATCGCCAATCCTGGCATTTACCGCTCTCCTGTTTATCTCCTTTCCAAGTTCCAACCGCGCTCAGAATGCCGCTCCTGCTCAGACTGCCGCGCCGGCTCCGGTAATCGTGGCCAAATTCGATAAGAATCTGAGCACCAAGAATGCCAAGGTCGACGACCCCGTCGTCGCGAAGGCCCTGAAGGCATTCAAACTGCTGGATGGCACCGACATTCCCAAGGGTTCGAAGCTCACCGGCAAGGTGGCCACGGTTCAATCCAAGAAGGCCGGCAATGGCGACTCCATGCTGACCTTCCGGTTCGACCAGGTCGAGGTCAAAGGGGGCGCGCCGATTCCCATACATGGTCTCGTAGTTGCCATCGGTCCCGAGATGGCTCCAAAGGATGATTTAGGGCCGCACTCCGTTTTGTCCCGCTCCTCATCGGTGTCTGGCGATACTTCGAATGCGGGGCGCGGCGTCGGGTCTACCAATGGGCTTGACCCGAGCAAGGGCATGTCCGGTGTTGCACCCAAGGACGAGGACGACATTGCCATGGGAAGCACGATGGCGGGCGTGGCTTTGGGACGCCATCTGGATGCAGATTGGACGACCATCCTCAAGGGGATAAAAACGGACATCGACCTCGATTCGACAATCGTGGTCAAGGTTCAGTTGAAGTAGGAGAATCGGCCACTGAGAAAAGAGGGCAGGCGCAAGCCTGCCCTTCCTTATTCAGCCTCTACTTCATTCCGCGCTTGTTGCGCCACGTTGCGCCTGCGCGAGCGCCCGCTCATAGGACGTGTAAACCGCAGGATCGAAGCATGCAAAAATGACCTTCTCAAGCACATCTCTGGACGTTAACTCGGCCGATGTTTCTCGCACTGCAATCTCGACGGCGCCATCGACCGGGAAGCGGTAAATGCCGCAACTGATCGCGGGAAATGCAAGAGTGCGTAGGCCGTGTTCCCGCGCCAAGTTGAAGCACGCTCGATAGCAACAGGCCAGGAGCTCCGGCTCCCTGTGGTTCCCGCCATTCCACACCGGCCCAACCGTATGGAGGATAAAGCGCGCCGGAAGCCGATAGCCCTTCGTGATCCTTGCCTCTCCGGTCGGGCATCCTCCCAGCAGCCGGCACTCGTGCAGAAGCTCGGGGCCGGCGGCGCGATGAATGGCCCCATCCACGCCACCGCCGCCCAGCAGCGAGCTGTTCGCCGCGTTGACAATCGCATCCACAGCCAGGGTGGTGATATCGGTTTTGAGGACCTCGATTCTCTCCAGCATCGGCGCTCACCTTTCGCTGTCGAGATTCCTCATCTGAATCTCGTCGTAGCGGGTCCCCGCCACATCCGCAGCGGGGACGGCGGCTTCGAGCTCGGCAATCTCTTCCGGCGTGAGCCTGACCTCCAGCGCCCCCAGGGTTTCGGCCAACTGCGCGCGCGTGCGGGCTCCAATCACCGGGACGACGAAGCTCTGCTTGGCCAGCGCCCAGGCTATCGCCAACTGCACAGGTGTGATTCCTCGCCTGACCGCCAACTCCTTGAGCCGGGCGGCAAGGTTCTGGTTGCGTGCCAGGTTCTCAGCCCTGAAGCGCGGGAAGTGTGCTCTGAAGTCTCCCTGCGCTGCAAGTTGGGAGCCGGCAAGCAAGCCGCGCGAGAGCGTTCCATACGTGGTAGCCGCGATACCCAACTCGCTGAGCACGGAAAATATCTTCGCCTCAGGACTGCGGCTGACGAGGGAGTACTCAATCTGCAGGTCGACGATGGGATGCACGGCTGCGGCGCGCCGGATTGTTTCCGCGCCCACCTCTGAGAGTCCGATGCGGCGCACATAGCCCGCCTGGACCATCTCCGCAATGGCGCCCATGGTCTCTTCGATGGGAACATTGGGGTCAAGCCGCGCCGGGCGGTAAATGTCGATGGTTTCCACGCCGAGCCGCTTCAGAGAGTAAGCCAATGCGGTCTTGACCGCATTGGGGCGGCCATCGAAGCCTAGCCAGGCGCCGTTGGGCCCGCGCTGCGCTCCGAATTTGACTGAAAGGAGCACCTGCTCGCGCTGGAAATGGAGGGCGCGGCCGACGAGCATCTCGTTGTGCCCCATGCCATAAAAGTCGCCTGTATCGAGCAGGTTGACGCCAGCGTCGATGGCTGCGTGGATCGTGGCAATGGACTCCGCATCGTCGCTTGCGCCGTACACGCCGCTCATGCCCATGCAGCCAAGCCCGATGGGGAAAACTGCTGGACCGGTTGCGCCCAGTTTGCGCATCTGCGTGGCGACTGTCGTCATGGCTTCGGTCCCTTCCATGGAGCATCCTAGCCCCGTCCGCGCCTGGCGGCAAGCCAGGGCTTCACAGAACCCAGACCCGCGGCCGGACCAGAGTCTGCGGGAGCCCGAGAGGCCGGTCTTTCATTGGGGATATGGATCTCAAACACATGAAGATAAATAGTTTATGAGTGTATCTTTTTCCTTGCGATGAAGCGGCGCCAAATTCTGGTTTATTCCCATCCGGAATTCTGCCATACTTGATTGTGCACCCCTTGTTCGGCCAATCCAAACAATTCAAAAGCGAGGTTGCGGCGATGTCGGCAAAGTATGTCTTTGTGACGGGCGGAGTTGTGTCCAGTTTAGGTAAAGGCCTGGCAGCGGCCTCCATCGGTTGCCTGCTTGAGAGCCGCGGCCTGCGCGTCAACCTGATGAAATTCGATCCCTACCTCAACGTCGACCCTGGGACCATGTCGCCCTTCCAGCACGGCGAGGTCTTCGTCACCGACGATGGGGCCGAAACCGACCTCGACCTCGGCCACTACGAGCGCTTCACGCATGCGCCGCTGTCGCGCGACAACAACCTGACCACCGGCCGCATCTACGAACAGATCATTCTCAAGGAGCGCCGCGGCGACTACCTGGGCAAGACCGTGCAGGTCATTCCCCACGTGACCAACGAGATCAAGAACGCCATGCGGAAGGTGTCAGCCAACGGCGCGGACGTGACCATCGTGGAAATCGGCGGCACAGTGGGCGACATTGAATCGCTGCCGTTTCTTGAGGCCATCCGCCAGATGCGCCAGGAACTGGGCCGCGAGAACACGGTCTTTGTCCACCTCACGCTGGTGCCGTGGATCGCCGCCGCCCAGGAACTGAAGACCAAGCCGACACAGCACTCCGTGAAGGAACTGCTCGGCATCGGCATCCAGGCCGACATTCTGCTCTGCCGCTCCGACCGCAACCTGAGCCGCGAAATCAAGCAGAAGATCGCCGCCTTCTGCAACGTTGAGGAGCGTGCCGTCGTTGGCGCCACCACCGTGCCTTCCATCTACGAGGTACCGCTCCGCTTTGCCGAGGAAGGTCTCGACGCCCTCATCCTCAAATACCTGCACAAGGAAGCGCCGGAGGCCAACCTCATTCCGTGGAAGGAACTGGTGGACCGCTGCTACCACCCCAAAGACAATGTGAACATCGCCATCGTTGGTAAGTACGTCGAATATGAAGATAGTTACAAATCCCTTAAAGAAGCTCTGACCCATGGAGCGGTCTCGCAGAATCTGAAGCTGAATGTTACCTGGATCGAGGCCGAGGGGCTGGAATCGAAAACTCCCGACGACCGGAGTTATGAGGCCCAGTTAGAAGGCTTCGATGGCATTCTCGTTCCCGGCGGATTCGGCAAGCGCGGCATTGAGGGCATGTTGAACGCCATCCGCTACGCGCGCGAAAAGCAGGTCCCCTATTTCGGAATCTGCCTGGGTATGCAGACTGCCTGCATCGAGTTCGCACGCAATGTTTGCGGATTAAAGGATGCGAATTCCAGCGAGTTCGACCCCGCCAGCCAGCACCGCATCATCTACAAGCTGCGCGAGCTGCTGGGCGTGGAAGAGATGGGCGGAACCATGCGGCTGGGCGCCTGGACCTGCATTCTGCAGGAAGATTCGCTGGCCGCGAAGGCCTACGGCGGCGCGACCGAGATCAGCGAGCGGCATCGGCACCGCTACGAGTTCAACCGCGAATATGAGGCCCTGCTCACCGGCGCCGGCCTGCGCATCAGCGGCACCACTCCCGACGCCACCTACGTCGAAATCGTCGAGATCCCCGGCCATCCCTATTTCCTCGGTTGCCAGTTCCATCCCGAGTTCAAGTCCAAGCCCCTGGAGCCGCATCCGCTCTTCCGCGAGTTTGTGACAGCAAGCTACAAGAACCGGCAGACACGGCCCGTAGCAGAGCCTGCGATTGCGAGTCAGGTGATTCAGTAACTCTGCATCGCTCGCACCAGAATCTTTTTTTGGGAAAAGAGAGTGCCGTCCAGCTTTAGCCCAGCAGGACGGCACCCTTCGTAGTCCCGGCCAAGGCCCGATCAAAGGTGACGAGCGGCATGCGGGCGGCTATCGCGAATGCGGCCAGATAGCCATCGGCCCATTGCTTGGTCGAAACCTCGTCCCGTTTGGTATGTATCCGAAAGAGTGGGTCGATCCCCGCAGGCTCGTCGATGAAACGCGCCCTATCTGTGGCTAGAAATGCATCGTAGACAGTCCACGCATCTGTCTGCGTCAGAACGTCCGCGCCCATCGCACTTTGATTCGTTAGCAGGCGCAGAAGACCAAGTTGCGTGAAGCGGCAAAAGGAGAGCACCACATCGCTGCGCAAAGCTCCGTCCCATTCAGTGGCTTGCCGATGCTGCGGGTGAATCTCATGCGTCAGCGCCAGCCAAACGTTGACATCAGGGAAAAGGAATGTACTCGTAGACACCTTCCTCACCCAGTCTCAGTGACCCTGGGTTCTGTGAACGAACCACGGGAAACCGCGCGCGTTCTTCCTGCTTTGCCGGCGCGCTCCCGTTGCGGAGTCTCATCGCGACACCATCCAAAATGATCTCGCGAACGGTCGTCCCCTCCGTAGCGGCACAGATCTTTATCTCACGGTAAAGTGAGTCCGGGATGTCGAGGCTTGTACGCATATCTATATATTAGCATATATATATCTTTTCATAGGGCCTTTCTTTGGGATCTCCAGTGCTACTTGAATTCCAGCAATGTGGGGCTCGCGACGGTTTCCCTTAACCCAGGCCACCGACGAGATTGTCGGAAGGGCGCCGCTGCTTCTTTTGGTTGTTGACAACCGTTTTTGATCGGGCCTATTGTGGCTGCGTTTTTCGAGTACGGAGGAAGCGACGTCATGGCTCATTTTGAACTTCAACCCGAGGAGCAGGAACTTCAGCAGTTGGCAGAGCAATATTGGCAAAAGGCCGGGAGCAGAGAAAAGCAGTTGGAGAGGGAAGCGTTTGAAGCCGGAGCGGCGATCCGTGGCGGCGACTACTCGCTGGTCAACCTGGAGGTGATCGTTCGCTGGAAGTCGGAGCGGATGGTCCATTACCTCGTCGGCAACAGCGAGGCAAAGATCAAGCGGGTTCTGGCAGTTGCGGCGTCCCCGGACACTTCGTTGCAGAACGCGGTAGATGCATTGACCTCGCTGCGTGGCATCGACCTGCCCATCGCCTCGGCGATCCTGGCGGCCATTCTTCCCGAGCGCTACAACGTGCTCGATTACCGCGCCCTGGAAGCGTTGGGACATGCCCGCCATAATGTCGATTTTTATGCCGAATACGTAGCCTTTTGCCGGCGGCTTGCCGAGCGTGGCATCGTGGCTCCGCAGGATGAACTGCCCGGCCCCACCTCGCTGCACGCGCTTGACCGTGCCCTCTGGGAATGGTCGCGGATCCATGTGGAGCAGCCTGCGACGGTGTAGGCCGGCCGCCGCGTGCTGCCACAGAGTAAAATCGGCTTGGTGAGCAACTCATTTGAAATCGGGCCGGTACAGGTGGGCGGGAGAAAACTGTTCCTGATTGCCGGGCCGTGCGTAATCGAGTCGGAGGCGCACGCCCGGCGCATGGCCGAAGCCATCCAGCGAATCACCTCGGACCTGGGCGTCCCCTACATCTTCAAAGCCAGCTACGACAAGGCCAACCGCACCAGCTTGAAGAGCTTTCGCGGGCCGGGCCTCGTGGAAGGCACACAGATCCTTGGCCGTCTGGCCAAGGATACCGGCCTGCCGGTGCTGACCGATGTCCATGAGCCCGGCCACTGCGAAATCGCAGCCGAGGCGGTCGACGTTCTGCAGATTCCCGCCTTTCTGTGCCGCCAGACAGACCTGCTCGTCGCCGCCGGCAAGACGGGGCGCGCGGTCAATATCAAAAAGGGCCAGTTTGTAGCTCCCTGGGACATGACCCACGGTGTGGAGAAGGTGCGCTCCACCGGCAACGAGCGGGTGTTCCTCACTGAGCGCGGATCAAGCTTCGGATACAACACGCTGGTGGTCGATTTCCGCTCCCTGCCGGTGATGCGGCACATGGCGCCCGTAGTCTTCGACGGCACCCATTCCGTCCAGCAGCCTTCGGCGGCGGGAGGCGTGAGCGGCGGCCAGCCGGAGTTCATTCCTCTCCTCGCCCGCGCGGCTGTTGCTGCGGGCGTCGACGGGCTGTTTCTTGAGGTCCACGACGACCCCGCCAATGCCAAGTCTGACGGCGCCAATGCGCTCAACCTGAAGCTGCTCCAACCCCTGCTGGAAAAGCTGCTGGCCATTCACGCCGCAGCCGGCGCAGACGCCCCTGGCGCGGCCGGCGCGTAAGGTAGCCTCAGAAGATGAAGCTCGACCTGGACGGATGGCTCGCGCAGCGCTGGATGCGTATCGTCCTTTGGTCGATCATTGGCGCACTGAGCGTCGCTAAGTTCCTCTACCTCTCCGCGGACTTTCCCAACTGGTCGATATGGATGATCGATCAGGCAAAGTTCACCGATGAAGGCTGGTGGGCCGGCGCCGCTGTCATGCACGCCCTCACCGGGCACTGGTACGTTGCCGGCGACTACAACCCAGCGGTTGCGTTGCCGGTTTGGCCCATTCTGCTCGGCGTGCTGTTTCACTTCACTGGAGTCAGCGTGGTAGCCGCGCGGGCGCTGAACGTACTCCTTTCCACCGCCACTTTAGGCGTTGTTTTTGTTCTCGTGCGCCGTTCCGCAGGTGGAAAATCCGACACCCCGGCCTTGTGGGCCACGCTGCTTCTGGCTTCCAGCCCGTTCGCCTTCGTCTTTAACCGGCTGGCAATTCTCGAGACGCTGGTTGTCTTTGAGTTTTGCCTGCTCATGCTGGCGGCCTCCTGCGCATCCGCAAAGCGCATCGGGCCGCTCGCGGCATTGGCCGCACTCGCCACTACGATGCTGCTGACCAAAACGACGGCGGCGTTGTTGATTCCGGCAGTAGGATGGATGGCCTGGTCGTCGATAGGCCGCAATGCGCCTGGACTGCTCAAGTCCATTGCGGCGCTTATCTTAGTTCCCGCCGCGTTCGTGAAAGGCTATGCCGCGTTTGCATCGGCATTGGGCTACGGCGCCGACTACAACTACTTCTTCGGCGTGAATGCCATGCCCGACATCGACTGGCGCCAAACGTTGAGCACGCTCCACGACCTCTTCCTGAACTGCTTCTGGATTGACCGCGTCCTCTATCCCGTCGGCCTCGTAATCCTCGTGGTCACAGCGGCGTGGAAGCGGAAGTTATGGAGCAACCCGCTGTTTACCGCGTCCTGGATTGCGATTGGCGCGCAGGTGGCCTTCATCTTTCACCGCCAGGACGATTACGCCCCTCGCTATTTCCTGGCGATGCTACCGCCGCTGGTCTGGATCGTGGCCCTGACCTTCAGCGAACTCCTGGCTCACGCCCGCAAGAACGATTCCCAAAACCCGGCCTCGGAGATTCCAAGCCCGCCAAAGCCGCTCCATGCCCCATCCCTTCGCGTTTTTCGCGAAAGGATGGGAAACCACGAACCTCACCCCGCCCATCTCGAAAGCGGCTTTTGGACGAGTTCTAAGACCGCGCTTCTCCTGCTGGTCGCGATGGCGGGCGCCGTGGTTGCGAATGCCGTGATGATCGGCCAGTTCTTCACGCATCGGGAATACGGCTTTCACGATGCGGCCATCTCGATCCAGGCAATCATCCGCAGCCATCCGGAGCAGAAGCCGCTCATGTTGGGTGTCAGCGGCCCCCAGATCTCGCTCATGACCGGGATTCCATCGATCAACGACTTCTACGGCACCGAAGACGCAGCCGAGAAGCTGGCTCGCTATCAGCCTGGCTGGTATCTGGCCTGGAACGGCATAGCTCCGGAGAATGAAGCGCTGCTTGCGCCCTATCGCCTGGAAAAAATGGCAAGCTATCCCGCATTCGACGACGACGAGAGGACCACTCTGATTCTTTACAGGATGGTGCGGCGCGAAGACCACGACTGAGCGGCGACAGGACGCGCCAGCCGCTCCATCGGCGTTAGGTCCATGACCGCTTGGTTTTGTACCCGCTCCGTGCCCCACCCTTTCGGTCGCTGCGGCGACCGATAGGGTGGGAAACCGCGAACCATAAAGCGCGAAATCACGCGGCAAAAGAACTAGATGCCGCTTTGAGCTTCATCGCTGAAGATCTGCTCGATCGGGGCGCCGAAGAGCCGCGCCAGTTTGAAGGCCAATGGAAGGCTGGGATCGAAGCGGCCGGTCTCAATCGCGTTGACCGATTGGCGGGAGACCTCGAGCCGGTCGGCGAGGTCGGCCTGACTCCAGCCCCGCTCGGCGCGGAGGACGCGCAGGCGGTTTTTCATTGCGCTCTCCGCAACTGGATCCAAAGCGCGGCAAGGGCGGTGATGCAGAAGACATCGATGTTGTAAATCTGCGACAGGCCGTGCGAGGAAAAGTCTTCAAACACGACGCCAAAGACGATATCGCCGATCATCGTGACTCCCAGGCCCCAGAGTAGCGACTGCGTGACCAGCATGCGCACGAACTCGTCCGTCTCCTGCTTCAGGTAGCGGCCCACGACGAAGATCATGGCGCCAACCGGGATGGCCGGCAGCAGTTCGATCAGGCGCAGAACCTGCTTGGAAACCAGGGCATGCTCGCCGACGGTGCGGGCGGCGACAAAAGTAAGCATGGTGAGAATCAGGAAAGTCCCGAACCGTGTCCCCGAGCGGCGCTGGAGAGGATTGAGGTGGTTGCAGTAGAAGAGCATGAATGGTTTCCTTTCCTAAAAGACAAGATAACTTTACATAGGCGAAGCGAAAATGTCAAGCCAGCTTGTCTTTTCCCCGGAAAGTGCCTGCTCGCACCGATGCAGTTCCTGCTTCCAAGCCACCGGATTCCGCCTGATAGCATTTCCCTATGTTTTTCATTCCCCTTCGCACATTTTTTCGCGCCGGGCTGGTGGCCGGCTTTGTTCTGGTTGCCGGATCGCAGTTCAACCTTTACGCCGCCGCACAGGACGCCCCAAAAGCGCCTGGAAACGCTCCGGACCGGGCGCATATCGATGAAGTGCTCAAGGGGCTGAACCGCGGCCGGTCGGTCGGGCAGGTGGCAGTCTCACCCGACGGTAAGCGGCTGGCCTGGCTTCAGTTCGGCAAAGACGGCGCGGAGATTCGCGTGGCTCCTCTGAGCGATCTGGAAAAGAGCCAGCGGCTCACGGCTGCCGCCAAGCCGGAGCAACACTGTCACGAGGCGCAGCTTGTTTGGGCGCCGGACGCGAAGGCGCTGGCGTTCTTCTCCGATTGCGCCAAGCCGGGCGAGCAGACCGACCTTTACCTGGCGCCGCTGGATGGCGGTCCGGCGCGCCGCCTGACGGAGCTCAAGGGCTACGTGGAAGAGCCGGCATTTTTGCCCGATGGGCAGAGTGTGGCCTTCTTATATGTCGAGGGAGCCACTCGCGCCGCCGGCGCGCTCGCGGCCATGAAGCCGCCATCGGGGGTGATCGGCGAGGACGGGGTGGAGATTCAGCGGGTAGCCGTGGCGCGCGTGGATGCCCCCAAGCCTGCGGCTCCGCAGATGGTTTCGCCTTCCAACCTGCACGTATACGAGTTCGATTGGCGCCCCGATTCAAAGGGGTTGGCGTATGTGGCTGCCGATCCGCCGGGTGAGAACAATTGGTGGGTGGCGAAGCTCTACACGCAGGAATTTGGAGGTGAAGCGAAAGCCATTCTGGCTCCCGCGGAGGTATCGGGTCCGTTGCACGGCTTGCAGATTGCGGTGCCGCGCTGGTCGCCGGACGGCAAGGCGATTGCGTTTATCGGCGGGCTGATGA
>CAYUJM010000043.1:6447-28139 GCA_964445025.1 uncultured Occallatibacter sp. | reverse complement strand
TCTACACCTTCACGCCCAAGGGGAAGGTGGTGGTGGTTCCGGCCGACGGCACGCCTGTGGACTTTGCCTACACCATCCACACCGAGGTGGGCCACACCTGCGTCGGCGCCAAGGTGAATGGCCGCATGGTCCCGCTGCGCACCAAGCTACGAACCGGCGATATCGTCGAGATCGTCACCCAGAAAGACCACAAGCCCAGCCGCGACTGGCTCTCCTTCGTCAAAAGCCCGCGCGCCCGCAACAAGATCAAGCATTGGCTCAATGAAGACCAGCGCCGCCGGGCCGTGGAGATAGGCCGCAAACTCCTGGAGCGCGAGGCCCGCAAGTTCAAGGTGCCGATGACCCAGATCGACGACCAGGATCTTAGCCGTATCGCCGGCGAGTACGGCGTGGCCACGGCTGCCGACCTGCTGGCCACCCTGGGCCAGGGCAAACACACCGCGCACCAGATACTCAGCAAGCTGGCGCCGGGATTTGCGACGCAAGGCGAGCCCGAACCAAATCCCGAGACCAAGCCCGGAGGGCCGGGCGAGGCCGGCATGTCGGACGCAGTGAGAAAGCTGCACCTTACCGGCTCTGACTCACTCCAGGTGGAGGGCCAGAACGACCTGCTGGTCTACCGCGCGCGCTGTTGCAATCCCATTCGCGGCGAAGAGATCGTCGGCTACGTCACCCGCGGCAAAGGCGTGGCCGTGCACGCGCGCAGTTGTCCTAACGTGCAGAACCTGCTCTACGAGAGCGACCGCCGTATCGCCGTCGAGTGGTCGCGGGTCGGTGACCAGTCGGCCGGCCGGCCGCAGCGCTATCCGGTCAAGATCATTATTTTCTGTGACGACCGGACGGGCATGTTGAAGGAACTCACTGCGGTCATCTCCGACGACAACACCAACATTCGCGGCGTAGATATCCGCCAGGACGAGAACGGGGAAGCCATCATCGAGTTCGTTGTCGAAGCTGAGGACTTGCACCACTTGAACCGCATGGTCCTTGGCATTCGCCGCGTGGCCGGTGTGCGCGCCGTGCAGCGCACGCAAAAGATTTAGAAGCCGAACAGGCCATGACCCCGTCTTACTCGCCACTTTCGCCCTGTCGCTGTATTGAAATGAAGGTTCCACCAAAACTCATGCTGGAGATGCTGTCGTGACCGTTTCAATGGCATACTTCATCGCAGTTATCTTCGTCGTGCTTCTGGTCGGTACTGCCGCTCTCCAACTGATCGGGATGCGCAGGCTGAGCAGTTGGCTGCTCACGCTCTTTCCCGCGTTTCTTTGCGTCGGCTGTCTGGTTGACCTGGCTCGCGGAGCCGCGAGAATAGGCAGCAGCGCCTATCAAAGCGACCTGAAGCAACTGGCCTTTTGTCTGGTTTTCCTGGCCATCAGCGTGCTTGAAGCGTTTCGTTCGCAGTGGAGATGGCTGTTCTGGCTTGCCTGGGTACTCGACGCCCTTATCTGTGGTGTCCTGGTATATCTTGCTTTCTATTGGCAGGTGTTCAGTTGACCGGATCGGCGGTCAACATAAGGGATCGCAACGAACTTCTGCGCGGCGTCCACGTCCTCGACGGCGGAATGGCCACCGAGCTTGAGCACCTCGGCGCCAATATCGATGGCCCTCTATGGTCGGCGCACGTCCTCGAAAATGCTCCCGAAAAGATCGTCGCCGTCCATCGTGCATACATCGAAGCGGGCGCGCAGTGCGTTGAGACCGCCAGCTACCAGGTCTCGCGCATGGGCTATGTGGAGTTTGGTCTCGCTCCGGAACGCGCCGACGCTGCGCTGCTGGATGCGGTGAAGTTGGCACGATCCGCAGCCCAGGAATTCGCCGGGCGTCGGGTGCTGGTGGCCGCATCGCTTGGACCCTACGGCGCGGCGCTGCACAATGGCGCCGAATACCACGGCAACTACGGCGTCGGCTTCGGCGAGCTGGTCGAGTTCCACTGCCAGCGCATCCGCGTCCTTGCCGAGTCTGGCGAGAGCGGGCCCGACCTGCTCGCGTTTGAGACTGTACCCGCGCTCGAAGAGGCGGAGGCCATTGGCGAGGCGCTCGCTCCATATCCGGAGCTGGCCGCCTGGTTCAGCTTCACCTGCAAGGACAAGCAGCGCGCTGCCCATGGGGAGCTGCTTGTTGACTGCGCCAAAACCGTATTGCAGTTTCCGCAGACCGTCGCCATCGGCGTCAACTGCACCCACCCCACGCTGATCCCTGCGCTGATCGGGGAGCTGCGCCGCGCCTCAGACAAGCCGATCGTCGTCTACCCCAACTCCGGCGAAGGCTGGGATGCCGCGGCGCGCCGCTGGACCGGCGTCGGCGATCCCATCAGCTTCGGCTCGCAAGCTGCGGAATGGTTTGCCGCCGGCGCGCAGATTGTCGGCGGCTGCTGCCGCACGCGGCCTGCGCATATCCGCGAGGTGGCTCAGTCTCTCGTGCAACGCCGATAGGTGCACAACCGTTCCGTGCCCCATCCTTCGAGCGTCTTTGGCTCGAAGGGTGGGAAACCACCGGCGCAGAGGGTTTGTGCTCTCCCACCCTTGCGGCAGAAATCCGTCGCGGCGGACGCAAGGATGGGGCACGGAGGCCATCGGTCCGCTCTGACCCCTGATAGCTGACCACGGACAACTGTCTTCACAGTACCTGCTTGGCGATCGTCATCAGCTGCATGTTCGACGTGCCCTCGTAGATCTTGCCCACCTTGGCGTCACGGAAGTACTTCTCCGCCGGATAATCGCGCACAAACCCATTCCCGCCAAAAATCTCCACGCTCTGACTCGCCACACGCTCGGCCACCTGCGACGCAAACAGCTTGGTCATCGCCGCCTCGCGCACATAGGGCTGGCCGGCATCCTTCAATCGCGCCGCGTTGTACACCATCAGCTTTACCGCCTCAATCTCCGTGGCCATCTCGGCCAGCGTGAACTGCACTGCCTGGAACTCCGCAATCGGTTTGCCGAATTGCCGGCGTTCCTTCGCGTAACGCGCCGCATGGCCCCACGCGCCTTCGGCCAGGCCCAGCATCTGCGCGCCAATGCCGATGCGGCCTTCGTTCAGTGTCTCGATAGCGACTTTGTAACCCTTACCGGGCTCACCGAGCAGGTTTGCTTCCATAACCTCGCAGTTATCGAAGATCAATTCACAGGTGCTGCTGGCCCGGATGCCGAGCTTATCTTCTTTGCGGCCCACGGCAAGCCCCGGTGTGCCCTTTTCCACCAGAAACGCAGTGATCCCGCGGTGGCCCGCCGACGGATCGAGCGTGGCGAACACAATAAACAGCCCGGCTTCGCGCGCATTGCTGATCCACAGCTTGCGCCCATTCAAGCGGAATCCACCCGCAATCGCCTCGGCCCGCGTCTGCAGAGCAAATGCATCGGACCCCGAGCCGGCCTCGCTCAGTGCGTATGCGCCCACCGTGCCTGCGGCCAGCTTTGGAAGCCAATGCCGCTGTTGCGTCTCGCTGGCCCAGCGACGCAGCGCATTGATCACCAGCGTGTTATGCACGTCCACCAGCACGGCCACGGCCGGGTCGACGGTGGAAACAGCTTCGATGGCCAGAACGGCATCGAAAAACGTGCCCCCGGCTCCGCCGTGTTCCTCGGGAATTTCGATGCCCATCAGGCCCAGGTCGAAGAGCTGCTTCACCAGTCCGCCGGCGAACTGCTGCTCGCTGTCCATGGCTTGCACTTTCGGCGCAATGCTCTCCTCGGCGAACTGTTTCACCGTTGCGTAGAATAGGCTCTCCTCTTCAGAGAGTTGGGTCAGAGGGGGATGGGTCGGGTGTGCCAAAGAAGAAATGCCTCCGGCATCGGAGTGTATCAAAGTTCGCCGATGTGCCGGGAACGGGCGAGCTGGCGAACGAACGAGATAAGGCGCCCGTAGGCGCCTTATCTCTTCTCCAGGCTGAACTGAAGCTTACTCTAGCGGTGCCCGCGATAACCTGGACGAGCTCCGGGCAAGGCATGTTCCGCGCCAGCGTCGTGGCCGGCAGGGCCTACGTTGCCTCTCCCATCCCGTGCCTCGTTTCCTTGGAAGTGGTTGAACGGCCGCGCTCCACGTTCCGGAACCGGGCCGTGATATCCGTGCCGAGGGTCAAAGCGGTTGTCAACGTGGCCGAAAAATCCGTGAGGGCCGTGGAACCAGGGGCCGGCTCCAAGGAATATTCCGCCAACGAACCAGTCCGGCCCATAGTAGCCGTAAGGTGCGCAGTCGTACGGAGCATAGTCGAAATACCCATAGGGGCAAACTGGCTCGACTCCAATACCGATGGCAATCTGGGCTGGCCCAAGCGGTGCACTGCTGAGAAGTGCAATCGCGAGAACCGAGAAAGCTAGGATTTTACCGAGGGACATGATTCCTCCTTGATTCGCTTAGAACGCTGAAGGAAACGGCGAGTTGCCTCTCCGGTGCGCCGTTCCGCTGGGAAAATTGAGCGCCGGGCCGCTGATGTTCTCTTTGTCCATCGTACGAACGTCGTTCACAAACCGGTGAAACCGTTCTGGGGGCAATGAACCTCGCAAGAAGCATACCAGAGGCACAGCTCAAGATGCTGACGCGTGCCGGATCTTCGGACCAGCCGCCCGAATCGGCTTTTCGTGGATTGTTCAGCCTTAATCCGCAGTTTTTGGGGTCTTCTGATCGACCAGGGTCAGTGCCGCCGTCCCAATAGCTGGAGGGATATAGCCCGTTGCACGCCTCGCAATGCGGATCTTTTCGTGACAAAGGAGCTTGCGGATCTGTCCGCGGGCGTGATCGGCCCAGGGACCGCAGCGGTCCAGCTTCACATAGGCTTGCCAGTGGCGCAGTGCCTTGCGCCGTTCATTCTTGCGTTCGTAAGCCAGTGCCAGGTTGTAATGCGCATCGGCATAGCGGGGCGAAAGCAAAACCGCCTGGCGGTACGCTGCAATCGATTCATCCAGCCGCTGCAGTTCGTCCAGCACGTTGCCCAGATCGAAGAAAGCCAGCACATAAGCCGGATCGGCCTCGGTGGCGCGACGGTACAGTTCCTCGGCACGGGCGAACTGGCGCAGATGGAAGTTGATGGTTCCCAGGTTGATATACGCCGCCGCGTACTCCGCATCGATCTCCAGTATCTCCTCATAAAGGGCGATGGCGCGCTGCTTCTCGCCCGCCTCTTCCGCCTGTACCGCGGCCAGAAACCGGTCTTGAACCCCGCGTGGGCTCCGGGGGCCGGGCAGCCGCAACGGGGACGGCTCAAATCCCGCCGAGGGATGGCCCGCCTTGCCCGCTCGATCCATGCGCTCGAAGTCGAACAGCAGTTGGCGGCGAATGGGGTCGACGATGGAGCCGCGATGGCGGAAGGCGAGGCGCGTTCCGGTGCGGACCAGGCAAGCCTCCAGCAGGGGATTGGTCATCCCGGCCACGGCTTTCATTGCCACGATCGAGTGCCGTATGGAAGCCGCGGACACGTCTTCCTCGCGCAAGGCGCGCAGCGTCCGCAACTGTCCCAGATCCTGGAAGGTGTAGGTTTGCTGTTGTGGAATGAGACCGGCTCGCTCCCACCCCTGCAACTGGTGAGAACTGATCTGCAAGATGCGCAACACGTCCTGACGGCTATAGCTGGTCACTCTTGAGTGCTCCCACCCGCGAAATCCGATTCGGTGCGTTTCGAGGGCTTGAACTCGTGTTCTGAACCAGAGTCCCGGACTGCATTGCCCGGCTCACGTCCTGGACCTGGCTGTTGGAACAGTTACTGAGGAACCGCTCTTGCTGCGATTATGCCAAGAGTATGCGTGGATAATCAGACCGGAACTACCGTTGCAACAAAAAAAGACGTGGATAACGGGTACCTGATTTGGTTCATTGGTACCTGCAGGTGAGACAAACTGGGTTTGCGCGGTGCGAGATCTGGTTGGGCAGGGGAGGCGCGGGCCGGATGGTGCGGCACAGGTTCTTTGCGGGGACGGGCGCAGCCGGGTAGGCTCAACTCCGCGAGCGAAGACAACCCAACTCGATCTACTTTCGAGGACCGTGTCTTTGATCCGCCGTTCAGCGGCGTCAGCCTAGTGTCCGTCTCCGAAGTTCCTGCCCAAGAATGACCTGTCATCCTGAGCGTAGCGTACTTCAGCGGAGCCGAAGGATCTGCTCTGGGGGCACTTCTCAGGCCGGGACTCTGCTTCAGAAAAATGCAACGAACTTCAGACTCGCCACACTAGTTTCTGCTGCGCATCTTGGAGAGCAGCCGCAGAATCTCGATGTACAGCCAGACCAGCGTGACCATGATGCCGAAGGCGCCGTACCACTCCATGTACTTGGGAGCACCCGCCTGCACGCCCTGCTCGATGAAGTCGAAATCGAGCACCAGGTTCAGCGCCGCGACCGCCACGACGATCAGGCTGAAGCCAATGCCGATCACGCCGGAGCCGTTGATGGAATAGAAGCGGATGCCGAAGAAGCCCAGCAGCATCTGCGCCAGGTAGAAGAAGAAAATCCCGCCAGTGGCCGCAATCACGCCCAGACGGAACTTCTGTGTGACCTTGATCAAGCCGGAACGATAAGCCAGAAGAAGGACGAACAGTGTACCGAAGGTCAGGCTCACCGCTTCGATTGCTATGCCATGAAAGCGCGGATTGGATTCTAGAACCGCCGACAAGCCGCCCAGCATCAAGCCCTCGAGCAGAGCGTAAATCGGCGCCGTCACCGGCGCCCACTCCTTCTTGAAGCTGGTTACGAGGCCGAAAATCAAACCGCCGAACATACCCACCAGCATGAGCGGAGCCACATCCGCCACGTCGCTCGACTGCAGGAAGAGGTGCCAGGTCCAGCTTGCGGTTGCCAGCGCGCAGATCAGCAGAATTCCGGTCTTGTTTACCGTGCCGCTCAGCGTCATGCGGTTGGTTGCGTCAATCAGGCTGCCGTAACCGCCGCCCGGCAGGTCGCGGAACGTCTTGTCGCTCAACGCTGGATTCGATGTCTTCATCAGTGGCATGCTGTTTTCTCCCTACCGCAGGCTCGTGCCGCCCGCCCGACCCTGCCGCGCACAGCACGGTCCCTCTGATTTTAGACTCAAGGCCGCCAGGAAAGACTCAACTCCCAGGCGCCGCTTGGCGGCGCGTAAGGTGTTGGCACAAGAGGTATTCGGCGATCGGGGTGGACAGGTGCGCTGGAGCCGACGGTCAGACTTGAACTGACGACCTGCTGATTACGAATCAGCTGCTCTACCAACTGAGCTACGTCGGCCTGCTGCTCTCTCGATTGTATCGTTGCCCTCGCTTGCGGTAAAGCTCAGGTGCCGCCAAACGCCGTTATACTGCTGCTCATGCAAAACAACCCAGCAGAAGACTGGCAACGGCTCACGGAGCACTACCGCGCGCTGAGCGATGAGGAGCTAGAAGAACTTGCCGCCGATTTCGTCGATCTGACGGAAACCGCGCGGGAGGTGTTGCGCAATGAGATGCGCAGCCGTGGACTCGACGACCCGGCGAGTGCGAGATCCGCTCCGGCGCTTCAGTCGGCGGCAAAAGAACCACCCCAAGCTCCGCTTGAGCTGAGAAACGCGCCGTGGAAAGGTGATCCGGTCGACATGGCCTTCGGCGCATTCGGAGCCCGAGCTCCGGAACTGGTTCCGGATACTCCGGATACGGGCAGCGAAGCTGATGGCTCGCACGATTACACGTGGAAGACCGTGTTGTGTGATTGCGAGACATCGGTCCGGGCGCGGCAACTCGTTGACGCGTTGCAACGGGCAGGAATCGACAGCTGGGTCGACGGCCCCGGGTCGAACTCCCGCTACGGGAGCTCCGGCCTCGCCAATCCTCGTGTGCTCGTCGCGGCCGATCAGCTTGAAGAGGCGATTGCAATCGCCCGCCAACCTGTCCCCCAGGACATCATCGACGATCTCAATCAGCAGGTGCCCGAGTACGTCCCGCCCAAATGTCCAAAGTGCGGCGCGGAAGATCCGGTGCTGGAGAGCGCGGAGCCGTCCAATTCCTGGTTATGCGAGGCATGCGGCGAGCAGTGGACCGAGCCGGCGACAGATTTGGAAGGGAAGCCGGAGGCGGCTGGATGACCTATGCCGGATTGCCGTGTGATGGGCTTCAAAAACGGAAAGAGCCACCCGGCAACAGGGCAGCTCTTCCCTCAGGGAGAATAGTTCCAACGGAGGCAAAACCATCAGAACTTTCTGGCTGCATAGTAGGGGCGGGGGAAGGGAGTGTCAAGGATAAATCGAGCAAGAAATAAGTCTTTTTAATTCAATGCTTTATAAACCATTTCCACTCGATACCACATGGTGCACCTTCGATTCTTCTTCGCCTTTCAGGACCCCTGTATTCCCGCTTTTTCTTGGGTTTTCTTAGGGTTTATGGCCAGTTTTCCACAGGTTTAAAGGCCGCGTTAACCCTTCGGATGCGGCCTGTCAACACCCGGGCCGGTTTCAATCCATTCTTCCCGCAGATCGATGCGGATGAATTCCTCCTCATAGACCGAGGAGACCGGCCTGCCCCGCGCAATCCGGTACAGCGCTCGCCCGCCGCCAAGAAAGAATCCCAGCAGAATGGCCGCGCTGGCGCCGATCAGAACCAGTGCGGCAATGCCCATCAGCAGCTTGCCTGTCTTGGCCACTTCTGACTCCGAGGGCTGGGGGATGGTGGTAAGGTCGGCCTCGTAGTGCACCTCTGCCAGCAGCTTGTGGCTTTCGTCCGGCACCGCATCGCCGCTGACCAAGGCTACAAGCGGTCCGCTGCGCCGCACCTCGAGCGATGCCTGGTCGGAGTCCTGCAACGGCTTGGGCCAGGCCGGCTGGGCCTGGCTGCCCGCCTTGATGTACGCGCGAATCCGTGTCTCCTGCGCTTCGGCCATCTGCGGGGTAGGGTAGTCGACAATCGTCAGCGTCGCCGGCCCGGAGCGCAGCGAATACGTCGCGGTCACGGCTTCTGCGCCGCGATCGAAGCCCACCAGCTCCGGCGGCAGCACCCCGCCCGATCCCGCATAGCCCGCGGGTCCGAGCGCGTAATGCGTAGTCTGCGCGTCCAGCGAATCTTTGGGCAGGTTGGCCAGAATAGGCGGCGCAAGCGCCCTGGTTCCTTCAGGCGCGGGCAAATGTTTGGCCAGTTCCCGAAGCTCCGCGCCCGACATGGGACCGATGTGGGAGAAGTTCGCGTCCACCATGACGTTGCCCACCCAGAAGAGAACCCGGTTGTGGTTTGAGGTCGCTCCTGTGCCGATCGATTCCCTGGGCCAGCCATTCTGCCGGTAGAACGAATAAGCGCCGTACGCGCCGCTGGCGTCATGGAACCGCAGCGCGCGCAAGCTCAGCGTGTCGCCGCTGCGCTTGTAGTTGGCTGTCATCCCGTCGCTGAAGTCGAATTCCTTGAGCGCCGCTGCATTGGTTCCGTCGGCCTGAGCGGGGTCGGTGAACTTCTGGGCCGGCTCAGCTGTCACCCAGCCGGCAAAGGAGTCGGGCAGAAGCGCCACAGGGATGGGAGGAAGATAGATCTTTTGAACGGTTCTGGTCTCTGCTGCCGGTTTCGCCGGCGCGGCCTGCGCCTTGGCAATGGTCGCACCGCCGAGCAGCGCCAGGGAACAACCGAGAATGGACATCCAACGCATCAACTGACTCCCGACTCCGGTCTTCAGGGTACACGGTGCCACCCAGCCGACGCAGATCTGCCGCCGGAAGCACACCCCACCCTCGTTTGGACACTGCAGGAGCCGGAAATGTTCCCGGACCGTGATTCGATCCCATCCAAAGTCGCGCGGTCAGGACCGCGTGGCCGACTCAGCGCATCGAGCCTTCCGCACGTCTCAAATTTTAGAACCGCCCTCCGTATCCAATGCCCGCTGTTTCGGCAGCAGAAACCACGCAGCCAATGCGGCCAGCGTCATCAGCGCCAGGGCCAGAACATCGCCGTGCAGGCCGAGAATCTGGACCGCGATGGCAGTGGCGACAATGAAGCATCCGCCCCACAGGCAGAAACAGGCCAGCCCGCGGACGAGCGGCGCCAGCCATGGAATATCGGCCAAGCTCCGTGCCGACTTACGGAAATAACCGGTCGGATCCGCGTAGAACTTGCGCGCCATGTAGATCACATAGCTACCCAGGGCAGCTCGAAGCGCCACCGCCATCACCGGATTGGAGAGAACCTGCGCCGGGTCGATCATGCCTGTCCTTACACACTATTGACACCACATGCCCCGTGAATGTTTCACGGCGCGTTCTACGACGAGTATCCCGGCCCGTGCACCTGAAATAAAGTCAGGCATTTGAGCAGCGGGGCTCCCGCCAAGCAGGATCGCGATCATGGAACTTCCGGAGACAAGTCCTTTCCCTTGCAACCTCTCGAAAAACCCGGACCTGCCCTTCAGCTCGGCACGAATAAGTTCGGCACACGCACTCCGTGCCCCATCCTTTTGCCTTTTTTCTGGCGCAAGGGTGGGAGACCCGGACCCCGGCCAGCCATCTTCCAATTCGGTTTTTGTCGATCTTCAGGCAAACTGCTGTGTGCCGGGAGCCGGCGGAAGCGGCGCGGTCGGCGGATAGAGAATGTCACCCAGCGCCTGGTAGCGCCCACCATAGAACAGCAGCGCGTACTCTCGTACCCCAGTGCTCACTGGCCCGCCCAGGCAGATGCCGGCTAACAAAGCGAAACCGAAGGCAAGCACGCCGAAGAAGACCTGGAGCAGGATGCCGACCAGCGCGGATGCGCCCGACACATCGGAGAAAGCTGAGTGAATGCCGAATTCAACGGCCGCCAGCGAACCGGCCAGGATGAGCCCCGGAATCGCCAGCACCAGGAACAAGGCGACCATCGCAATCGTGGGCAACACCAGGCGCAGCAACGCGTAAGCAACGAACTGCTTTTTCTCGGCCAGGATGTGAGCCCATACCCGGCTCCACGCTTCGCCGGCCGATGCATCATCCAGCGCATAATGCGGCAGCATCCAGTCACGCAGAATCACGTCGGTCGCAATCCCGGCCAGCACCAGCAGCAGGATGATCGGAATCAAGGGCAGCACGAGCGACAGCAGCAATCCAAAATCGGGATGGCCGCCCCCTGAAATCTGCTGAAACACCCGCCAGAACCCGGCTGCGAAGGGAATGGCGATCAACACCACCAGCAGCACGAAGCAGAACCCCACCACCACGTTCAGCCAGAAGAACCGCGTCGCCTGGTCGCGATAGAGCCACCATCCCGGCCGAATCTCTTTGCTGTTGTGGATCAGGCAATGGAAGTAAGCGAACCGCAGCCGCGTGACCACGTAGTAAATCACAAGCGACAAAATCATCACGAGCAGAATCATCGCCACAGCCGCCGCGATCCATACAGGCGGGATGTCGAACGGGGAATTGATCACCGGTCCGTGCCCGTGCTGTGGACCATTGTGCGACGAGGAATTGAAATTGCTCCCGAAACCCTCCGTGATCATCGCCACCAGGCCGAGCTTTAGATAGGTTCCCCAGTTGAACGGCTTGAAGAGAAAATCCCTGGTGCGTTGGATGGCGGGCGAAACGGCATCAGCTGCAGAGATTGCGCGCATATGGGTCCTTTCCGAGGAAGGCACAGCGTACCACGAATTACGCAAAAACTAAGTGCGCAGTTCCGTCGTCCGGCACGCGATCCCACTCCACCACGCATCGAATGCCGTCAGCGCGGCCACAGCTTGCGACCCATGAGACCAGCGAGACCTCCGAGGGACGAAACGACAGCGACCAACAGCGTGGCCATGCCCGCGCCGAATAACAAATAGGATTGAGCAATCCCATCCCCATCCGGCCAGATTGCGCCACCGCTGCACACCCCGACAAACGTAGCAAAGGAGGATGCAACTACAAACCGGATCCACCGTCCTCCAGACATGAAGGTTGAAAAGCCGGCCAAGAGAGCGATCAGCGGGTCGGGAATCCACCAGAGAGGACTCCGATCTGGTGTTCGTATCATAAAAAAAGGCCACCAGCACAATGCTGAAACAGTTGCAGTGAGGACGACCCCCAAAAACCCTTTACGCATGATGCCACCTCAAACGCAAGATAGCTGGTTCCCGGTAACGATCCTACTCTGATTCCCCTTACTCCAAATCAGCTGCGCGCCTTGCCGCCGCCCACCACGTGTCGAACGCCGCCAGCGCCCGCTCGCACACAATGCGGTGCCGCTCCTTCTTGTCGCGCACCTTCTTGCGCAGCTCTTCTTCCAGCGGCTTCAGTAGATCGAAGGTGATGTTGGCGGGCTGAAAATCTTTCGCATCGGCGTGGGTGATGTAGTGCACCAGCGAGCCAAGCGCGCTTGCGCGCGGAGCCGGTACAGGCTCTTCGCCGCGCGCGAGCGCTGCCGCATAGAACCCGGCGAGCAGCCCGGTAGCGATGGACTCCGTATATCCCTCGACACCGGAGAGCTGCCCGGCGAACATCAGCCATGGCGCCTTCTTCAGGCGCAGGGTCTCGTCCAGCAGCAGCGGCGCCTGGATGTATGTGTTGCGGTGAATCTGGCCGTAGCGCAGGAAGCGCGCGTTTTCAAGGCCCGGAATCAGGCGCAGCACGCGCGCCTGCTCGCCGAACTTGAGGTGGTTTTGAAAGCCGACCAGGTTGTAGCTGTCGGCGCGCAGGTTCTCCTTGCGCAGTTGCACCACCGCCCACGGCGTCTTGCCGGTACGCGGATCGCGCAGCCCCACCGGCTTCATGGGACCAAAGCGCAAAGTATCGCGGCCCCGCCCGGCCAGCACTTCAATGGGCAGGCAGCCTTCAAAATATTCCAGCTTCTCCCACTCCTTGGCTTCCGCGGCCTCGGCAGCCAGCAGCGCATCCAGAAAGCGGTCGTACTCCTCGCGGTCCATGGGGCAGTTGATGTAGTCGGCCGTGCCCTTGTCCCAGCGCGCGGCCAAGTATACCCGCTCCATATCGATGGTCTCCGCATCCACGATCGGAGAGATGGAGTCGTAAAAGGCCAGGTGGCCCGAGCCGGTGATGCGCTCAATCTCGCGGCTCAGCGCATCCGATGTGAGCGGACCCGTCGCCAGAATCGTGCACTCCGCGCTCGCGCGATCCTCCGGATCAGGCGCGCTCAAGCTCGTCACCTCCTCGCGAATCACGCGGATCAGCGGCTCGGCGGCAATCGCCTCGGCAATGCGCCGCGAAAACTCGACCCGATCCACGGCCAGCGCATGGCCGGCGGGAACGGCGCTCTCATCCGCGATGCGCAGCAGGGCCGATCCGGAGCGCCGCATCTCCTGCTTCAGCAGCCACGGGGCCGTGTTGGGCGACTCGCTCTTCAGCGAGTTGGAACAGACGAGTTCTCCAAACTCGGTCGTCTGATGGGCCGGAGTCAGCCGCGGCCTTCCGTCCACCGCGGTTCGCATCTCGTAGAGGTCGACCGGGCAGCCCAGCCGCGCCGCGGTCAGTGCGGCCTCCGGGCCGGCCAATCCTCCGCCAATCACGCGAATTCTCACCGTGCGGCCTCCGCCTGTTGATCCGTCACGCCCGCCAGCCGCTTCAGAGCGTCTCCGCTCACACGCACATTGCGCCACTCGTCCAGAAAATCGGCCCCCATGGCGCGATAAAAATCGATTGCCGGGGTGTTCCAGTCCAGAACCTCCCACTGCAGCCGCGGGCAGTTTTTCTCCACGGCGATGGCCGCAACCTTCTCCAGAAGCGCCTTGCCGATTCCCAGCCCGCGGAACTCCGGGTGTACAAACAGGTCTTCCAGGTAGAGACCGGGGCGTCCCATCCATGTGGAGTAGTTGAAAAAGTAAAACGCGAACCCGGCTGGTTGGCCGTCGTGATCCGCTATCAGGCAGAAATAGAACGGGTTGGTCCCAAACCCGTCGCGCAGCAGATCGGCTTCCGTCGCGGTCACGGCGTCCGGCTCCCGCTCGTAGGCGGCCAGCGCCCGTATGAAGGTCAGAATCTGCGGAATATCCGCAGGAGTCGCGGTGCGGATGGTGGTTGCCATGCCCCTATTCTAGGGTGTGATGTATGCCACACACAGTCCCGTTTCCGTGGCACTACCATGGAAAGCGTTGCACGGTGGTCAAATCAAGCGTGGCGTCTTCGACGGCGGGCACTATACCTGCGGCCGGGCCCAGGAACTCAGTCGATCTCTTCGAAATGGAACGCGCGCCGCATCGGCAGTTGCACATCCTGCCACGCGCTCTTGTGTTGAGGAGTCGATTGGATTTACCTTGGGTCCTGCTGATGGCAGCATTCCGCGTGCGGGATTCTGCGCAGATGCAGTCCGGTTTCGTGTGCAGTCTGCTGCCGGGACTCCAAGTGTCCTGTCAGTGGGAGCACCAACAGTGGGGTTCGGCTTCAAGGGCACGCGCGCAGGGAATCGCCGATGGCGCAGTCCATTGCATGTGCCGCCAAATATGATTTTTTTGAGCTCGCGGGCCGCTTCATTCCTGCAGCTCCCAAGGAGAAGAACATGAAACGCACCATTTCACTTTGGCTGGGCCTGCTGGCACTTGCTCTGATGCCCGCGCTTGCGCAGACGCCCGCACAAACTCCAGCGCAGACGCCCGCTCCCGCTGGTGCCACGGGCAAGATCCATGGCCACGTGACCAACCCGACCGGAGCGTCGCAAGCGAACGGCATGGTGAGCCTCTCCACCGACAGCGGCCGCACCTCGAAGTACACCTTTCAGGTCGCTCCCACCGGCGACTATTCCGGCGATGCGGCTCCCGGCACCTACACCGTAGTCTTCCGCCAGCCCGATACGCCGCCCGACAAGATGGTCGACTCTTTTGATGGAGTCAGGGTTGTAGCCGGCCAGGACGTGATCCAGGACATCGACATGTCCCGCAAGTCGTTCATCGACAAGCTGCCTCCTGAGCAGCAGAAGCAGCTTGAAGAGCTCAGAAAGCACAACGCCGATGCCATGAAGGCCAATGAGGTCATCAAAAACCTCAACGCCGACCTGCGCGTTGTGACACAGGACATCAAAGACGCGGATGCCGCCCATGCAACGGCGCTTCAAACCCTGGGCGCAGCAGCTGCCAAAGCCGACATCGAGGCCAAGGAAGCCGAGATCAAGACCGCCAAGTACACCGAAATCGAGACCCTCATGCTCAAGGACTCGCAGTTGAGGCCCAACGAATCGATTCTGTGGGCCCAGCTCGCGCAGGCGCAGGCCGGCTTGAAGAAGTATGACGAAGCCACGGCGTCCTACAAAAAGACTCTGGAACTTGATACCGCCGCCAAGAAGCCGAACCCTGCCATTGAGGGTCTGGCCAATAGCGGCCTGGGCGAGATCTACGCGCGCACCGGCAAGATCCAGGATGCCAACGATTCCTATGACGCTGCAGCCAAGATCAATCCGACTTCAGCGGGCTTCTACTACAAGAACGAAGCGGTCATCTTCTTCCAGACCAACCAGTCGGACGCCCAGGTGGCAGCGGCAGACAAGGCCATCGCGGTCGACCCGAATCAGCCGCTTCTTTACTACCTGAAGGGGAACGGCCTGGTGCAGAAGACCACCATGGACGACAAGACCCACAAGCTGGTGGCCCCTCCGGGCTGCATGGAGGCCTACCAGAAGTACCTGCAATTGGCCCCGGACGGCATCTATGCCGCCGAAGTGAAGGGCATTCTTGCCGGCTTCAATCAAACCATCGACAACACCTACAAGGCTCCCAAGAAGAAGTAGGCTTGCTGGTTCGCTGTTCTCAGGAAGGGCGTCCGCCGCGGTGGACGCCCTTTCTGTTTCTCCGCCTCAGGCAAGTCTGACCGGCCCCATCCACTCCACCCTCTACAATCGATTCCATGGGTTCCGCACTGCCCAGCTACGAGGAAGCTGCGGCCATGGTTGCCGCCTGCGCCGGCCAATTGGCAAAGTCGCGGCGGTCTGCGCCGGCGGAGCGAATTGCGCTGGGCGCAGCGGCAGGCCGGGTTCTCGCCCAAACCATCCGAGCCGATCTCGATCAGCCTCCTTTCGCCCGCTCCACGCGCGACGGCTTTGCCTGCCGCGCCGCGGAAGCGTCTGCGCATGAATTCCTTTCCATAACTGGCTCCACACGCGCCGGCAAGGCTCCAGCCGGTTCGTTGCAGCCCGGTTCGGCATGGGAGATCATGACCGGCGCGCCGGTTCCCGAGGGCGCCGATGCCGTGGTGATGATCGAACACGTTGAAGTTGCCGGAGACCGCGTCAGGCTTCTCCCTGAACGCAAAGTCCATGAGAGGGAGAACATCGTCGCCCAGGGCGCGCAGGCACGCGCGGGAGACGAGCTGCTCTCCGCCGGTACTGCGATCACGTTCGCGCATATAGCCCTGGCCGCCACCTGCGGATGTGCAAGTCTCGATGTGTATCCCCGCCCTCGCGTCGCGATTCTCACCACCGGAGATGAGCTCGTTCCCGTAAAATCCTCGCCCGCTCCCGGTCAGATCCGCAACTCCAACGCGCCCATGCTGGCCGCCATGGTTGCCGCGGCCGGTGGTGAGCCCCGCGTTTTGCCCACCGCTAAAGACAACACCCAGTCTCTCGATAGATCGCTGGCACAGGCCGCGGAAGCCGACATGCTGCTCATCTCGGGCGGCGTCTCAGCGGGAAAATTCGATCTGGTCGAGCCCGCCCTAGTCCGTGCCGGCGCGCAGTTCCACTTCACCGGCGTGCGCATTCAGCCCGGCAAGCCTCTGGTCTTCGGCGAACTGCCCGCCAGGAAAGGGCATGACTCCCAAAACGAGAACGATACGAAGTACTTCTTCGGGCTCCCTGGCAATCCCGTCTCTTCCGCCGTAACTTTTCTGCTCTTCGCAGCGCCGATTCTTGCTGCGCTCGCCGGCAATCGGGAATGCGGCCCGCGTTTCGCTCTGGCGCGGTTGGCCCGCGAAACCGACCGGCACGCCAAGCCGGGACTCACGCGCTTTTTGCCCGCCACCTGCAACTTCAATCCGCCCCGCGGTCAACTGCCGGAGGTCGAGCTGGTTTCCTGGCAGGGTTCAGGTGACCTGGCAGCCCTCGCCCGCTCCAATTGTTTCCTCGTCATCCCCGAAGAAGCCGCCAGGCTCTCAGCAGGCGATATCGTCTGCATTCTCCTGTTCTGACGCGCCGAACGCCGCACAGTGTTCCGTGCCCCATCCTTGCGACTTGCTTCTGTCGCAAGGGTAGGAGACCTCGGCGCTCGACCGGCCCCGTTTATCATGGCTCCCATGACAGAACCTTCGCAGCCGCAGCTCTCGCATTTCGACGCTTCCGGCCAGGCCTCCATGGTCGATGTGGGCGCCAAGCAGGCTACCCGCCGCACTGCTACAGCCTCGGCGTTCGTTGAGCTCTCCGCCGCCGTTCTTTCCGCCCTGCCCGCCAACCCCAAAGGCAATCCGCTGGAAGTGGCTCGATTCGCCGGTATTCAGGCAGCCAAGCGCACCGCTGACCTGATTCCGATGTGCCACCCGCTCCCGCTCTCGCATGTGGACGTGCAGACCGAGATCGTCGATGGCGGCGTGCGCATCACAGCAACAGCAGCCACCACAGGGCCGACCGGCGTGGAGATGGAGGCGCTCACCGCCGCTGCCGTTGCCGCCCTCACGGTGTACGACATGACCAAGGCTCTCGACAAGTCCATTGTCATCCGCAACGTGCAGCTTGAAGCCAAATCAGGCGGAAAGAGCGGGGAGTTCCAGCGCGCCGATCGCTGAAGGACACAATGACCAGAGCAATTGGAGCCGCTCAATGACTTCGAAGAGGAAAGTGCGCAACTTGCTGAACGAGGTTGGGGTTAAAGCCGATATGAGTTGTACCTGGATGCGGCATGACAAACTTTCCCAATCCCGAGTTTCCCATCAGCAGCGCCGATTGCGCTGAGATCGAAGCGATCTTCATCGATCTCATACGCGCGCGGGACGCCGCCCCAGGCGACGCGGCCAATGCCGTTCTGCCGTTCCTCGATCCTCCCCGCAGTGCGCAGGATCTTCGCTCGCAATGGGGCATGTAGCAAGAGCAGTGGGTCCGGCGCTCCCCGTTGGCTGAATCCCGCGCCCCCTTCGCACTTTCATCAAACCCGACGAATCGGCTAGGATTCTCCTTTGTTTTGAAGGAGTCTCTGCATGTTGCGCAATTTTCTGTTCTCCGCCTGTCTTGCTCTCATTCTTCTTCCTGCTGCTGGCGCACAGTCCGTTTCCGTCTACCAGACCACGCCCGACCTGCTCGAAACTCTCTCGGAGCGCGCCACGCTGCACTTCTCCGCAAAGGCTGAACCTGTCGCAAGCGCACCGCTGGTCGCTGTAGACGACGCCCAGCGCTTTCAGGAGATTGATGGCTTCGGCGCATCGCTTACCGACTCCGCTGGCTGGCTCTTCGCCAAAAAGCTCAACCCTGCGCAGACCGACGCAGCATTCAAGAAGCTCTTCGGCCGCAGGGACGGCATCGCCCTCAGTTTTCTGCGCCAACCGGTCGGCTCTTCCGACCTGGCGGTGACTTTTTATTCCTTTGACGATCTCTGCCAGCAGACGGCCAAGGCCTGCACCACGCCGCCGGGCATCTCCGACCCCAACCTCGAACACTTTTCTCTGGCGCACGACCAGGAGTACATCCTGCCTCTGCTCAAGAAAGCGCTCGACATCAACCCCAGCCTGCACGTAATGCTCACCCCATGGAGCCCACCGGAATGGATGAAGAGCAGCGGGTCGATGCTGGGTTCCAGCGCAGACGAGAAGGAAAAATCGAGCCTGCGGCCGGAGTTCTATCCTGCCTTCGCCAACTATCTGGTAAAGACCATCCAGGGCTACCAGGCGGCCGGCGTGCCCATCTGGGCGCTGAGCGTTCAGAATGAGCCGCTCTACGCCCCACCCTCGTACAGCGGCATGCAGATGCTGGCCAACGAGCAGGCCGCCTTCTTCGGCGATGCTCTCGCACCCGCGCTCGCCGCGGCTCATCTAGCCCCGAAAGTCATGGCCTACGACCATAACTGGGACCGCCCCGACTACCCCGAAACCGTGCTCAAGGACCCCAAGGCCGGCGCGCTGGCCGCCGGAACCGCATGGCATCACTACGCCGGCGACCCATCGGCCATGACCAGATTCCACGAGGAGTTCCCACAGAAAGACGAGTGGGTGACCGAGTCGAGCGGCGGGACCTGGCAGAAAGGCTTCGATGGGAAGGGAAATATCCTGGCCGAAGAAGCGGCCGAGCTGATCGCCGTCACCCGCAACTGGTCCAGGAGCTATGTGCTCTGGGCGTTGGCCACCGACCAGAACCATGGCCCGGTTGTGGGCGGCTGCGACACCTGCCGCGGCCTTGTGACCATCGACCTCACCAGCCCTGAAAAGCCGCAGGTCATACCCCAGCTTGACTACTATGTGCTGGGCCACGCAAGCAAGTTCCTGCAGCCGGGCGCGGTCCGCATCGCTTCAGACGAGCCGGCCGGAACCGAGATCAAGGACGTTGCCTTTCGCAACCCCGGCGGGACGGTTGTGCTCTACACGCTGAACGCTGCAGCCACAAGCCAGAACCTCCGCATCGGCTTCCACGGGAAGACGGTATTCACCACCCTGCCCGCGGGAGCCGTAGCCACATTTATCTGGAAGCCCTGACCGGGAGCGGTTATCTACTGCTGCGCAGGCGGGGCAGCACCAGCCGGCGGCGGGACTTCCCGTCGAGGCGGGCCGTCATGGTCGTCCTCTGGAATCGCAAATGGTTCCGGACCCAGATGGCCGCGATGGCATGTTCCACAGGTGACAGGCTCGTCGGAGTTTGGCACCTTCGACACGTAGTTGACGTTGATGTCTTCCGTCATCTTGTACATCAGCCGGGCGGTGAGTTTCTCTTCCTTCGAGTCGTCGGCGAAGTTGAGACGCGGACGCCCGTTGGGGCCGACGTTCTTGGGATCCGCGGTGTGGCAGGTGCTGCAATGCGCTCCCAGTGAGCCTTCCCACTTCTCCATGATGTCGCGTACCTGCTGGCCAGTCAGATCCTTGGGCAGAACCTTCAGGTTGGTCGGCGCTGGATACTCGCGCGGCTGCCGGCTACCGGCTGGAGGCTGTTGAGCCGGAGCGGCTTGCGGGGCCTGGGCAACGGCAGTGAAGGCAAAGACGGTCGCAGCCAGCAACACAGCGGCCGCGGCGGGCAGGGAATGGGAAGATCGATTCAAGCCGGAGTTCTCCTGGAGGGGATGAGATGTTCCTGTGATTGACGCAATCGTACGCGAGCCAGGTTTAATTCCCGCTGAAGGCTCTTTCCGAAACCTCACATTGAACGAAGCATAGGTCGTAGGCAGCCGCGATGCATCGTCCATGAGATTGAGACGGCGACCGTCTGCTGAGGTCCCCCATCGCTCCAGATTTGAAGCCGCTCGCTCATTCGCGCAATCTTCTCGGTCCCGAGACGCAGGCGTGCCCGCGCAGAACGAAGCGCATCGGCCAGTCCACCGCCTCCTTGATGCCGATGCGTTCCGTGACCCGAACATCCGTCACAGGAAAGCCGTCGTCGCGTATTTGCAGAGGCGACGCGGAGTCGGTCAGATCGAGCTCATTGTCAAGCGGTCGGGTAATCCCCAGCGCCTGGCAAAGGCGGCCGGGGCCGGAGGTGAGCTGGCTGGCCGGCCCGCCGGGCTTCAGCCCGCGATTCGCCGCCATCTGCTCGGCCCCGCGCAGAGGCTCTAGAGCCCGCACCAGCACGCAGCCGGCCCGGCCCTCAGGCTCGCAGGAGACATTCATGCAGAAGTACCGGCCATAGATGGCATAGACATATGCATGTCCAGCGGGTCCAAAGATAACGACATTCCGCGGCGTGGGGCCGCGATAGGAGTGGGCCGCCGGATCGGGCGGGTCGTTGTGCGGTCCCAGGTAAGCCTCCACCTCAACGATCCGCCCTGCCAGCAGGCCGTGGGCCGTCTGGCGCGCCAGCACTTTTCCCAGAAGGCGCGGCGCCACCTGTTCCGCCGGCGCTTCAAAGAAGGCGCGTGGAAGCAGGCGGCCTGGAGGGTGGACGGGACGATTCAATCCTCAGACCTCTGGAACAGGTTGGTTGAGGGTCGTGGTTTCGCACCCTTCCGCGATGAGACTGCGGAAGGATGGGGAACGGGGCGCTATGGAACCTATTTGTGCGTCTTTTTCCATTCCTTGATCAGCGCCAGCACCTCTTCCGCGTGGCCTTCGGGCGTAACCTTGGGAAAGATGTGCAGCAGGGTCTGGTCTGGGCCAATCAAAAAGGTAGTCCGCTCAATACCCCACACTTTCTTCCCATACATGTTCTTTTCCTTCATCACGCCAAACTGATTGCACACTTTCTCGTCTACATCAGCAAGGAGTGTGTAGGGCAGGTCGTACTTGGCGCGGAACTTCGCCTGGGCCCTGGGTGTGTCGCGGGAGATGCCCAGCACCACGGCGCCGGCTGCCTGGAGCTTCTTGAAGGTGTCGCGGAAGCCGCAGGCTTCAATGGTGCAGCCAGGAGTGTCCGCTCTGGGGTAAAAGAAGAGTACGACAGGCTTGCCGGCATAGGCTGACAGGCTGGTCGTCTTATCCTCGTCGGTTTGCAGGGTAAAGTCGGCGACTTTCTGGTTGAGTTCCATGGGGCGATCCCTCGTATGCTAAATAGAGTGGCCAACAGGTTCGATTATTCCCGACACGGGCGGCATATGTCATTGTGCAGGCCGAACCGGTTTATTTTATTGCGGAGACAAACGGTTCTCGCCGTCCTCGCGGGCCTGTTCGCTGCTCTGCCGGCAACAGCGCAGTACGTCGGGAAAGTGACCAAGAGCGACAAGGAGAGCCCTGAACTGCGCTCCATCGCGGTGCTGGAGTGGACCGGCGAAGAAGGGCACCCCAC
>CAYUJM010000043.1:0-6437 GCA_964445025.1 uncultured Occallatibacter sp. | reverse complement strand
GCGAGCCGTCTCATTCCGGTAGCCGTCCTCGATGGCGGCCAATTGCAGGATGGCGGTGTCTATCTCGCCCGCCCGGAGCCCATGGCGCTTTTTCCTGAAGTTGAGTACGAGCTGCAGCAGGACGGCCAGCCCATTGGCCTCTACGACATCCGAAACGCAGGCGAGCAATTGGGCTCCTGGGTGGGCTTCGGAGCCTGGAGGCCTTTGCCCTCCGCGCGGCCCCGTCCGTCGGCGGCGGAGCTCGCCAAGACCCACTTCGATGACGACGATGCGCAGAGCGGCGAGCCGGTTCTGCACCGCAAACACCATGCCGACGACGCGCCCTCGTCAGGATCGGCCAAAAGCTCCAGCAGCGGGGCCGACTCCAGCAGCCCGGCGGCGCCCAGCGACCCCGACCGGCCCGTCCTCCACAAAAAGCCCAGCGACAGCACGGAGAACGCCAGCGTCAGCCCATCCCCGGCCAACGCAGGCTCAAGCAGTGGGGCCGGCAGCGCGGGTTCGACGCCCGCCAGCTCCAGTTCCGCTCCGGACTCCGATCAGCCCGTGCTGCACAAACGGGACTCCAGCAGCGACAGCGCCGGCAGCGCGTCGGGAACGGGCAGTGCGTCAGGATCCAGCAGCGCATCGAGCGGCGATCCTGACCGGCCGACTCTGAAACGAGGCAAAAAGGGCCAACCTGCCGCGGACACGGCCAGCGTGGAGTCTGTGCCCGACGACACGGACCCCGATCGCCCCAAGCTCAAGCGCGGCAAGCCCACCGGCAGCGAGATCGTGGTCGCACCCAGCCTGAAGGGCCTTCCTCCCGACTCGCAGCAGATCGTCGCCGTCTCTGACGCCAAGAGTCATCCGCCGCATCCGTGGGACTATGCGTGGTCCAACCCGGACGATGAGGCCAAGATGAAGTCCTCGCTCGAAGACATCGCCCGCGCCGCGCTGGGCCTGAATCCTCCTCCGGCCGCGCCGCCCGTCAAGCGCACAACCGCCAGAAAGAGCGCCAAGCCCACCCCGCTGCCGCCCGCTCCCGCGCCGCTCGGTGGTGAGCAGTTTCGTGTCTTCGAACTGGCCTACGGCTCCGGCGCGACCTTCGTGCTGAGCGCAAACAACGACGGGACCGGCGCCCAGCAGAAGTTCGTCACCCTGATCGCACAGCCCGACCTTTACGGCAACATCCTGGTGCTCAAGAAGAGCGTCACCGATGGCGGCCACCTGGACGAATCGCCGCGCATGCGTCTGGTAGACGCGGTGGATGCGCTGGCCGACAATCGCGGCGAGCTGCTCTTCGAACTGCGCGGTGCCACGCAGCGCCAATTCGCGCTCTACCGCGTGCTGCGCGGCCAAGCCGAGCAGTTGTTCGTCACTGGAGCAGGACAGTTCGGTTCAGAAGGCAGCGAGTAGATAACAAATCCAACTCGGCTCAGGCGTAATTAAACCGACCTCGCCAGGCCGGCACCCTCCCATTTAGATCAAAATTGCTCACTTCTTGCCGGGAATCCATTCGTTTAACCCACAACAGTGCACGATTGCGCATAGCCTTTAAATTGATTCCTATACAATAGGCAATAGAGTGGGCATATTGCCACTCTCCGAGGAATCTCTACCGAATGGCATCAGTATTAACCGCACCTTCCCCTGAAACCGCGACCTTAGACCCTAACGCCTCCGCACCTGCAATTCCCAGCTCTCCGGTCTCTGCCCACGCCGTCCCCGCACGTGAAGAGATTCGCATGGGACGCGCCGCGACCATCGGCGAGGGCGTCAACTGGCTGACCTTCGCTGTGGTGGCCACATTTCATGTGGGAGCGTTGGCGGCGTTTTTCCTGTTTAGTTGGCAGCGGTTGGCGGTAATGGCGGTGGCGTACATTCTGGCCATCAACGTCGGCATCGGCATGTGCTACCACAGGCTGCTGACCCATCGCGGCTACCAGGTCCCCAAGTGGCTGGAATACCTGATGTCCATCTGCGGCACCCTCGCGCTTGAGGGCGGACCCATGTTCTGGGTCTCGACGCATCGCGTGCATCACCAGCTCAGCGACCAGGAAGGCGACCCGCACACCCCCAAGGAAGGCGGCTGGTGGGCGCACACCGGCTGGATCCTCTTCGGCAGCGCCCTGCACGCGCAGACTGAGGTTCTCAACCGCTATTCTCCCGACCTCAGCCGCGACCGCTTCCACGTCTGGCTGAGCAAGTATCATTGGATTCCGCTTGTCGGCAGCGGCCTGGTGTTGATCGCCCTCGGATGGCTAACAGGCGGACCGATGAATGCCCTTGGCTGGCTGTTGTGGGGCGTATTCCTCCGCGTCACGCTGGGCCTGCACGCCACCTGGCTGGTAAACTCCGCAACCCACCTGTGGGGACGCCGCCGTTTTGAAACCCGCGACGGCTCGCGCAACAACTGGTGGGTCGCCCTGGTTACGGGCGGCGAGGGTTGGCACAACAACCACCATGCCCATCCTGTCTCCGCCCGGCATGGCTTGGCTTGGTACGAAATCGACCCCAACTTCTGGGGCATCTGGCTGCTCTCGAAGCTCGGCCTGGCCAAAAAGATTCGCGTGGCGAAGTACGACAAAGAGAATCCCAAGCCGGCCGGCGTTTAACGCGGTTCATCGAAGTTCGAGTCGCACCAGCGAAGAGGTTTGTGAAATCGAAAAGGCGGCCTAACCCTTACGGGACGGCCGCCTTTTTAGCTTCCTAGCGAATTTCTTCAAAACTCCGATGAAGTGGCTTACCTCCGCAGCTTGGCCCGCACCCACAACACCGCGAAAACCGGCAGCGCCACAACCAGCACGATCACCCCGGCCGGGAACCCGACATAGAGGTAGCTGTCGGCGTAGCTCACCGAGTGGTGGCCGAAGACGTTCCACCCCAGCAGCGCGAAGATGGCGATGGTGGTCGTTGCGAAGAAGGTGAAAAAGGCCGTGGCCAATGTGAGCAGCAGGCTGGTGAACAATCCGAAGCCTTCCAGTGGAAAGCCCAGGACCTTTCCTCCGCCCGTATGGCGCCTTTCAGCGATCCCTGTCATCTCGATGGCCCTCGTTCGTCTAGAATACAAGCTGATGTCGACGAGCGCACAAATCGAGCTTTGGCACGCGGAGAAGGTCGCCACGCAGGTGACCGTGAGCCAGGCCTCCAATGGAATCCACTATGCCGCCTGGGGCGAGACCCGCGTCTCCGATACGGATCTGGAGCGTCTGGTGGGCGCCGTGCCGGCCACGCTTACGGCCGCGCTCAGCAACCGCGCCTACTACTTTGTGCCGCTAGCAATCGCCGATACCGGCGAAGTGATGGTCGCGCCTGGCTACTCCGTCGATCTGGGCGATCGAGCCATCTGCCACCGCAACGCCACCTTCGGATCGACCGAAGCGGTCTTTCTCTCCACGCGCCTGGTCGAGGACCGCTTTGGCCTGGCCTTCGAGTTTTTTATCAACGTGGCCCACAACTTTGTTGAGACCGCCGGCGTGCCCGAGAGCTTTTCCGCACTGGCATGGTCGCAGGCCGAGGCCCAGGTGCGCGGCGAAACCAGCCAGGATGCATGGGAGACCCGCCGCCGCGCCCAGGACAGCAGGGTGAGCGACGGCCGCAACCCCCAGAAGGTCATCGACGAGCGCTCCCGCAACAGCTTCTACGAGTCGTCCTTCTCTGACTCGCTGGCCATTTACATGCTGTCTCTGGCCGTGGACTTCGACTACCACGACCTGCGCGAGCGCGAGTACCCGCTGCTGGCGGCGCCAGCCCTTGCCGAGCGCCTCCGCCACGTAGCCAGCCTCTTCCCTACCAACCCCGGCTACGAGTTCCAGATCCTCTATCGCCGCAAGGGATGAGACCCATCGCGGCAGGCACATTGAGCCGTGCGATTCAACGAGCCCTTCAAACCGCCATCAGCGCGATTCGTCCTCCGCCGGTGCACACAATCACCAGGTTCATTGCCAAGAACATCAGATCGTAGTGCCACCCCATCGACTTCTCTCCCCAGAAGCCGGTCTTCCACTTAGCCACTTTCATGGAAATAGCGCCCAACCCGACCAGGATGAGCCCCAGTGCGGCCCATTGCGTCAGGACGCCAGCGGTCAGCCCGACCGCAGCGGCCAGCTCCGCCGCGCCCAGGAAGACGGTGAAACCCACGCTCAAGCCCAGGCTCTGCGCCCTTTGGTGCGGCGACTTCAGATGGAGGAATCCGCTGCTTCCAAACACCACCGCGACCATCAACCGCAGCAGAAGCAGCGACCAATCCGCATACATCAACGCGCCCGGTAACGAGAGCATAGCGACGCCCCTCCCATTTCCAACTGCTCTGGATTTTGGATGCGGCGAACGGCTGTCTCGCCGCCGATGACGCGCAATTCTTCGTCTAAGCGGGATTTGAATATGCGATGCGTCCTTCGCTGATGGTCCAGTGGACCTTGCCCTGCATTGCCCACCCGTCAAAAGGCGTGTTGCGCGACTTCGATTTGGTCTCGCGCGCGTTGTAGGTCCACTCCGCTTTGGGGTCGAAGATCACCACGTCGGCAAAACTGCCCACTGTGAGCGTCCCGCGGCCTTTCAGATTCAGCAGCGCCGCGGGCTGTGCGCTCAGCAGGCTCAGCACGCGCCCCAGTGGCAGCTTCCACTCCTTGTGCAGCCAGCGCAGGCTCAGGCCCAGCGCGGTCTCCAGGCCAGTAATGCCGTTGGGCGCGTTCTCGAACTCCACTTCCTTCTCGTGCACCGCGTGAGGCGCGTGGTCGGTGGCGATGGCGTCCACCACACCGTCGAGAATAGCCTCGATCATGGCGTCCCGGTCGGCGGCCGAACGCAGCGGCGGGTTCATCTTGGCGTTGGTGTTGTACAGGCCGACATGCTCTTCGGTGAGCAGGAAATGGTGCGGAGCCACCTCGCAGGTCACGCGCAGGCCGTTGCGGCGGGCCTGGCGTACGGCGGCCAGTGCCGCGGCGGTTGACGTGTGGGCCACGTGCAGGTGGGCGCGGGCGTCGCGCAGTTCGGTCACCAGGCGAATGTCGCGCTCCACAAGCCCGGACTCGGCCTCCGGCGGCATTCCGCGCAGGCCCAGCTTGAAGGCCATCGGCCCGGCGTTCATGCTGGCGCCCTGTGTAAGGCGGGTATCCTCCGCGTGCTGGATAACGCTCAGACCCACCCGCGCCGCCGCTACCAGCGTCTCGCGCATGATGCTGTCTTTCAGAATCGGATATCCGTCGTCCGTCACGGCTACGGCTCCGGCAGATTTGAGAGCGGCGTAGTCGTTGATCGCCTCACCCTTCGATGCGCGCGTCGCCGCGGCAATGGGAAATACGCGCACCGCCGCGCCACGCTCCGGCGCCTGCATCCAGCGCGTAATCTCCGGCGAGTCGTTCACCGGCCTGGTGTTCGGCATGGCCGCAACCGAGGTAAAACCGCCCGCCGCTGCCGCCAGTGTACCGGTGGCAATGGTCTCCTTGTAGCCTTGGCCAGGTTCGCGCAGATGGACGTGAATATCCACCAGCCCGGGGGCAATGGTGAGGCCCGTCGCATCCACTTGCTCCGCGCCATTGGCCTGCTTCAGCTTGCCCGGACCGGCAATCTCGGCCACACGCCCGTCTTTGAGCAGGATGTCCTTCAGCCCGTCCACGCCCGCGGCTGGATCGATGAGATGGCCACCGCGAATCACCAGCGCCGTCATGCCCGGCCTCCTTGCTGATTGGCCGTCAGCGCCCGCTCCACCACCGCCATGCGGATGGCCACGCCATTCCGCACTTGTTCGAGGATGACCGATTGGACGCCGTCGGCCACGCCCGCCGTGACTTCCATCCCGCGAATGATGGGGCCGGGATGCATCACGATGGCCGCCGGCGCCTGTGTGGCCAGCCTCGGGCCGGTGAGCTGGTAGTTGGCCTTGTACTCTTCCAGATCAAGTTGCAGCCCGGCCAGCCTCTCGGCCTGAATGCGCAGCATCATGACTACCTGCGACTGGCGCAGCGTGGTCTCAAAATTGCGCTCAATTTCGATTCCAGGCCCGGCCTGCGCAGCCAGCTCCGGCAGCAGCTCCTTCGGTCCGCAGAGCAGAACACGTGCCCCCAGCCGCGGCAGCAGAAGCATGTTGGAGCGGGCTACGCGGCTGTGCAGAATGTCGCCCACAATGCTCACCGTGACGCCGGCCAGCGTTTCCGAGTTCAAGGTCTCGACGCCCGGCCGCAGATGCGCCAGGATGGTGCGCAGGTCCAGCAGCGCCTGGGTGGGATGCTCGTGCATACCGTCGCCCGCGTTGAGCACCGGCAGGCGGGTCTCCGCTTCCAGCAGCCAGGGCGCGCCAGAGGAGTTGTGGCGCAGAATGATGGCTTCAGCTCCCAGGGCACGTAGCGTCAGGCCCGTGTCTTTGAGCGACTCTCCTTTTTCAATGCTCGAAGAGAGGCTCGAAACCAGCGTGGTATCCGCGCCCAGCCCCTTGGCGGCCAGCTCAAAGCTGGTGCGGG
>CAYUJM010000042.1:0-29020 GCA_964445025.1 uncultured Occallatibacter sp. | reverse complement strand
GTGAATGGAAGTACCAACCGTGGTTCAACTGAATTTCAAATGCGATTGCCCTGCGAACTGGGCCGCCCGGCCAGACGGGATTGCCCGCCACTGGCTATACTGGTAGTTGGTGCAATTCCAATCCAGCCGCAGGGCTGGTCACCTGACGAGGTCTACGAACCTATGAAATCGCTTCTCGAACGGCTTCGCACACGCCGTCTCGCTTCAATGTTTGTCTTGCTTGCCACGCTCTCAGCCGCGATTGTGGCCGGTTCCTTTGCCGCCCATGGGGTCCGCGGACAAGAAAAGCAGAACTCGAGCGTCGACGCCACGCCTCTCAAGGTTGTCAACTCTCCGGTCCCTCCTAACGAGTTTGTCAGGATCGCCAAAGAGGTTGGACCGGCAGTGGTGAACATCAACACCCAGACTCTGCCCAAACAGAGCATGAACCATGGCCGTCGCAACCCCCACGGCCACGCCCAGGCCGCGCCCCAGAACCCCGGAGGGGATGACGACCAGGACCAAGACCAGCAGCAGGGCCAGGGCCAGGGCAACTTCCAGGACTTCTTCAACAAGTTCTTTGGCGGGCAGATGCCTGACCAGGAAGGCGGAGATGATGGCCAGGTTCGCGAGTCCCTAGGCTCGGGCTTCATCGTCGATCCCAAGGGCTACATCATCACCAACAACCACGTGATTGAAAAGGCCGACAAGATCTACGTCAAGCTTTCCACCGACCCCGACACCCAGGATCTTGGCCGTCCCGCGCGCGTCATTGGCTTCGACAAGGCCACCGACCTGGCGGTCATCAAGATCGACGTCAGTTCATCCCTTCCCATCGTCAAACTGGGCAACTCCGACACGGCTGAGGTCGGCGACTGGGTGGAAGCCATCGGCAGCCCCTTTGCGCTATCCCAAACCGTCACCGCGGGAATCATCTCCGCCAAGCACAGAACGATTGAGCCCGGAGCGAGCGGCCAGTTCCAGCACTTCATCCAGACGGATGCGGCCATCAACCCCGGCAACTCCGGCGGCCCTTTGCTGAACATGAACGGCGAGGTGATCGGCGTCAACACGGCGATCTATACGCAGTCTGCCGGCTATCAGGGCATTGGCTTCGCCATGCCGTCGAACACCGTGGTCGAGGTCTACAACGACCTGATCAGCTCGAGCCACAAGGTTACGCGCGGGTCGATTGGAATCCGGTTCAACCAGGGTCTGTCAGGCGCCGTCAATCGCGTCTACGGCTTCAAGAACGGCGTTCTGGTGCAGCAGATTGTCCGTGGCGGCCCGGCAGACAAGGCCGGCCTCAAGGCGGGCGACATCATCACTACCGTCGACGGCCGCGGCATCAAGGACGGCGACGATCTGGTCAACGAGATTACCAGCCGCAGACCGGGTTCTTCGATCCGCCTGGGCTACCAGCGTGACGGCAAGCAGATGGACACAACCGCGACCATCGGGGACCTGGACAAGGTCTTCGCCGAACAGGAAAACCAGCAGGCAGAAGCCGGCCCCGAAAGCGGGGGCGACGTGGGCGAAACGAAGCTTGGCCTGGTGGTGCGGCAGGAATCCGATTCCACCCTCGCCAAGATCCACACGCCCGGCGTGGTCGTCCAATCGGTCCGCTCCGGATCGTTTGCCGACCTGCAGGGGCTTGAACCCGGGCTGATCATCACCCGCATCAATAAGCAGCCCACCGGGACGAAGGAGCAATTCGATGCCGTCGTCAGCAAGCTGAAAACGGGCGACGATGTGGTATTTGAAGCCATCGACCCGCGCCATCCGGATAATGGAACCCTTTATCTTGGAGGCACATTGGAGTAGCGACCAGAGAGCGCCGGCTGCGGCATTCCGCAATCGGCGCTCTTCCCGCCGTCGTTTGCAATCCTGCCACTCCATCCATTTTCCTCTTGTCGCATTGCGAGACAAGAGGTTAAACTAGGACACAATTCTCCAACGATGTCCTTTTTCATCGGGTGATTTAACGTGCCTTCTCTTCGTGCGAATCTGGTTTTTGTGTTCTCCGCGATGCTGATTGCATCGCCGGCTTTCGCCACGCGCACGCATCGGGCAACCATCAGCGCTCACGGGCGCACTTCCCACAAGGCGATTCCCAAATCGCGCCGCCTGCACGGCCAGCAGGCCATTGAACCGGCACGCGTTACCGAGATCCAGCAGGCGCTGATCCGCGAGCACTATCTGACGGCGGACGCCAACGGCAAATGGGACGCAACGACGGAATCGGCCATGCAGAAGTACCAGGCCGATCAAGGCTGGCAGACCAAGCTCATGCCCGACTCCCGCGCCCTCAAGAAGCTCGGCCTCGGCCCCGATTACTCCAGCGCAATCAATGCCAGGAACTCGAGCTTCGTCGACCCGCCGCCGGTGAACACCATTCCTTCAGAGCAAGTCTCCGGATTTGCCCGGTCCTCCGGCGTCAACCACTGAACCTCCTGGCAGACTAAGGAAGTTCCTTTTCAATCGGCTTTTTTGCAGATGCGCTATTAATAACAATGGCCGCCCGAAGGCGGCCATTGTTGTTCAGCTGGTGTCCTGTCTCCAAAGTTCCTACCAGAAAATAACCTGTCATCCTGAGCGCAGCGTACTTCAGCGGAGTCGAAGGATCTGCATTTGGGAAGCCACCGCATTCCAACCTTTCCAAACAAATGCGACGAACCTCTGAGACACCCCACTAGCTTCCAGTTCAGCCTAAAAATGAAACGCGGGCATTCCCTGCAGCAGGAACTCATAGCGAGGCCGCAGCGTGTCAGCCCCCGAAGTGATGGTCGCGTCCAAATGAATGAGCGAGTCGTCCTTGCCGTACTTGGGCCACGCCGGCATCCCCGCTCCATTCGGGTCCCCCGTCTTGGCGAAGTTGGTCCAGTAGGTCATCATCTGATCGCTCAGCGTGCGGTCCTCGGGACGGACGGTCTCGCCGGGCCGCGTATCCAGCGTGCCGAAGACGTATTCAATGTCGTCGGAGTGGAAGGCGAAGGTGCCGGGATGGTATTTGCTGGGCAGGGCGCGCAGTTCGAAGTGATAGCGGTAGACCGGTGAATCGCCTGTCTTCCGATGCGCCTCGATCCACTTCCAGGTGCTGAAGGCGATGAAGGAGTCGCTGCCGTAATCGATGGCTGAATTCACCGCTTGCTCATCCGTGTCGCCAGGATAGAGCTTGAGGAATTCGGCCGCGCGATCCTTGAATAATCCCGTGGCCATGCCTTTCCACTTTTCTGCCGTCATGCCGTTGGCCAGAAAGCTGCCCTCGTCACGGTTCCAGCCGGCCAGCAGCGGCACATGCGCCTGCTTGCCGGCCGCATAGGTGTCAGGCACCGGCTCCGTCAAAAGCTTGCCATCGATGGCCGTCGAGAATCCGCCCTTCTTCGACTTCACCGCGTCCAGAATCTTGTCGGTCGGAAGGGCGCGCAGTTCCGTAAGCGACTTGACGCCGAGCGAGGCAACCCACTCATCGTCCTTTTTCTCGCGGGCTTCCAGGGGATCGAGCGTCAGAACATCGCTGAAGGCCGCGCCGCTTTCGCCGATGGCCTTTGCGAAGAGCCCCCGGGCCATGGGCGAAGCCATCAGGGTGCTTACAGCAAAGGAGCCGGCGCTTTCCCCGAAGATGGTCACGTTCTGCGGGTCGCCGCCGAAGTTCTTGATATTGCCTTTGACCCACTCGAGAGCGGCCACAATATCCAGCAGCCCATAGTTCCCTGCCGTGCCGTTGGCTTCTTTGGCCAGATCGCTTGTCGCCAGAAAGCCGAAGACGCCGAGACGATAATTGATGGTGACCAGCACCACGCCCTTGAGAGGCATGAAGTCGCCGTTGTGGCGAGGTTCGGAACTGGCGCCACCGGAATAACCGCCGCCGTGAATCCAGAACATGACAGGCAGCTTGCTCTTGTTGGTCGAATCGGCGGGCGCGTAGACGTTCAGAAACAGGCAGTCCTCGCTTGGTCCAGCGTCCTGGAAGACCATGTCGTCGAAGACGCGCCCCTGGGCGCAGTGTGCGCCAAACTTCGTGGCATCGCGCGCGCCTTTCCATTTGGCTGCCGGCTCGGGCGCCTTCCAGCGCAGATCGCCCACCGGTGGCGCGGCATAGGGCAGGCCCAGAAACGCCTTCACCTTGCCGTCGTTGATGGTCTTGCCCTGCGCCTTGCCTTGTGCGGTCTTCATCGTCAGAGGGTCCGCATTGGCGGCCGCGGAAAGTCCTAACGCCAGCCCTGCAACCGCCAGGGCACACGTCCATTTCAATCCCACTCGCATCACAAAAATCCTCCGCGGAATACGTTATCAGGACGGGCCGGAGTGGTGCTGAGTTTCAGGGTTTGCAATGGGATTCATCGCGGCCTCAAGATCAGCACGGCGCGCTCCGGATCATCAAGAAATTCCGCAATGCGGATGGCTTGGCTGCGGATCAACCGCTCCGCAGTGGATGTTGGATAGTCGCAGCGGCTCAGCCAGATGAATTTGGGGGGAGGACCTACTCTGGACCCCATTTCAAAGAAATCCATGTCGGCGGTTACGATCGCAAAGCCGTTTTCCTTCGCGAAATCCCACAGCACGGCGTCAGGCGTTTCGAGGAGACCTGGCAGGCTGACATGGATTGATCCGGGAAATAGGTCAGCAATCCGTGCCGGCAGTCGACGAGAGAGGCTTTCGTCAAAGAGAAGCTTCACAGGGCTATGCGTCGTCCCATGCGGGCCGCGAACTCAAAAACCGCTGGAAAATCCCCGGCTTCCAGCTCAGGATAGTCTTCGAGGATCTGTTCCTGGCTGGCGCCGACCGCCAACCATCCCAGAACATCCCACACCGTTATCCGGAGTCCTCGGATGCAAGGCTGGCCGGATCGCTTTCCGGGCTCGATTGTGATCCGCTCCACCATATTTCCCTCACCGGGAATCATATCGCTTTAGGTGGAGAAAATCATGGGCAAAGATCAGACCCGCTCCGGCCCCAGCAGATCGGCCATCGTCTCCCTGCGCCGGATCAGCCGCGCCTTCGCGCCCTCGATCAGCACCTCAGCGGCGCGCGGACGCGTGTTGTAGTTCGAGCTCTGCGCCATGCCGTAAGCCCCGGCATCGAGCAGCGCCACCAGGTCCCCCGGTTGCACGGGGGCCAGCTTGCGGTCGCGGGCAAAGAAGTCGCCCGTCTCGCACACCGGTCCCACGACGTCGACTGTCCTTGGTCGGCCCGGGCGTGGCCGCACCGGGACAATCTCGTGATGCGCCTGGTAGAGCGCAGGGCGGATCAGGTCGTTCATGGCGGCATCCGTAATCACGAAGGTCTTCTTGCCGTTGCGCTTCACCTGCAGCACGCGAGCCACCAGCGCTCCGGCCTGCGCCACAATGAATCTTCCCGGCTCGAGAAGCAGGCGGCCCTCAAAGCCCTGCAATGCTTTCTCGATCGCCGCTGTGTACTCGGCTACCTTGGCGGCTGCGTCAAAGATGCCGCCGTGGTAGTCGATGCCCAACCCACCTCCCGCGTCGATGGCCCGGAGCTGGATGCCCTCGCGGCTAAGCTCCGCGACAATCCTGTTGACCCGCTCCATGGCCGCGCCAAACGGCGCCGCGGAGCGAATCTGCGAGCCGATGTGCACGCTTACGCCATGCGCCTCAAGCCACCGGTTCCCGGCCGTGCTCTGGTAGATCCGCTTTGCCTGGCGGATGTCGATGCCGAACTTATGCTCGCGCAGCCCGGTTGAAATGTAAGGGTGCGTATCGGCAAACACGTCAGGGTTCACGCGCAGGGCGAAGCGCGCCTTGCGCTTCAGCTTCGCGGCGCGGCTGCCGAGCAGAGCAAGCTCCGCTTCGCTCTCCACATTGAATTGCAGAATGCCCTCGTTTAGAGCGAGGTCGATCTCCGCCGCCGTCTTGCCCACGCCGGAGAAGACCACGCGCTCGACAGCCTCGGGCGCTACGGCCATCACCCGCTCCAGCTCGCCGCCGGAGACAATGTCGAAGCCGGCCTCGTGATCGGCAAGCAGCTTGAGAATGGCCAACGCGGAGTTGGCCTTTACCGCATAGCAAATCAGGTGGTCCCTGCTCCTGAGAGCCTGCTGAAACAATTCGAGTCGCTCCACAATCTGGTCAGCGGAGTACACGTAGAGAGGCGTGCCGTAGCGCTTGGCCAGAGATTCGAGCGATACTCTGCCGCAGTGCAAGGCGCTATGCGGCCGGGGGTAATTGAAGGGACGGGACGATGTATTCGAGATCGGTGTCAAGAGTGTCTTCCAGGGAGAATATGTCTCTATGAGCCTACAGCATTTTGGAGCCCGCATTCGAGCCGGACGAGTGCCGGGTTGCGTGGAGCATGCCTTCGGTGACTGCGCCGAACCCCATATGATCGACAGAAAAATCGGGCGCCGGGAGGACAAACCCGGTGCCGTTCCCCTATGATGATCTTCGTTCTCTGTAATCGAATAAGCAGGAATCGCCGCGATATCGATGAAAATTTCCCCGAAGACAAAAGCCATACTCAGCGACAGTCACTTCCTGGTTCCGTTGCTCGTATTCTGCATCGGGCTTGCGCTCCTCATCACGCTGCACTGACCGGCTACGGCGCGGAATTGCGAAAGGCGCGCCGAAGTTATTTGAGCGCAGCGGAGGAGGGTCCGAGTTGAGCGCGACGACGAAGACAAACGCGACGGCAAGCTTTGCATCGGTGCACGGGATCGGAGTGGCCTGTGCGCTGGCGGCCGGCGTGTGGCTGGGCGCGGCGGAAGCTCCCACCAAGCTGGTCAACTCCGGTCTTTCGCCCTATGCCATCTCGCTGTGCATGGTGGCCGGCGTCTTTACCGCGCGATGGACAGTTCCCACGTTGCTCAAGGGAACGCGCTACGTCTTCGCCGACCTGGCGCAGAATAGGCACCTGATCCTCAACGCCGTGCTTGCAGGCATGCTGTGGGCCGTCGCCAACACGCTTACCGTCTTTGCCATTCGCGATGTTGGCTTGACCATCGCCTTTCCGCTCTGGAATACCAACTCCCTGGTCGGCATCCTATGGGGCCGGTTGCTGTTTGGCGAATTGAAGGGAGCGAGCGGCAAAAACATTGCCAAGGTGGTCCTGGGTGCTATGGCCATTGTGGTGGCCGCAATTCTGCTTGGCTTCAGCACCATTCACGGCGGCGGACCTCATGCAGAGCACGCAGTCGCGGGCATCCTGGCCGCCATTGGCGCGAGCCTGCTGTGGGGAACCATGTACGTTCCCTATCGCAAGGCCTACATCAGCGGGATGAACCCGCTCTCCTTTGTCACCGTCTTCACCCTTGGAGAACTGGGCACCTGCTTTGCTCTGGTGCTGGCTCTCGACGGAGGAACCAAGGCCGCAATCTTCCATTCAGCGGAGACAAAGCACTTGATCTTCTGGCTCTTCCTGGGCGGTTTTGTCTGGGTTATCGGCGATCTCTTCCAGCAATTTGCCACCAAGTACCTGGGCATCGGACGCGCCATCCCGCTGTCCAACACCAACCAGCTTTGGGGGCTTGCCTGGGGCGCTTTGGTCTTTGGCGAGCTGGCCCACGCCGACTGGTCCCATCGGCTGTTGGTTGTGGCCGGTTCGCTGGTCATGATCCTGGGCGCATTGGCCGTCAGCACCGCCGTGGCCACCGAGCGCGAAAACAACTCGACCAACCAGGCGCTGCTGCGCGAATGCACTCGCTACAAACTCGATTACGACCGGGTGGTCGCGTCTTACAGTGTCTCGGAGTTGCGCAATGGCGACGAGCCGAGGGACCGGCGTCTCTGGTGGGATTACGCCATTGTGGCCGCAGCCGTAAGCGTCTTCGTCTATCTGGGGGTCAACGCAAAAGTTCCCGCGCTGGGCATGAACTTCACCTGGCTCTCAATTCTGGTTGTAGTTCTCGTCGCTTCCGCGCTCCTGAGCGGCTGGGGACTCTGGAAAGCGACCCGGTTCTCGTAGAAGTTTGTGACCCTGCCGTTACAATAAGGAAATGGCGGAGCCGGCAAAGGTTGATTTGGTGGGTGTTGGGCTCAATGCCACCGACACGCTCATCCCCCTCGTAAACTTCCCGGCGCGCGGCTCCAAGGTGGAGTACCGGCACGCATCCGTCCTCCCCGGCGGACAAGCGGCAACCACCGTGGTCGCATGCCAGACCTGGGGACTCAGCACCCGCTACGTCGGCAAGCTGGGCGAAGATGACGCCGCCCGTTTGCATCGCGCAGCATTTGCCCACGCAGGAGTCGAAGCACAGCTCACCACGGTTCCAGGTGCGGCGAGCCCACAGTCCTTGATCCTGGTCGACGAGGGCGGCGAGCGGACCGTTCTTTGCCGGCGCGATGAGCGTCTTCTGCTGCAGCCCGAAGACCTGCGCCGCGAGTGGATCGTCAATGCCCGCGCCCTGCACGTGGATGGCTACGAAACTGCCGCGGCATCGGTTGCGGCGAGCTGGGCACGCGAAGCAGGCATTCCCGTGATTGCCGACCTCGATGAGACATATCCGGGCGTCGAAGAGCTGATCGAGAATATCGACTATCTCATCGTGAGCAGGGACTTCCCTTGCCGGCTGATGGAGGATTCCGATCTCGAAAGCGCTCTGCGCCGCATGCAGATTCGCTTCGGGTGCCGGCTCACCGCCGCGACCCTGGGCGAGGGAGGTGTATTGGCCTGGAATGGCCGGCAGTTTCATTACCGCCCCGCCTATTGTGTTCCGGTAGTCGATACCACTGGAGCGGGCGACATCTTCCACGCGGGATTCATTTATGGGTTACTGCAAGGTTGGCCGCTGGAACGCCAGCTTGACTTCTCCTGCGCGGCGGCCGCAATGAACTGCATGTCCGCGGGCGCCAGGGGCGGAATTCAAACTGTCGCCGCGGTGGAAGAGCTGATGGCGACTGCCTCCCGCTATCTCAACGTCTGTGATGTGCCCGCCGCAGACTGACCGCCCGCCTCATCGCCAGTGCCCCGATTCCGTCACCCATGTTCTTGCCGCAGCCATTCAGCCAGCAGAGCTGCCACTTTCCGCGGCTGCTCATAGGCAGCAAAATGCCCGGCATCGGGCAGCAGGTGGAGTTCGCACCCGCCTGGCGCTTCGTGAAACGCCTCCATCTCAGCCGGCGTCACGGCGGGGTCCTCGCCGCCCGCAATCGCCAGCACCGGCGCCTGAATGGTGGCTACGGTCGGCAGTGAGTCGGGCCTGACGGCCAATCCTGCCTGCACGGCAACCATTGCTTCCGGCGTCAGGGTCATCTGTGCCCGCAGCTCGTTCACAATCTCCGGCTGGCGCTCGCGCGCGGTGGCGCCCGTCAGGCTTTGCGCCATCCCGTCGAACAACCCAACCGTTCCCTCGGCTCGAAGCTGCGCGATATTGGTTGCCCGGCGGGCGAGGTTGGCCTCGGCGTCGGGCTGCGCCTTGGAGCAGACAAACGCCAACCCGCTGATGCGTTCCGGAATCCTGCGAGCCAGTTCCAGCAGCACATAGCCGCCAATGGAGCAACCCGCAAGCACGGCTTCACTCAATTCAAGGTGATCGAGGACAGCTATGACGTCCGAAGCCAGTTGCGCCATCGTCAGCGCCGGCGCGTCCGGCACCCGCGCAAACAATCCCATCGGCAGGTTCTGGCCCAACTCCGATTTTCCGTGTCCACGGAGATCCGGAACAATGGCGCGAACGCCGCCCAGGTCTTCGATGAGGGGGCGCCAATAGTCGTGATCGAGGGGTGTGGGATGGAGAAAAACTACCGGCAGCCCGGCTCCGGTATCTCGAAACGCAAGCCTGGCGCCGTCCGATTCAAACCAGCCGTTCATATACCTGGAGGATACGCTCCCGTGCCCGGTGGATACACGCCGGGGAGGCTGATCGGCTCGTCGGGGATTCCAATCCAGCAGGCGAGGTAGGCGATGGCCACCAGCCCGCCGGAGAAGCAGAAGCCGATGACGGTGAAGATGCGCACCAGCGCCACATCCCAGCCATAGGCCTGCGCCAGCCCGATGCACACACCCGCAATTGCCCTGCCATGAATCGGCCGCACCAGCGGCCTGGAACGCATTTGCGGCGCGGCCGCTATGGTTGCGCCGCAATTGGAGCAGAAGCGAGCGGTGTGCGGCAGCGCCGTTCCACATCGGTTGCAATAGACGGCCATGGTTCAATCCCCCAATCATTGTGTACGTACGGAAACAAACCTGCAACGGTTCCCTGCACCGGAGCGGAGCAACTCTTCAATTCCCCGCGTAGGCGCGGCGCAGGTATTTTCTGGCGGTATCCGCCCGGGAGGTATTCGGGCCGGCATCGATCGCCGCCTGGTAGTCCTTTGTCGCCTCCCGACGCTCGCCGTTCAGATCGCGGCACTCGCCCGCGTCCACGAGCGACCGGATCTTCAGCTCCGGCCCCACGTTGGGAGTCCCGGCTGCCTGCTCATAGGATTGCGCGGCCTCGGCGTAGTGGCGCTGCCCGCGCAGCGCATCTCCCAGCCCGAAGTAGGTAAGCTCCATGCGTGGCGAATAGAAATAGCCGGGTTTGGCATTGGCGGCAAGAATCCCGCGATAGGCTTCCACGGCAATCATGCCCTCGCCATCGTCCTTGCGCAGGTTGGCTTCCTCGAGGCTGAAGAGGTAGTCCCTGGGATATTCGCCCTTGAGCTTGCGAATCACCTGGATTGCCTCCTTGTAGCGTCCCTCGCGGCGGAGAAACAGAGCAATCGTGGTGCGGGCCTCGACGTTGGTTACCGCTCCCCGGTTGCCGTCGTCGGTCAGCATCTCCAGGCCGCGCGTCTTGGAGCCGGTAATCCCGGCAAATCCAATCAGAATCTTGAACGGAAACGGCAGGGCCCCCACCACATACTCGTAAACGCCCGCGACCAGCTTGGCGTCCACGTAGTCCGGATCGAGCTTCAGGACGCGCATCGCGTCTTCCTTGGCCCCCGTGGCCAATCGAAATCCAGCCCCGTAGGCGCGCTCCACCATGGCAACGTAAGTGCATTTGAGCGCTCGTGCCCAACCCCGGGCGTAGAGAGCATCCACGTCGTTCGGGTTCTTGCCGATGCGCCAGTCTGCTTCGTGGATGGCTTCGTCCGCCAGGCTCAGAATGCGTTCACGAGTCTTCGGGTCCTCCTCGGTTGCGTGCCTGCCGGTGAGAAAGCCATCGTTCGCGTAGAAAGTGGTGTCCAGCAGGTCCTGGCGGTAGAGTTCCTGAAACACTTCCGCCTCAAGAAGAAGCGCCGTTGCCTGCGGATCGCCTGGGTGCGTGGCGTGAAAGCGCCCGAATCTCTCCACCGCGCCGTCGTAGTCGAGCTGATAAAAGCGATCGAACGCTTCCTTCACCAGCGGATCGTTGTTCAGCGGATTGGTATGAACCTCTGAGGCCCAAGATGCGCTTGCTGTTCCCAGCAGGACAACTCCCCATGCCAGTCCGTGCTTCCAGAACGATCCCAATTTCAAGCTCAAATCTCCATTTTGGCCCGTTCCCAGGTAACCGACCCATGGCGGATTACAAAACCGTTTGGAGGTTTCAAAATGAAAACTCCGCTCAGGCCTTCTTCACAGTATCTGACACTTTTTCGCCCTGTTTGCCGCTATCTATAGGTGAAGGCTCTTCTTCTGCAACTTCGCCGCATGCTGCCCGGGGCAGTCATGGTTTTTTCCCAACCGGAAGAGAAAAGGAACTCCCGCCTCTTTGCCGTTAATGAACAGGTAGCGGGTTCTCGAAGTTGCTTCACCGCGCTCTCTGGTTTTCCACGGCTTTTTCCATCCGCTCCATAACCCCAAGATTCTTTTTGCGTCAAGGAATGGTGAGATGAATCGAAAAGAGTTGCTGCGTTTGTTGCTTAATCAGGCTCAGTTTAACGGCTTCGAGTTTCGCCGCTGGTTTCAGACTCATGTTCGGCCAACCTGGCCCGGCGCCGAAGAGGCGCTTGTACTGCTCGCGTCCGAAGGCCGCCACTTCACCCTCATTTTTTCGCACGAGTTCGTCCGCTGCTTCTGGCGTTCGGGAGCCCAGATGAGCTTTATGGTTCCCTCCGTCACCTACCCCAGGGTCACCCCTCAGGGCGAGGTGGTCCAGGTAACCCGCAAGCCATTCACCCGGCGCACCATCAAGCCAGATGTGTGGAAGTTTCACCTGCGCCAGATGGCCGCGTCGGAAGATCCCATTGATTATCTCTGCCGTTTCCTGCCCGCCCAGGATCAGGTTGCGATTTGGCACACCGAAACGACACCAGTTGCTGCTCAGGCTTGAGCCCGGCCGTCACGCTCCGGACACGCGGATGCTTTAGGATCGAAGTATGCCCATCCCCGAGCGGCTGAGACCCGCCTTTGCGAAGGCTGAATCGTCCGCGGTTCGCCTGCCATCGGTCAACCAGCTCGATGAGGCCCGCAAGCGCCTCATCGTCGCGCTTGACGTGCAGGATGCAAACGCAGCCAAGGCGCTCGTCGCCCGGCTGGAGGATACCTGCCAGTGGTTCAAGGTGGGGTTGGAGCTGTTTGCGGCCGCCGGGCCCGCCGTCCTTGAGCCGCTGCTCAAGCGCGGATACTCGGTTTTCCTCGACCTCAAGTTCCACGACATTCCCAACACCGTAGCCGGTGCGGTACGCTCCGCCGCGGCCCTGGGCGCGCGCATGATCACCGTCCACGCCGCCGGAGGACCTGCGATGCTGGCCGCTGCCCGCACCGCTCTTGAAGGCATCGCCGATCCGCCCCGGATACTGGCCGTGACTGTGCTCACCAGCATGGACAAGGCTCAGACGGCCGCAATCGGTCTCGATCGGCCCCCGGCCGCTCAGGTCGAACTGCTGGCGCGAATGGCGCTGGCGGAGGGGATTCAGGGCTTCGTTTGTTCACCCCAGGAAGTGGCAACCCTGCGCGCGCTCACCGGTCCCGAGGGCGTGCTGGTCATTCCCGGCATTCGCCCTGCCGGCGCGGCAAGCGGGGACCAGAAGCGCATCGCCACACCGGCAGAAGCTCTACGTCTGGGCGCCAGTTCCCTGGTCGTGGGCCGCCCCATCACCCAGGCCCCAGACCCGGCCGAAGCAGCCGATGCGATCCTGAAGGAAATGGCAGGAGCCATCGCGCAATAACGTTCAGGACAAAGTATATCGAGCTGAGGAATCGAGGATGGGATTTACATTCAAGCTGGATCGGAGCCGGTTTAGCAAGTGGCATAAGCAGGATAATCCAGGTGGCATTCTCACATTCGTCCACGAGGGGTCGGAATCTGCTCTCCAATTCACATACCGAAAGTACACGGGACCAAAAACACTTGATCTCTCGCCCCCAAAGCTAATCCAACTGGCAACGAACGGAATTGAAAAGGTTCGTGATCCAAAGCAGAGACTGTGTGCATCTGGCGAATGTGATTTCGGCAATTTTGGGACCATCGTCCTGAAAGGCGGAGTTCCCGTCCATTTCCAAGCCTGGGTTCTTGCAAGCAATCGAGCCGAAATTATCTACGTTACTTACATTTGTTCCGTGGAGCCGGACGCCCAGGAGGCGCTTGAAGCACATCAGATGGCTATGCGAACGAGCTTTGAATAAAAGGTGAAGCCCGGCGAAGTTGCCGGGCCTCTTGATTGCCAAATCTCAATCGAAACTTAAAGTTTCTCGTAGAAGTCGCACGCAGAGCACGAGATGTAGACGCCGCCTGGAATGCCGCGCTCGCGGTCCTTGACGCGCTTGACGATGCGCGTGGGCTTGCTGCACTTGGGACAGTCGGTCGACTTCGTCGTGTCCATTACCTTCTTGCGGTCACCTGTTTTTGCAATCTTGGCCATCGGTGGGGTGTTTCTCCTTCTTGGGGTTGTCTCTGCACACATCTGCCGCACCGGGGTCCCCAGCGACAGATTCTCGTCGATAGGGTGGCGAGGCGGACGGCTTCAACGGCGCGGTCCGTGGTTCGCCTCTTGGCCTGCCTCTTGCGCATTGGGCTGCAGGGGCTTGAAATTCACCCCAGGGAGGAAATGCCTTGGTGGGAGCCTGACTCGCTCTCTCCAGTTTACATCACGTCCGTCTGCGTCGCCTCACTTGGTAGTGGGCCAATTTGAAGGGTACGGGCTTTAGCTTGAAGGGTACGGGCTTTAGCTTGAAGGGTACGGGCTTTAGCCCGTACATAAACCAGTCGCAACGAACGCGGGCTTTAGCCCCTGAGGGATTGTCTCTTCAGAATCACCCACTACCCCTCAGTTGGGCTGGCCGCTTCCCGCAGGCGGGGACGGCTGCGGCACTTGCGGCTTTGCCGTCCCGGGTTGCGACGTGTCGGGCGCCGTGGTTGGACTGGCCGGCGGCTGCGCGTCGGGTTCGCCGTCCGGATTTGCGCCTGGTTGCGCATCGGGCTTCGGCTTGGGGAACTGCACCGGCTTCATCACGCCGGTCCGTCCGGTCGGATCCGGGTCGCCGTTGGTGTTGCCGATCGGTCCGGTCTCTCCGGGCTTGCGCAGACTGGGCGGCGCGGAGGGCGCTTCCTTGTCCGGGTCATGCTGCACGTCGCCCACCTTGGCCACACGCTGCGTTTCGGCGGGATCGAGCGGTGTGCCGTCGGTGCGCATCAGGCCTTCCACCTCGTCTTTGGTAAAGACCACCGGCGTCTCGCCCATTTTGGCGACTTCCACGCGAATCACGCGGTTGCCGTTAATGCGAACAAAGTCCACTTCCTTGGGAGGCTTGCCGTAGATCCACTCCTCGAACGGCATTTGCCCGTCCATCTCGCGGGACTTGTTATCAGGCTGTCCTTTGGCGAAGAGCACCATGTCCGTGCTCATGCCCACCAGCACATGATGGTTCATGATGGCATCCTTGAGCTTCGCCGGCAGCGTGTCGGTAAAGGCCTGGATAGGGGTCTTCACGTCGAAGGAGATGAGCGGAGCCAGCAGCGCCTTCACATCCTTTCCGGTAATCTCCGGCACGTGCTTCTCAAAGGCAAGACTGATCCGCGCGCCCACCGGTTCCTGGTCGTCCCCCTGCACCACCGGGCTCATCACAGGCCCGGTTCCGAGTTGCACATGGCGCAGAAAGCGATGCTTCGGGTCGGGCCCTCCGTTCAAATCGAAGATGATCTTCGTCCGGTCGAATTTAATATCGGTGATCACCACCCGGTCGCCGGGCTTGGCCGTCAACCCCTCCGCGGTCGCCATGGCCAGATAATCCTCGCCGGCCGGCTCCAGCTTTCCATTGGCCTCCAAAGTCAGGCCCTTGTGGCCGCGCGGCAAAGGGCGCATGGCAAATCCCTGCTCCGCCTGCATCACGCGGATCAACTCCAGCCGGGTCTTTGCGTCCAACTCGGTCTTGGTAAGGGGAACCTTGGTGGGTGTGATCTGCTGGTAGCGCCGGTCCACGGTGTATACCGCATGGCCGGTCGAATCATTGGTCACCACGCCGGTCTTCGAATTCACGGTGATCTGCGCCGGGGCAGCGAGCGCAAGCGAAACAGCCGCAATGAGGCACGCAGCCACCGTACGGCCCAAATTATTGACGCCGCAAGCATTCGCGACCACTGGCTGGCTTTGCGATCTCTCCTCGGGCAGGATCAACCGGATCATGGGTACCTCCCATGCATGCGAACCGCACTTGCCCAAAAGATAGCCCCGTTCCGGCACAAATGGCAAATTCTCGCGGAGCACAAAAGTTCCATGCAGTCTCCCATATGCCAAGTCCCATCGCTGCTCTCCAGCGCGCTTCGGCATCGAGCTTTTTGCGTCGGGCTGTTGAAGCCGGCGGTACAAGACTCCTATGGGACTTTTAGATTCGGGCGGCTGGCGACCGGAGCGCCCCTTCCGGACGCAATCTTCACGAATTCCTCCCGAATTGTGTCGTAGGGCGGTTGTCCGTCAATGAACTTGTAAAGCCCCTGCGTCTGCGTCCGGTTTCCGGCGCTGTCCGTGCCGGTCTCCGCGTAGGTATCGATGGAGAAGCGCCGCATTCCCTTGGCCGCGTCCTCGGGATGTTCCTTCGCATATCCTGGCTGATCGAAGTCGCTGCTCTCCAGCGTGATGCTCATCAGCAGCTTGCCGGAGCCGTCTGTGATTTTGCCCAGCGCATAAATTTTGTACATCCCCCAGGGAACAATCGAGGTGTTGATCAGCAGGGTGTTGTCACCCAGCTTCACACTCTCCACGGGATACTGTTGAAAGCGCGGCGGCGTAATTCCGCGGCTGTGCAGTTCGAGCATGTGGGCCATCTGCTGGTCACGGCAGGCTTTGTCGCCAGCCTCGGCACAGGCGTGGACGAGCAGCGCGGCAGCCTGCCAATCGTAAGGATCGGCACTGGCGAGCGGCTTGAGGGCGGCCATTGCAGCGGCTGCATTCCCTCCCTCAAGGTAGTCCTCACCTTCAAACTTTAGAAGGATGGGATCGCCCGGAAAGTCCTTGAGCAGTGTCTGATGCAGGGCGAGAGACTCCGCGAAGCGATGCGCGCTATATGCCTTCCCCGCATCGTCGAATTGCTGCTTCTGCTGGGGATTCAACCTGGCAATGAAATCCTGCGTTGTCTCCTGATGCGGAGCCGCAGCGGCGGCGTCAGACTGCGCGCGGCTCAATCCAGGGGCAAGAAGAGAGAACACGCTGAGCAGAATCGCAGCAATGCATTTGTCATGTTTCATGAATTCTCCCCGGCTTATGAGACGTTCGCAGCAGGACAAAGGAAATCGTCAGGAAAGCTCCCGAGCGAACACTATAAACCAGGGCGCCCGAAACCGGGAGACCTGCTCCTGACGCAGAAGCTACGACCGATCTGAGGGTGGCTCTTCGGGCTGCGATGGCGGCGGAGCCTGAATGGGAAGAATCTGCACCAGCGCCGGGGCTGCAGGCTCTGCGGCTCCCATTGCAGCCTCGTGCTGGGCGCGGGCAGCCGCATCCAGGTCCACGGCGATGCCGCCGGGAACGATTACCGGGGCGTTATAGCGGAAGTCCAGGTCGCGCGTGAGTCGGTAAACCACCGGCAGGGCGGCAAGAAAGGCAAAGAAGGCAATCCAGGTGCCGTCCAGTCCGTAGCCTCCGCCGGTCAGCCAGAACGGTCCCATGGGGTCGCCCTGCACCACCGGCGAGTGGCTGCTGATGCCGCTCACGGCAAGCCCGAAGATCAGGGCACGGCTGGCCTTCCAGCCGAAGTTGAGGCCCCAGCTCACCCAAAGCGCGCGCGTGCGCAGATAGGCAGTGGAAAGAACCAGGCTGAACATCACTGAGACGGCGATGCTGGCGTGGCTCCCCCCCGGCAAAAGCGCCTGCACAATTGCGTAGAAAGCGGCATAGCCCAAGGCCGCGCCAATCGGGCCGACCGCATGGGCAAAGCGCTGAAATCCGTAGCCGCGGAAAGCGATCTCTTCGGCCAGCGCCATCAGGGCAAAGAATGCCGCATCGGGCAGAAGCCAGCCCCAGGCCGAGGGCTGGAGTTCGAGTACGATTGCGATGCCGCCGGCAACAATCAGCGGAAACACGCAGATCACCGCGATCGCCCAGCCGGCGGACAAGCCCAGGCCCACCTCGCCCAGCCAGCCTGTACGCCGAGGCAGTCCCTGTTCGCTGATCGGGCTGCTTTGGCGATCCATCCACGAGCCCATGGCGGCATAGCCAAGCAGCAGCAGGAAGACCAGCATCGCCTGCTCCAGCAGCGGAGACCACGCCTGGCCGGCCAGCCCCTGCGCGCCGTGCCGCGCCAGCGACCTGGCAAGAAAGAAGTAGAGGACTGCCGCAACGAACTGAAGGTAGGCGCGCATGCGGCCACCGCCTGTTTCGGTCGCGCTCATGCGCTGGGGTACCTCATGGGCTGAGGCACTGCGTTCATGTGCCAGCCTCTGCTGCACCCTGCGGCTGTTTTCAGGGCAGGCTTTCCAATTCGTGCCCCGGCTCGACCTTGAGCCGGAGTCGGAATCTTCCGCGATCTATTTATGCTTAGCGGCATTAACCTTCCGTATAAAACTGCGCGATGTTGCGGAATTTTTGCTGGCGCGCGGCCACCAGGTCATCGATGGGCACTGTTTTCAACACCGCAAGATGGCCTTTCAACGCGCTCCCCAGAAGTCCGGAGCCTGCCTCGCGGTCGACGTGCGCGCCTTCCGGCGGTTCTCCGATGATCTCGTCCACGCAGCCCAGTTCCGCGACTTCGGGCGCCGAGATGCGCATGGCCTCGGCTGCCAGTTGCTTGTGCGCGGCATCGCGCCACATGATGGCCGCACAGGACTCCGGCGTGATCACGAAGTAAAGAGCATTCTCGAGAATCAGAACCCGGTCGCTGACGGCCAGCGCCAGCGCTCCACCCGAGCCGCCCTCGCCGGTGATGACCGAGATGGTGGGCACGCGCAGTCGCGACATCTCCAGGATATTTCGGGCGATGGCTTCCGCCTGCCCGCGTTCCTCGGCGCCCAGGCCGGGATAGGCGCCGGGGAGATCGATGAAGCTGATCACCGGGCGGCCGAACTTCTCCGCGATCTTCATCGAGCGCAGCGCTTTGCGATAGCCCTCGGGATGCGGCATGCCGAAGTTGCGCCGCACACGGTCCTTGGTGCTGCCGCCCTTGCGGTTGCCGATCACCATCACTTCTTCCGCGCCCAGCCGCGCCATTCCGCACGCAACAGCTTCATCGTCGCCAAAGGCGCGATCCCCGTGAATCTCGCTGAAGTCGGTAAAGATGTGTTCGATAAAATCCATGGGATAGGGCCGCTGCGGATGCCGCGCCCGCTCAATTCTGATCCAGGCCGGCGATACCGGCTGCGCCTGATTTGTATTCCCTGTCTGCTGTTCGCTCATCGGTACCTGGTGCCGCTTCGGCAAGGCCGTCGCCAGCCCTCCTGTGATTCTACGGGTCCCAGGCGCTGGGGACAAATGCCGGCGCCTCGGCGGCCTTCAGTCAGGCGGGTTCTGTCGGATCTCGCCAGGACACGTCCGGCTCCTCATCCGCTGTCTCCTCCGGTTCAACCGACTGAGCTTCCACTTCCGCCTCTTCTTGTTCGTCTTCATCTGCCGCTGCAACTGGCTCAAGGAGTTTATCGATGCGATAGCCCGCTGCCTCGGCAGTCTGTAGAGCCTCCTCGACAATCTTTCCCATCTCCTCGATAGCCGCTCGGTCCAGAACCGGCTCGCCCGCAAGGCGCAGCACCGAAGGCATGAGCAGCCACCAGAGCATCTCTTCATACGGCTCGCGGACCAGGTAGGCGTGGCCCTGCGCCTCATGCGCGCCCGTCAGCCAGCGCACATCGGGATCAGCCCAGAGTGCCGGCGCGATAGCCACGCGTTCCACCCCTGATGTTGCCTCTTCTGTCTCGAAGGGAGGAGCGCCGGGCTCTTCACTACTGGCTGGCCCTTCCGCGTCGGCAGAGGCAGCTTCCGAAGCCTCCGCATCAGCTTTCGGCGCTGCTTGCGCTGCGGATGCCTTGTCCTTGCCGATTCCTGCCTCGCTCAGCAGCACCACCTTGATGCGCGCAGCCACGCGCCAGCCCTCTTCGCCCTCGAAGCCAAGAGCCCCGAAGGCCTGGGCAAACGGCTCGCGCAGACGCAGCCGGTCAAACAGGTCGAGCGCCGTTGTCTCCGGCGCATCGGCGTCGATGGATTCGGCCAGCAACTCCAGAACGCACCAGCCAAGCAGCGGACCCCAAATGGCAGTCGCGGTGAACTGCGGGCTCGGGCTGGGCAGCACACGGCGTGCCGCGGCCGTCCACGGGTGCGTGAAGGCCGCCTCAATGATTGGGATGCGCATGGCAGCCTGGAGGCGTTCGCGGAAGACCGGCGCCAGCAGCGCCGGGTTGGTAGGCTGTGGAACTTCCCTGCCGCCTTCCCGCGCAATCCGCGACACATAGGCGCGCTGTGCCTCGCGCATGAAGCCCTCGCAGCGGTGCCATGCCAGGTTCGCAAACTCCCTGCGCTCCTGCACCAGCTTCTTGTCCTTACCGTCGGAAATTGTGCGCGGATGCTCCGCCAGGTCGCCGAGCAAGCGTACGACTCCCGAGTCGAGCTGCTGGCGCAGCGCCTCATGCACCGGCTGCAGTTCCAGGCTCACCAATGCGTCGTCGAGGCTGGGAACGCCGCGGCCGTTGAGCTGATCGCACAGCCGGTCCCATGGCTGTTCCGCTGTAGCGCGCAGCTCGCGCCAATCAAGAAACACATGGCACTGGTAGGCGTGCAGATCGAGTGTGAGTCCCTGACCCGAGAGTTGGCCCGACCGGCGCAGGTATTCGAGGCCAGTGAGCGAATCTCGGAATGCCAGGATAGATTCGGAGTCGCCGCTCAGGCCGAGGCCCTCGCGCAGCCGCTGCTGGCGCAGTTGTCCTGCGCCCTTGTCGGCGTAGGCGGCAGAGAAATCAATGGTCCCGTGCGTGGTGGCGTAGCGGTTGTTGTAGACCACCAGCGCCCGCTCGCCCCCATTCCGGTTTGAATAGGCAAACACGTTCTCGTCCACGCTGCCTGAGGCTTGAAAGAAGTCATAAAGCAGGAAGTTGCTGCTTTCGGCAAAGAGCCAGCGCCGCTTCAGCAGCGGAGCGATTTCGCGGTCGTGGCGCTCCACAAGCCAGTGGTCGGGCGTTTCGTCGTAGCGCGGGCGCTGGTACTCCATGCCGTACTTCTCGGTAAACCCTTCCACCTGGCCGTGCCCGAACATGGGCAGACCCGGCAGCGTGGCCATCAGCGCCGCCACGCCGAAGCATTTGTCGCCGGTGCCGAACTGGTCGATGGCGGTGCGCTCATCGGGATTGCTCATGAAGTTTACATAGCGCTTCATGATGTCCGGATCGAACTCCAGCGTATTCTTGATCACCGAACGGTACTTGGCGTTTTCCTCGTCGCGCATCATGTTCATGAACGCGCTGTTGTAGACCCGATGCATGCCCAGCGTGCGGACAAAGTAGCCTTCCATGAGCCAGAAGGCCTCTGCCAGCAGCAGCGTGCCGGGAACCTCCGCGGCTACGCGGTCCACCACCTCGCGCCAGAATTCGTGCGGCATGGCGCGGTCAAATTCGGCCTGGGTCATGCCGTATTCGGCGCGCGAAGGGATGGCGCCGCTCGATCCCGGCCCTGGGAACCAGAGGCGGTGGAAGTGGCGCTTGGCCAGCGTCATGGCGGCATCGAATCGGATCACGGGAAACAGCCGCGCCACGTAAAGAATGGTCTGGATCACCTGCTCGCGGACTGCGGCGTTCAGGTAATCGAGCTGCGCGGTGTCGTTCCAGGGAAAGCTGGTGCCGTCGTTGCCGTGATAGATGTAGCGGGTCTCTCCGGTATAGCGATCGCGGCGGCGGAAGACCACCGCCGCATCCGTCTGTTCAAAATAGTGGTCTTCGATCTTGATTTCGACGCGCGCATCGTGGGAGAGATCGGGACCATTGAAGCTATACACGGGATAAGGAGACTCATTACGGGAGATGAACCACTCGGGATGCTCGATCACCCAGGGCGAATCGATGCCCATGTGGTTCGGCACCATGTCGCTGGCGAGGCGAATTCCGTGATGATAGGCGCGGTTGCGCAGGTTTACGTATGCGCCTTCGCCGCCCAGATCTTCGGCAATCTTGTAGTCGAAGAGCGAATAGGCCGAGGCTACGGCGTCGCGGTTGCCGCAGAGCTGCTTGATGGTCTTGGAAGCGCGGCTGCGCTCCCAGACGCCGATCAGCCAAAGCGAATTGAGACCGCGCGCAGCCAGCGTGGCCAGTTCCTCGTCGGGGATTTCATCCAGCTTGGAAATGTAACGGCCGTACTGCTTGCTCAACTGCGCCAGCCACACGTAAGTGCTCTTGGCAATCAGCACGGCGTTGGGCATCCACGCTGTGTCCGCGCTGAACTTCTCGTATTCATGGGCCGGATCGCCAAAGACCGGCACCTCGGAATGGCTGACCATGGAGGGCCACTGCTGCGGGCCGCGTCTGCGGGCCGCAGCCTCAGCGGCCGCCGCCATGGCCCGTGCCTGGGCTTCCGCGTCCGGCGGGTTGAACATGGCCCAGATGGCCAGTTCTTCTTCGTGGAGAATCTCCCCGGCCAGCAGCAGAAAGCGCTCCAGGCTGTCGCCCAGCAGCGGCTTCCAGAGCTGGCGAATCAGGACAAGCTGCTCGCTGAGCGACTTGGGCGAATCAACCGCCGGCTTGCGCAGCAGGTCGAGCAGGGTGACCGATCCCGCGCCCGCGAGCGGAACCAGCGGCCGGGTGGCGAAGTAGTCCGGCAGCCGCCGCGTTACCTCGCGGTAAACCGTCTTTTCCGCCAGGGTCTTGTCCTCAAACAGCTCTTCGAAGGGCTTGAACGCCTCGTTGCGGTTGGCCGTCCACAACAGGAGCAGTTCTTCCATCGCTATAGCCCGGTTTGGCGTTCCATCGGTCGTGCCGGCCAGCCACTGGCGCGGCGTCTCCTGGCCGCGCATCACGCTCTGCCCCGGAAAATGCTCGACAAAGGTCAAGAGCATGGAGTCCAGCGCCGGCTGGCTGACCTGCTCCGAAAACCAGTCCAGCGCACTGGTCATCACGCCTGGGTCGAACTGCTCGCGGTAGCGGGCCATCAGCACATGGCTGGCCTCGTCGATGAGGCCCATGGCGAAAAGCTGCCCCGCATGCACCGTTAGCTCCGGGTGGTTCTTCGCATCCCGAACTTGGTTCATTTGGAATGCGAACTTCCGGCTGGCCGGCATATCGGCAAAAATAACGTTGCCTGAGTAGGAAAAAAGCGACTCCGCGAACTGGTAGCGCTCACGTGCACTTCGCGAAATATGGAATTCCATCATAAGAAAACGAGCTCCAAAATTCGTTCAGTCTGCCAAAAAGCCAAAACCGCAAACCGGGGCGGGTTTGCATTCCCGGCCAGCGATACACGCCGCCCGGCCCAGCCGGAACGCAACCAGAAGTAAAGTATCACCAATGGCGGCACAGGCGCAGGATTCTCTGCTGCCCCTGTTTGGCAGGAAGCGAGGGCAATTGGCGTGGCCTTGAACCCCTATACTTTGGAGAGTCTTCCGCCATGTCTTCCGCACCCCAACCCGGAGCCGGCGCGCCCCAGCAGGCCGGCGCGCCGGTCCGCTCCATCGCCTACCTGGTCAGCCGCTACCCCGAGCTGTCCATGATCTTCGTGTTGCGCGAGGTGCTGGTCCTGCGTGCCTTGGGGTTCCGCATCGATACCGCGTCCATCAATCCGCCCGATCGTCTGCCGGAGAAGCTGACTCCGACCGAGCGCGAGGAAGCTGCGCGCACCTATTGTGTGAAATGTCACGGCGTTGCAGGCGCGGCAACGGCCCATGCCAAAACTCTGCTCCTGAACTTTGCCGGCTACTGGTGCGGCGTCTGGCTCGCCTTCCGGCTGGCCGGTCTGGACCTCGGTCGCCTCTTCCTCAACCTGATGTACTTCACGGAAGGCTTGGTGGTGGGCGGGTGGATGCGGCGCAATGGCCATACCCACCTGCATGTGCATCTCGCCTCCCAGGCCGCCAGCGTGGGGCTCTTTGTTCACACGGTCTTCGGCGTCGGTTATTCGATGACTGTCCACGGGCCCGATGAGTTTTACGACGCGAAGGGCATGTATCTGGCGCAGAAGATTGCCGCCGCCGATTTCCTGGTCTGCATCAGTGCTTACACCCGCAGCCAGTTGATGAAACTGTCTCCGTATGTCCATTGGAAGAAGCTCGTCGTTGTGCGTCTGGGCATTGACCCGATGCTCTTTTCGCCCGTGCCCCACCTGGCCGCTTCGGATTGTTTCGAGATTTTGTGCGTGGGCCGTCTGACGCCGGCCAAGGGACAGCATCTGCTGATTGACGCAGTCGACCGGCTCACGCAGCAAGGGCGCCGCGTGCGCCTGCGCCTCGTCGGCGATGGACCCGATTACACGTCCCTGCGCGCTCGCGCCGACCGCCTGGCGGATCCGAAATCGGTCATCTTTGAAGGAGCAGTCAATCAGGATCGAATCCGCAGCATCTATGCGATGGCGAACGTGTTCTGCCTGCCCAGCTTTGCGGAAGGGCTGCCGGTCGCGCTGATGGAGGCGATGTCAATGCAGATTCCCTGCGTCTCGACCAGGATCGCGGGCATTCCCGAGCTGATCCGAGACGGAATCGATGGCCTGCTGGTTCCGGCTTCCGATCTCGATGCGCTGGTTGACGCGCTGGCACGGCTGATGGATGACGATGAATTGCGGAACCGGCTGGCGAGGGGCGGGCGGGCGCGAATCCTGGAGCACTGCGATCTCAGGCGCAATGTTGAAGCGCTTGCCGCGGTCTTCAGCGAGCGCATCCCAAACTAGCCGCGTTCCAGAAGCCGAACCACGGCGGCGATCAGGCCGGGAATATCGGAGGGATTCGCCTCAATCGCAGGTTCCCAACCCAATTCCCTCAGGGTCTGGCTGGTGATAGGACCGATCGAAGCCGCCGCGAGCCCTGCAAAGGGCCATGGAATTCCGGCAATTCTGACCGCTTCGGCCAGATGCGTCACACTCGACGAGCTGGTGAAGGTAGCCGCGTCAATTCTGTCTGCAAGTGCCTGACGCAACTTCTCCGGCGCGGCATCCGGCAGGACGTTCCGGTAGACATCCACAACATCGACCACCGCGCCCGCCGCCCGCAGCGCATCCGGAATCACGTCGCGTGCCACAGCAGCTCGCGCGAGGAGAATCTTCTGCCTTGCGACACGGCCGCATAGCCCCTCAACCAAACTTTCGGCCACGTATGATTCTGGAACAAAGGTAATCGAAAATCCCGCTGCCTTCGCCGCTGCAGCCGTTGCTTCGCCGACTGCGGCAAGCTTCAGCCCAGAGGGGTGGGCCAACTCAAAGCCAAGCGCAGCGGCGCGCTCGGCGAGCGCCCGAACGGTATTCGCACTGGTCAGAATCAGCCAATCATAGGCGGAAAACGCACGCAGCGCCGCATCCAAGGCCTCGAAGCTCTCCGGAGAGCGAATCTCCAGCACCGGGACCTCGACGGGTGTCGCACCCAGTGCCCGCAATCCTTCGCTTAGCTTTCCCGCCTGGTGCGCCGCGCGGGTCACCAGAACCCGCCGTCCAGCCAAGGGAAGCGAACTCACCGCGAATCCCCGTCCGGCACGCCCTCAAGAAGCGGTCCGGCGCCGGCTTCGAAGAGCATCCGCGCCGCTAATCGCCCGAGTGCCGCGGGGTCCGATGCGCCCCGAGGCGCGCGATGGAAGATCCGCACCGCTGCCCCAGTCTCCGGCGCAGCTACTACACCAAAGATCTCGTCAACGGGCTCGGAACCACTGTCCCCCGGCTCATCAACACGAACCCGGCAGTAAACCCCGATGGGAACCTGGCAGCCCCCTCCCATTGCGGCCAGCGCGGCACGTTCAGCGGTAACCGCAAAGCGGGTTGCCGGTTCGTCCAGGAACGCCACCGCTGCGATTGTCGCCTCATCGCCCTTGCGAGTCTCGATGCCTAGCGCACCTTGCCCCGCCGCGGGACAGAAATCCTTAGGCTCCAGCCGTTCCCTCACCCATTCGGTCTTTCCCAGGCGATCGAGTCCCGCCGAAGCAAGCAGAATGGCATCCACCTGCCCCTCAGCCAGCTTGCGCAGCCGGGTGTCGACGTTGCCGCGAAATTCAATAGCCTCTACATCGGGCCGGAGCGCCTTCAACTGTGCTCTGCGGCGTTGACTGCTGGTGCCCACGCGGGCCCCAATCGGCAAAGCCGCCAGATTTCCATACTTGACCGAGACAAACGCATCGCGCGGATCGACGCGCGGGGGAGTTGCCGCCAGCGTGAAGGGCTCCGGCAACTCGGTGGGCAGGTCTTTTAATGAGTGGACGGCAAGATCCACTCGTCCTTCGGCCAGCGCCTCTTCAATCTCCTTGGTGAACATGCCTTTCGAGCCAACCTGGGCGAAGGTCACCTCCTGCAGCCGGTCGCCGGTCGTCTTGATGATCTCGATCTCGACCTCGTGGCCCTGGCCGCGGAGCAATGCGGCGATATGATTGGCCTGCCAAAGCGCCAGTTGCGAACCACGGCTTCCAATGCGCAGCTTCATCGGCGGCTCTCCAGGCTGGTTTCGCTCACGGCTGCCTTTTCGGCATTTCTGGTTTCAACTTCCACGGCTGGACTCGCTCCGGCCCGCGCAGTTCCGTCATCCCGTTCCATTTCCCTCTCCGTGCCTCGATCCGCGCTCGCTGAAACCGACCACTCCTCGCAAACCGCTTCCAGCCGCATCTGATCCCCTTCGCGCGCCGCCTGTTTCAAGGCCTGCATGGGCGGATGAAGAAATTTGTTCACCAGCCCCCGCGTCAGGGCTTCCACAGCGGCCGCCTGCTCCGCGCTCAGACCGCCCAGCCGCGACTGTATCCGCCTCAGCTCTGCCTGGCGAATCTCCTCGGCCTGCCGTTGCAACGCCACAATCGCCGGCGCCACATTTACCGTGCGCTGCCGCTGCTGGAAGCGCTCCACCTCCCCGGCAATCAAGGTCTCCGCATCGGTGGCCACGCGGCTCCGCTCGGCCATATTCGCCGCGGCGACCGCCTGAAGGTCGTCTATATCGTAAACAAACACACCCTCCAGCTTGCCCATCTCCGGGTCAACGTCGCGCGGAACCGCAATGTCGATAAAGAACATAGGCCGGTTGCGCCGGCGCTGCATGAAGGTGTGCCCGTGCTCGCGGCGGAAGATGGGGTGCGGAGCGCCTGTTGAGCTGATCACGATGTCGGCGTTGCTGGCCGCCTCATATAGCTGATCAAAAGGGACAACCTGGGGAGTCATCCGCCCCTGAAACTGTTCCGCCATGCGCCGCGCCCGCTCCGGCGTGCGGTTGCTCACCAGGATGGCGCCTGCCCCCTGCTGAACCAGGTGCCGCGCCGCCAGTTCGCTCATCTTTCCCGCACCCACCAGAAACACCGTGCGCCCCTGCAGCGAACCGAAGATCCTTTTAGCCAGGTCCACGGCCACCGAGGCAATCGAAACCGAGCTCGATCCGATTTCGGTCTCCGTCCGCACTTTTTTCGCAGCAGCAAAGGCGCTCTGCAGCAGGTGTTCAAGCTGGCCAGATACCGTGCCCGCGGCCCGGGCAACTGCAAATGCCTCTTTCACCTGGCCCAGAATCTGCGGCTCGCCCACCACCATGGAATCCAAACTCGCGGCCACGCGAAACAGGTGCCGGACAGCATCGTGGTCGGTCTGCTTGTAAATGTGGGGCTCAAGCAGCGCGCGGTCGAGACCGAAGTGGTGATGCAAAAACCCGGTCAGGTCGGCATCGGGCGACTCGACGGCCGCCAGAAGTTCCACGCGGTTGCATGTTGAGACAATCATGCATTCCGTAACGCCCTCAACGGCCGCCAGCGCGCGGGTAGTCTCCGGCAGCTCTTCGCGCGAAATTGCGATGCGCTCGCGCAGAGCGATGGGCGCTGTTTTGTAATTGACGCCAATGAGGGCCAGTGTCATTGGGCACCGAACCTGTGCACATGGCTGAAGAGGTTCGCGGTCCACACCACGACCATCACAGCGAAAACGACGCCCGAGAGGTATGCAGCCCTGCGCCCGCGCAGACCGGCGGCTCGCCTTACCAGCAACAGCAAAACGTAAATCGCCCAGCTTACAAAGGCCGCAATGATTTTAGGATCAAGAAAATACGCCGCACCCAGCGAGGTCTCCTGCGCCAGCACGGTTCCAATCACCAAACCGACGGTCATGCAGGGGAAACCGAATTCGAGCATGGCCTCGGAGATGCGCTCCAGCGTATCGAGCGGCGGCAGCCAGTCGAGCGGCGCCCAGCGGGAGCCCTCCCCAGCCTGGGGCCTTGCTTTGGGCTTGGCCTTGAGCCGCCGCTCCTGCGCCAGGTAAAGGACTGAGGACAATAGGCTGAAACCGAGCGCCACATATGCAAAAAGCAGCGCCGCAATGTGGGCGATCAGCCAGCTGACGCGAACTCCCTGGGAGGGGAAAGTATAGCGGTCAGGCCCCAGCGCAGGGATGAACACCATGAAGAAAGTGGCCGGCAAGGCAAACAAGCCAAGAGAGATGGCGTCATAGAGCCACCAAACCAGGAAGAACACCGAGACCACGGCGAGGCCCAGCAGCGATTGCACTTCCCTGAAACCCACCGGAACCAGCCGATGGGCCTGGACGAGCATCTCCACCGCCGAGACAAAGTGGAAGAACCAGGCCATTCCGCCCAGGTGAACGCACCACCTGCGCCAGCGGTCCACCTTGTAGAGCACGGCCGGGAATACGGCTACGCACGCCCCCGCGTACAAAATAGCCGCAACTCGAAGCCAGAGCAGATACATATCGATACTTACCTTAAGGGCGTAACCCCTCAGTATACTGTGATGTAAATCACCCAGCGGAACGCTCGGCAGACGCGTTCATCCCCAAATGCTCGGTGATTTTGAACACGGCGAAAGGCGTTCTCGCACGCCGATTTGGCGGAATGCTGGAATGATTCAGGCACCCGAAGACGAGACTGCGCGGCAATGGGAGGTCCACAAGTCTTAGGAACGTCAAGGATGGGGAACCCGCGTTGTTCTGTTGAGCCAGGGGTGGGGCAACAGACTGTCGCACCCGCCAGACGAAATGCTGAATTTACAATGTCTCCATATTATGATGCTCCAAATGACGCTCACGGAGTTTGTCCTGCTCTTTGTCTTAGGTTTCGTCGCCATTTCCTTCCTGCTCTCCAGATGGCTGCGAAAAACAAGGCTTGTTTATATCACAGACTTTCAGGCTGGATTGCGGTACAAAGACGGGGTCGATTGCATCGTGCTTTTCCCTGGGACCTACAGGGAAAGGACTGAGAAAGCTCCGATTACAGTGGTGGACAAGCGTCCAACACATTTTCTCGTCGAACGAATCTTTTATCAAGACGCACTCCAGTCCCCCAGCGTTATCAGTTTTGCAGGTGCAGTGAGAATCATCGACCCTGCGCTGGCAATTAATGCTTCAAAGGAACCGATTAATGCAGCCATGGCTCGAATTCGGGAAGAATTGAAACTTGCCGCACCTCATTCACTTCCAAACTCAACGCCTTCTGGCCGCGAACTCCTGGCCAAGACCATTCAAGATGAGATCAACGAAAAGCTTCAAGCGGCTGGAATTGAGGTTTGCGGCCTTGAGGTCACCGAGACGTGGTCTCGTCCCACACCCTTAATCCCAACATCTAAGGCAAATTAGTCCCCCACCGGCTTCGCCGACCCGCAGGGCATGAAACGAGGATCGATCCT
>CAYUJM010000041.1:0-29558 GCA_964445025.1 uncultured Occallatibacter sp. | reverse complement strand
AGCTAAAAGCTAAAAGCTAAAAGCTAAAAGCTAAAAGCTAAAAGCTAAAAGCTAGAAGCTAGCTTTTTAGCAGCTTCTCTACCTCAGCCTGCAAGCGCGCCGTGATCGCGGCTTCTGTGTCCAGCGGACTAAACCGGATCGGCTGGCCGACGCGAAGTTCTATGACGCCGGAGCGAAACCAACCCTGCTTTCGCGTCTTCAGCTCGCCCAGGCCACGCATGGCAACGGGCAGCACGGCAGTTCCCGACTGTTTCACCAGCAGCCCTATCCCCGCCCGGAAATGAGCCAGTGCGCCTTCCTCGGAGAGCACTCCCTCGGGAAATACCAGCACGTTGTATCCCCGGTCCAGCGCCTCGCCCGCATGGGCAAAGCTGCGTTGGAAGTCCCGCTTTCTTGGCAGCGGAAACACATTGAACAGCGCGGTCACGAGCACATAGTACAGGGGCCCTTGCAGAAAGAACCTTCCATAGGCCGGCGGCGGGTCCGGGTTGCGAAAGTGCCGAAAATCCTCCAGCATCTCTCCCGACATGGCAATCGCCAGCCTTCTGCGGATCGCGCCCGGAAGCGCGTATTCCACGAGCGCGCCGTCCAACGATAGAACATGATTGGCAATGATCAGCATGGGTTCGGTGGCGTCCACTGGGCCTGTGTTGACGACATTTGGTTTGCCCAGGAACCAGACCAACGGGCGCATCACCAACTCGATGAAAGCAACGCGGAGCCATCGGATAGGAAGCAGCCACGGCCAGTGCGGATAAATGTAGGTTGCTGCGGGAGCGTGCTGTAAAGGCGGCGCCTGTACCCGCCGCGCAGGCTCGGATTCCGGCACAGGCTTCGCTTCCCCGGCGTCCAGGTCTATCGCAGCGCGGTCCGCAGACGGGGCCGGCAACTCGCTCTCTGGTTCCGATCCCAGAAGCCGCCGCAAATCTCCAAGCGTATGAACCTGGTCGATGGCTCCGTTGCCGTCCGGCCCTGTACCGAGCCGCTCCTCGATGGCCGCCCCTAACTGCGCACGTCCCAGGCTGTCCAGGTGCAGATCTTCCGTCAGGCGCAGTTCGTCCGCCTTTTCCGGCGGGTCTTCACCGGTAATTTGCGCGATCATGGTGAGCAGCCAGTCCTTGTTTCCGGTCTTCAGCGCGCCGTTCGTTGAGGCTGCCCCGCCGTTTCTGCCGTTCCGAGAGGCCGCATTGTGCTTTGCCGCCAGCCACTGGGCGACCACTTTGCGCCTCACCTTTCCCGTTGACGTACGTGGCAGGTCCGGCTCGGGCCACAGTTCCCATCGCAGGATGCGCTGAAACTCCGCCAACCTTCCGTTCGCCCGCTCGATTGCCTCTGCCGCCTGCGCGCGTGTCCCGCGGAAAGCGAGCACGGCACAAGGCTCCGGCCCCGCCGCCGCATCGACACCCACTACTGCGCAAGCCAGCACGCCCGGCTCCTCGTCGATCGCTGCTTCCAGGTCCTCGGGGTGCAGATTCATCCCCGCCGCCGTAACGATGACCTCGCTCTTGCGCCCCAGGAAGCGCAGTTCGCCGGTCGGCGCGGTCTGCGCCAGGTCGCCCGTCGCCAGCCAGTCGCTGGTGCGCGGATGCAAAGTGCCGCCCGACCAAGTCGCGTGAGAGATAGCCGCGCCGCGCACCAGCACCTCGCCGTCGGGACCCAGCTTCACTTCGCGTCCGGCCAGCGGTTTGCCAATGGTCCCTTCGGCCACGTGGAAAGGGTGGTTGAGCGTAATCAGCGCGGTCGTCTCCGTCATTCCGTAGCCCTGCACGACCACCAGCCCCACCGCATTCCAGAATTTTTCCAGCGGTTCCGGCAGAGCGCCGCCGCCCGAGATGAGCGCCCAGAACTTCACGCCGAATACGTGATGCACGTCGCGGAAGCGCCACCAGCGCAGCGGAAGAGGCACGCCTTTTGCCGACCCATGCGGTCCCGCGGCGCGCTCGGCCAGGCCGGGAAGGGTGGACTCGAGCCACGCCCTGAGGAGCGCGTAGACTCGCGGCACTGCGGCCAGCACTGAGATGCGTTCGCGGCGGATGGTTTCAGCAATCCGCGGCGCGACCAGGCGGCTCTCAAAGTGCAACTCGGCGCGGTAGATGGACGGAACCCACAGGCCCATGGTCTGGCCGAAGACGTGGCTCAGCGGCAGTGTGTGCAGAATGCGAAGCGGGTGGATGAGCCTCTCATAGGGCAAATAGGGCTGCGACGCCTGCTCGATCGGACCCAGGCTGGCTAGCACGTTGCCGTGCGTGAGAACGATCCCCTTGGGATCGCCTGTGGTTCCGGAGGTGAAGAGAATCTCCAGCGGCGTTTCGGCAGACAAGCCCGGAATCGCGCCGGCCTCCTCGGCAGGCAGCGTCGCAGGCCAGTCCTCCAAGGCCAAACGTGGGATTGTGGCGGGCAACTGCCGCACTAGGAGCATGTCGCCGACGGCCAGTTTGGGCGTCACGTCGGCGGCTACGCGTGCTGCAAAATCGGCGGTGCCGTTCGCGTCCAGTGGAACGGCCAGCACCCCGCGCAGCAGGCATCCGTGGAAGGCGGCGATCCATTCCGCGCTGTTTTCGGCCCACAATAGCACCCGGTCGCCGGGGCCGATCCCGCGCTTGACGAGGAAGGCGGCGAATCGGCCGGCCAGCCGCGCAATCTCCCCGTACGTGGTGACGCGTCGGCGGTTGCCCCGGTAACGGACCACGGCGATCTCCCGGCCATAGCTGCGAAAGTCGTCGAGGAGTGTTGCCAAATGGTCTCGCATGGGCGCTCCGCCAGGATTCAACTCTTTGGATGCCGAACCGAGTCATCCGGTCCTGATAAAAACACAGTCGCCACAGCCCTTTAGAGCGCATTGTGACACTTTCCCGCCCGAAACACCTGCGTCCTGCAACAACGCCATTCGTCGAAGCGTTGGGGATCAGATGTGTCGAACCGCCGGGCAAGCGCCGTCCTGACCCCTAACCCCTGATCCCCATTCCCTGTTCTCCCGTTTTTCGCTTTCTCTTCGCTGCGCGGTGGGTTATCCTCAGAACATTGTGTTCCCGGAAACACCCAACCCAGACGTGCCTGATTCCTCGGCTCCAGCACTCGATCCCTTTGCCTGTTTCCATCCCGTAACGGCAGAGTGGTTCCGCGCGGTTTTCGACGCACCTACCGCGCCGCAGCGGCTCGGTTGGCCAGTGATCGCGCGCGGCGAGAGCGCTCTGATCCTCGCGCCCACCGGGACCGGCAAGACCCTCACGGCCTTCCTGTGGTGCCTGGACCGGCTCATGCTGCATTCTCCGCCCGCAGGGCGCAAAGCTGGTTGCCGGATCGTCTATGTATCGCCGCTGAAGGCGTTGGCTGTGGATGTCGAGCGCAATCTGCGCTCCCCGCTTGCCGGCATCGCCAACATGGCGCGCCGCAGGGGAGTCGAGTTTCACGAGCCCACCATCAGCGTGCGCACCGGGGACACCCCACAGCGCGAGCGGGCAAGGTTTGCCCGCCATCCCGCGGAGATCCTGATCACCACGCCGGAGTCGCTCTACCTTCTGCTCACATCGCAGGCTGCCGAAGCGCTGCGCACTGTTGATACGGTGATCGTCGATGAGATTCACGCGCTGGTTCCGACCAAGCGCGGCGCGCACCTGGCGCTTTCGCTGGAACGTCTGGAAGCGCTGACCCGCCGCCGCTTGCAGCGCATCGGCCTTTCGGCGACGCAGCGTCCGCTGGAAGAAGTAGCGCGCTTTCTGGGCGGCGTAGAAAAGCCAAACGCGCCGGGGGAAAGCACCCCGGTAAAGGGTACGGTCTTTAGCCCGTACGCTGACTCTCGAGAATCTCCAGGGGCTTTAGCCCCTGAGGCAATGCCCGTTCAAACACCTGAAGCCGCCTGGTCCTCCGATACCACCGACCCCACCCCACTCCGCTATCGTCCGGTGACGATTGTCAACGCCAGCGCCCGCAAGCAGCTGCAACTGCGCATCGAGGTTCCCGTCGAAGACATGGCGCGCCTGGGCGAGCAGGAGTATCTGCCCAGCGGGCCGGCTTCGCAGGCGCCCAAACGCGTCTCCATCTGGAATGCGATCCATCCCCGGCTGCTTGAGATCATTCGCGGGCGCAACTCGACCATCCTGTTTGTAAACAGCCGCCAGGTGGCCGAGCGTCTAGCCGGAGCGCTGAACGAGTTGGCTGGTGAGCCGATCGCGCGTGCCCATCACGGCTCGCTGGCGGCAGCGCAGCGCTCCATCATCGAAGAGCAACTGAAGGCGGGCCAGATTCGCGCCCTCTGCGCCACGTCAACTTTGGAACTCGGCATCGACATGGGCGCCGTGGATCTGGTCATCCAGATCGAATCGCCGCCATCCGTAGCCAGCGGCATGCAGCGCATTGGCCGCGCCGGCCACCATGTGGACGCGGTCAGCGAGGGCATTCTCTTCCCGAAATATCGTGCCGATCTTGTGGCCTGTGCCGCGGTAACACGTGCGATGCACGAGGGCCACATCGAGTCGACGCGGTTTCCGCGCAATCCGCTGGACGTGCTCGCCCAGCAGTTGGTCGCAATCGTTGCGCATCCACCATTATCCGCCGCGCCGCCACGCAAGGGAAAGCTGCTCAAGAGCGCACGTCGCGCAAAGAATCTCACCGCTGAATTTGACTTTTCTTCATCGTGGGCACAAACACCTCGTGCCCCATCCTTGCGTTTTTTTCCCGACGCAGGGGTGGGAGACCCCGAACCTCAACCGGCGCCTCCGCATCAAGGCCCTTTCGCAGAAGGCTCCAAGCCCGAGGTCAGTGTCGACGCCCTCTTTGAGCTGGTCCGTCACGCAGCCCCTTTTGGCGAGCTGAGTCGCGCCGCCTTCGAGGGCGTGCTCGATCTTCTCAGCGGGCGCTATCCATCCGACGAGTTTGCCGAGCTGCGTCCGCGCCTCACCTGGGATCGCGTGCGGAATGTCGTTACGGCACGGGACGGAGCGGCGCGCCTCGCGATTCTGAACGCGGGCACCATACCGGACCGCGGATTGTATGGAGTCTTTCTTGCGCACAGCGAAGGCAAGGCCGTGCGTGTAGGCGAACTGGATGAGGAGATGGTTTTCGAGAGCCATCCCGGCGAGACATTCATATTAGGCGCGTCCACATGGCGAATCGTTGAGATCACGCACGATCGCGTGCTCGTTACGCCCGCGCCCGGCGAGCCTGGCAAGATGCCGTTCTGGAAAGGCGATGGGCCGGGACGGCCGCTGGAGTTTGGGCGGCGCATTGGCGCGCTTGTGCGAGAGCTGCGCGCGCTTCCTCAGCAAGCTGCGCTCACGCGCCTTGTTGCCGAGCACGATCTCGATCCCGGAGCGGCGGAGAATCTGCTGCGTTTCCTCTCCGATCAGGCAGACGCGACCGGTTCCGTGCCCGACGATCGCACCGTGGTCATCGAGCGCTGCCGCGATGAACTGGGCGACTGGCGGGTCTGCGTGCTCACGCCGTTCGGCAGCCGCATTCACATTCCCTGGGCCATGGCCGTGAGCGCGCGTATCCGCGCCGCAGGCGGGCCAGAAGTGGAGACGCTGTGGGGCGATGATGGATTCGTTCTGCGCTTTCCCGACACCGACGAGCCGCCCGATCCCGATTGGTTTCTCGTCGAATCTGCCGAAGCCATGGCGCTTGTGCTTCGCCAGTTAGGCACGACAGCTTTGTTTGCCGGCCGTTTCCGCGAAGCCGCGGGTCGCGCGCTGCTGCTGCCGCGGCGCAGGGCCGATGCCCGTTCGCCGCTGTGGCAGTTGCGCAAGCGCTCCTACGATCTGTTGAGTGTGGCTTCTCGCTATCCCAAGTTTCCGCTCCTTCTGGAGGCCTATCGCGAGTGCCTGCGCGACGTATTCGATATGGCTTCCCTGGTGGAAATTCTGAGGGAGGTAGAAGAGCGGAAGCTCCGCGTGCATGTGGTGGAGACGCGCAAGCCCTCGCCATTTGCGGCTTCGCTTCTGTTCAGCTACGTCGCCAATTTCCTCTATGACGGGGATGCGCCGCTGGCCGAGCGCCGCGCGCAGGCCCTCACCATCGATCAGGATCAGTTGCGCGAACTACTCGGCGAGGCCGATCTGCGCGAACTGCTCGATGCGGACGCGATTGCGGAAGTGGAAGAAACCGCGCAGTGCCTCAAGGAGACCCATCGCGCGCGCTCGGCGGATGGCATTCACGACTTGTGTTTGCGATTGGGCGATCTGTCGCGTGCCGAGTTAGCCCGCCGGGTCGTCGATGCGTCCCTGCTCGAATCCATTGACCGGTTGGTCCGGTCGCGCCGTCTGTTGGAGTTGCGCATCGCCGGCGAGCGCCGATTGATTGCGGCCGAAGATGCGGCACGCTATCGCGATGGGCTGGGGATACCGTTGCCGCCGGGATTGGCCGCGGCGCTGCTGGAGCAGGTGGCACATCCGGTTTTGGAACTCGTCAGGCGCTATGCGCGCACACATGGGCCGTTCACCACGCGCGAAGCGGTAGAGCGCTTTGCGTTGGATGCGGTGGTGGTCGAAAACACGCTGCGCCAGCTTGTCGCGGAGGGTCGCGTGCTCGAAGGCGGATTTCTGCCCGGCGGCCTTCATCGCGAGTGGTGCGATACAGAGATCCTGCGCCTCATCCGCCGCAAGTCGCTGGCCAGGCTGCGCCGCGAAGTGGAGCCGGTCGAGCAGCATACCCTGGCGCGCTTCCTCACGCACTGGCAGGGCATCCTTGCCCCACGCCGCACTGGCCATGGAAATCTGGATGGCCTGCTGGATGCAATCGAAAACCTGCAAGGCGCCCCGCTGCCGGCGTCGTTGCTTGAGTCTGCAATCTTGCCTGCGCGCATCGCGGAGTATGCACCGGCGGGTCTTGATACATTGATCGCCGCTGGCGAAGTAGCCTGGGCTGGCGTAGAGCCGATGGGTGAGCGCGACGGGCGCATTGCTCTGTTCCTTGCCGATAAACTTCTCCTGCTTGCGCAGCAGAGACCGCTTGTCGAATCACTTACCGAGCGCGAAGAAAAGCTGCTCGCAGTGCTCGAGTCAACTGGCGCGAGCTTCTTCGACCCTTTGCACCAGGCGGTGGGCGGCGGCTATCCCGGCGAAACGATCGAGGCCCTATGGAGCCTGGTGTGGCGCGGCCTCGTCACCAATGACTCGCTGCATGCATTGCGCGCGTACATCGCGCGTCCCGAGAGTGCGCGAACACCGCGTCGCCTGCAGACAGGAGTCGTGTTTCGCTCGCGCCGTACAACGCCGCCGACGGCGCAGGGACGCTGGTCACTCTTACCAATCCGCGCCCAGAAGGCAAGCGAAGGCGCCCCCACCACGACAGAGGCAAGCCACGCGCTTGCGCTGCAGCTGCTGAACCGCTACGGCGTTCTTCTCCGCGAAAATGTGGCTGCAGAGAACGTGCCCGGCGGATTTTCAGCGGTCTACGACGTGCTGAAGGCTCTCGAAGAGAGCGGCCGCATTCGGCGCGGATATTTCGTCGCCGGTCTGGGCGCCACTCAATTCGCTCTACCTGCGGCGGTCGATCTGCTTCGCCAGTTGCGGACTGCGCCGCCCGAAGAGCGGCCTGAGTTTGTGCAGCTGGCTGCGACGGATCCGGCCAATCCCTATGGGTCGGTTCTCCGCTGGCCGGAGTTGCCCGTTGCGGAAGAGGACGCGGAGACCGCGCCGCGCGTGCTTACGCGCGCAGCCTATGCCGAGGTGATTCTGCGTAATGGCCAGCTCGTGGCATGGCTCAGGCGTGGCAATCCGAACCTGCTTGTTTTCCTGCCGGCCGAGGAACCCGAGCGTTCGCAAGTCGCGGCCGGACTGGCGCACTTTTTGTGTTCGCGCGGGCAGGAGCGGTTGCGTGGAGCCAGCCACCAGGGCGTTCTCATCACCACCATCAACGGCCAGCCGGTGGCGGCGCACCCCATGGCGCGCTTCCTGATGGATGCGGGTTTTCATCCCGGCCCGCTCGGGATGCACTTGCGCCGCATTCCCATGGCGCTTGCAGCACGCGAGCCGATGCAGGGCCCGGTGCAGGGTGAGGTACAGTAGGTGCCTGAAGGCGACACCATCTTCCGAACCGCGCGTGCTCTGGGCCGCGCTCTCGCCGACAAGCCGGTGACGGGCTTTCGCTCCACATATCCACTGCTGACGCGCTTCAGCGACGACACGCCGGTTGTCGGTCAGATCGTCGCAAGCGTGGAATCGCGCGGTAAATGGCTTCTGATTCATTTCTCCGGCGGAGGAACGCTGGCTACTCATATGCTGATGAGCGGCAGTTGGCATATCTACCGGCATGGCGAGCGCTGGCAGCAGCCCCACGTCAACATGCGCATTGTGCTGGAGAACAGCGAGTACGTCGCAGTGGGATTCCGCGTGCCGATGGCGAAGATGATGAAGTCGCGCGAAGTGGAGCGCACGCTGAGAATCCCTCCGCAGTCAATCGACGTGCTGAGCGCTGAATTCGATGCGGTTGAGGTCGCCAGACGCATTCTGGCGCATGGCAGCGAAGAGATCGGCGACGTCCTGCTCCACCAGGAAGTGATCGCAGGCGTGGGCAACGTGTTCAAGTCGGAGATCTGTTTCGTCACGGCGACCAACCCGTTTTGCAAAGTCGCGGCGCTGGATGCAACCCAAGTCGCAACCATCGTCTCCGCCTCGCGCAGGTTGGTGAAAGCCAACGTGCTGGAAGACTCCGGCGATGCAATCGTGACCTACGGCGGGCGCAAGCGGCGTACGACGAACGAGACCGATCCCAGCGCCAGCCTCTGGGTTTATGGCCGCAACGGAGAGCCGTGCCGGCATTGCGGAGAGCCCATTCGCCGCCGCATCCAGGGGCCGGATGCGCGCGTAACCTTCTGGTGCCAGCAATGCCAGCCCATGCCGGATGGCACAAATGTTGATGGGTAAGCGCGCCGTTTAGTTCGCCGGTTTACCCATGCCGAAGAGCTTCTGCAGGAAATTGCGCTTGTCCGGGGGATGATCGCAGGTGTCGGTGGGCGCGGTGCCGTCGAGGAACGCGACCTCGGCGTCGTCCGGGCAAGCCGCATCGCTCAGCAGGTTGGTGTTCTTGTCGAGGCTGACGATTTGGACGCCTTCAGGGGGCGAGAAACTGTGCGTGTCTGAGTACTGCGGCAACAGGACTGCCTTCTTCATGAACTCGGCCCAGATGGGCGCGGCGGCGTCTGCGCCCTCGATCTTGATATCCGTGTAGTCGTCGTTTCCCACCCACACAATGCACAGCAGGTTGCTGGTGTATCCCGCGAACCAGGCGTCGTGGTCGGTGCCTGTCTTGCCCGCAGCCGGCGCGGTAAAACCGCGCGCGCGCGTCGAGGCGCCGGTGCCGTGGTCGATCACATTTTCCAGCATGTCGGTGGTGAGGAATGCGACGCGCGGATCGAGCAGTTGCTTTGACGTCGGCGTGAAATCGGTGATGATGTCGCCGGTCGGGGTGCGCACGCTGGCCAGCATCCACGGATCGAGATGCAGGCCGTTGTTGGCAAACATGGTGTATGCGCCGGCCATGTCGAGCGGAGTGGCATCGTAGGAGCCAATGGCCATCGATGGCGTGCCGCGCGCACCTTTGACGCCGGCGTCGCGCGCCAATGCTGCCACACGATCGAATCCCACCAATGCGGCCAATCCGATGGTTGCGTTGTTGAGCGACTTCTGCAGCGCATACCGCGCCGTTACCTGATCGTGATAGACGCCCTCATAATTGCGCGGCGTGTACTCCTGGTTGCCCACATCGTACGTCGTTTGCTCGTCGCTGAGCATGGTGATTTGCGTAAAGGGCTTGGTCTGGCCGGAAAGGACGGTTCCTTCAAGCGACGTGTTGAACGCGGTCGCGTAGACGAAGGGCTTGAAGATGGAACCGGTGGGGCGCTTGGCGACGGCGTGGTTCAGTTGCGAGCTGCCATAATTGCGCCCACCGACAAGAGCAAGAACCTGGCCGGTGTGGGGATTGAGCGCCACCAGGGCCACCTGCGGATAGGTCCAGGTCTCGCCCGGCTTGTGCCTTCTGTGCAGCCGGTCGACCCTTTCATCGACCACATGCACGGTGGAGTCGACGGCGGCCGTGGCTTCGCGCTGCAGGTCAGGGTCGAGCGATGTGTAAATGCGCAGGCCTTCGTGGTTGAAGTCGCGCTCGCCGAGTTTCTGCAGCAGCTGATCGTGAACCAGGTCTACGAAATAAGGCGCTTCGCTGGCGTCGACGCTGGCCTCGGAGAGGTGCAGCGGCTCGGCCTTGGCGCGCTCGGCCTGATCCTTGGTGATGGCGCCGGTTTCAACCATGGAGTCGAGCACCAGGTTGCGGCGCTCGATGGTGCGGTCAGGATGCCGGAATGGATTGAAGTAACTGGGCCGCTGAATGATGCCTGCAAGAAACGCGCACTCAGCCAGGTCCAGCTTGCCGACCTCCTTGCCGAAATAAACCTGCGCTGCCTCGCCAAAACCGTCGATGGAAAAGCTGCCGCGCTGGCCAAGAGGGATCTCGTTGGCATAGAGCTCGAAGATCTTCTGCTTGTTGAAGCGATGCTCAAGCTGGAAGGTGATGACGATCTCGATGATCTTGCGCTTGATCCTCTTCTCCGGCGAGAGAAAGAATCCGCGCGCCAGCTGCATGGTCAGCGTCGAGCCTCCCTGCTGCTTCTGGCCGGAGGTTATATCGTGGAGCACCGCGTCGATGAGCCGCCAGTAGTTTACGCCGCCATGCTCAAAAAAACGGCGGTCCTCGATGGCCAGCACAGCCTGCACCAGGTTAGGCGGAATCTCGTCGTAAGTGATCAGGCGGCGCTTGGTGCGGTTGGCGTCGTCGCTCAGGCCGGTGATAAGCAGTGGCTCCAGTTCGTAGCTGGCCAGCGGCTGGCCATGATCGTCGGTGATGGATTGAACGAATCCCGAGCCGACGCTGATGGTGGCGCCGTCCTGCGCGTGATACGACTCTGGCCCGGGATGCACCGTGATGCTGTGCGTGGTCTGCGAATAGGTCCCCAGCTGAGAGGCTTGCGCGGTGCCCTCTGCGGAGTAGCCGGCCAGGCGCATTTCATTGGCAATCAGACTAACGGAAAGCCGTTGCCCGGTGCGAACCTCGCGCGGGGCGGCGTAGATCTTGGCCGTGTTGGCGAAGAGAGGCTTCTCCAGCCGCTCGTCGACAATGTGCTGATACTCGATGTAATAAAAACCGAAGACTGCAAATCCCGCCAGAAAGACGATTGCAATGGCCACGAGCGCAATGCGAAGCAGCAGCGACGCCAAGGGGTGCTGGCTCTTGGATCTTGCAATTCGGATCTTCAACGCCATCGATACTCCTTGAAAACAGCGGTCAGTTTCAGCGGCAATTTGTCAGCGCCTGGCTAAATGTTGCCTTCGGCTGTCAACAGCAGCGCATCTTCCTGAACGCGCTTTTTCACTAGCGCCACCACTTCATTCAATGCCACGTCCAAGCTGGCTGACGTGGCGCGCGTCACAAGTTCCACAATGCCACCGGCGGCTTTCTTGCCCACGTTGATGCGATAGGGAATGCCTACCAGGTCAGCGTCTTTGAATTTGACGCCGGCGCGCTCGTCGCGGTCATCCAACAGCACGTCGAGTCCTGAGGTTTCAAGTTCGGCGGCCAGCGACTGACCGGCTTCTGCAAGCGCCGCATCGGAAGAGTTGGTCACGGTCACGACCACGGTGAAGGGCGCAATGGAAGCCGGCAGCCAGAAGCCGTTCTTGTCATTGGACTGTTCGATGGCCGCGGTCAGGATGCGCTCGATGCCGATGCCGTAGCTGCCCATGATCGGCATCACTTCCTTACCGTTCTCATCGAGCACGCGCGCGCCCAGGGACTCGGTGTATTTGTAGCCGAGCTTGAAGATGTGGCCCACTTCCACAGCCTTGCCCACGACGAGCTTCCCCGGACAAGCCTCGCCCGACGGCGTCATCTGCGGGCAGGCTTCGCCCTCGTTCACGCTGCGAATATCGGCCGCGAGAGTCCAGGTGAAATCGCGGCCGGGGACGACGTTGCGCAAATGGTAATCGACCTTGTTGGCGCCGGCGACGAGATTTCTGCGGCCTTCGAGAGACCTGTCCACCACAACGGTGAGTCCGTCTTCAAGCGGCTTTGCGTTATGTGCCAGGCCCACGGGTCCCAGATAGCCGGCGGGTCCGTTGAAAAACTGTGTAAGTTCCTCGGCCTGCATGGTGCGAAGGTCCGCCGCGCCAATCGCGCCCAGCAGCTTGGTCTCATTTACTTGGTGGTCGCCGCGCAGGAAGGTGGCCACGCCGTGCCACGCGTCCGGCTTGCCGGTTCCGCCGCGCTTCAGCGCCATGTAAGCCACGCACTTGATGTCCGAAGCAGGCGAGATCTTGAAGAACTCCGCCACATCCGAAATTGCCGCGCAGCCTGGCGTATGCACCAGTTCGGGAGTTCCGTCGCCTGTCGGCTCCATCTCCGCCACGGGATCCAGCGACGAAGTTGCCTTTTCGAGATTCGCAGCATATCCGCAAACAGGGCAGCTGGCGATGAAATCCTCGCCGGCTTCGGTATAGACCATGAATTCCTGCGACTGCGAGCCGCCCATAGCGCCTGAATCGGCTTCCACTGCGACGAACTTGAGGCCGCAGCGGGTAAAGATCCTCCGATACACCGCATCGTGCAGATCGAAGCTCTTGTCCAGGCCGGCCTTATCGATGTCAAAGGAGTAGCTGTCCTTCATGGTGAACTCGCGCACCCGCAGCAGCCCCGACTTGGGCCGCGGTTCGTCGCGGAACTTGGCCTGAATCTGGTACCAGATCTGCGGCAGCTGCTTGTAGCTGCGCAACTCGCTGCGCGCAATCGACGTCATGATCTCCTCATGCGTCATACCCAGGCAAAGGTCGGCGCCCTTGCGGTCCTTCAGGCGGAACATGTTCTCGCCCATGCTCGACCAGCGGCCGCTCTGCTCCCACACCTCGCGTGGATGGATGGCGGGCAGATAAAACTCCTGGCCGATCTGGTCCATCTCCTCGCGCACAATGGCGATGATCTTGTTCAGCGAGCGCTGGCCGAGGAAGAGGTAGTTGTAAATGCCCGCGCCAAGCTGGCGGATATAGCCTGCGCGAAGAAGGAACTTATGGCTGGCCACTTCGGCGTCCGTAGGCGCCTCGCGGAGGGTCGGGACAAACAACTTGGACCAACGATGCATAGCGATAAAGGCGTGCTTTCCCGTCCGCCAACTTTCCCAGTGACAAAGACCTGTCTTCAGGGCACCATTTTTGCGGCGGACGCAAGGGCAATCTGTGTTGCATTTCATTCTAAATGTTCGGGAAGGGCAACTTGAGCAGCCTCGCCGTCAACACAGCGGGCCCTCCTGACAAAAGAGCTTCAGATCAGCTCGATGCCCCACAGATCGTGCAGGTGCAGCACGCCTTCCACAATCTGGTTGGCGTCGACAACCACAAGCGAAGTAATCTTCCGCTCTTCCAGAATCGCCAGAGCCGTCGCTGCCAGCTCGCCCGCGGCAATCGTGCGCGGTTTGGCATTCATCGCTTCGCCTGCGGCGCGGCTCAGTGCAGCTCCGCCCTCGCGTTCAAGAAGCCTCCGCAAGTCGCCATCGCTGATCACTCCGCACAGGCGGCCCTCCTGCTGCACCGTGGTGATGCCCAGCTTTTTCGACGACATTTCATAAATCACATCAGTCATGGGCGTCGTGGGCGAAACAACGGGAACCGCATCGCCCGCATGCATCAGGTCGCGGACCAGCGCCAGGCGCTTGCCCAGCTTGCCGCCGGGGTGCAATTCCGCAAAGTCTTCGGCGCGGAAACCTTTGCGCAGGCTGACAGCAATGGCGAGCGCGTCACCCAACGCCAGCATGGTTGTCGTCGAGGCAGTTGGGGCCAGGTTCAGGCCGCAGGCCTCGCGCTCGACCGAGCAATCGAGAGCCACGTCGCTGGCTGTGGCTAGAGTGGAATTGAGGTTGCAGCAGAAGCTGATCAGTGCGTCGCCTTTGCGTTTCAGCATGGCCAGCAGCCGGAGAATCTCTTCCGTCTCTCCGCTCGCCGAGAGCGCGACCACCACGTCCCCAGGCATGAGTACGCCCAGGTCGCCGTGCACAGCCTCAGCGGGATGAAGAAACAAAGCAGGCGATCCGGTGGAGCTGAGCGTGGCGGCAATTTTCTGGGCAATAACGCCGCTCTTGCCCATTCCGGTCACCACCACGCGGCCGTTTGCCTCGCCGCAGCGCAGGATGAGGTCGACCGCACGGCCAAAGGCTGCCGACATGGTGCCCTCAAGCCGCTCGGCCAGGGCCAGCAAGGCCGCCGCCTCTGTGCGAACCAGGGCAGCGGGCTGAAGGGAGTCATCTTCGTGCATGGGAGCCATCGGCATTTGATGGTACCACCTGCGGTGGGATCCGCCGCGGCGGACGGCTGGCCCCGCCCCTTGCCCTGCAACCGCCCTCAGGACACTCCAAGTTGTTGAGCCATTCGGGCAATGTTTGCCCGTACAATATCGGAAGAGGTTTTATCTGCGGTGAAACGCAACACAATTGTCTTGGGCGTGGTTCTGTTGATCCTGGCCATCTTTGCGTGGGCGGGATGGGCCAACTTCGAATATCGCAAACAAGCGGCCGAGCGGCTGCTGGCTTCAGCAGCAAAGGGCGAGCTGGTGGTGAATGCATCGAGCGGCGAGTCGAAGTTTGAATCGCCACTCACCGGCAAGCCGGCGCCCGCGTTTGCACTCGAAGACTTGAGCGGCAAAAAAGTCTCGCTGGCCAGTTACAAAGGCAAGGCCGTGCTGATCAACTTCTGGGCCACCTGGTGCGCTCCATGCAAGATCGAGACTCCGTGGCTGGTCGAGTTGCGCAACCAGTACGCGGCCCAGGGCTTTGAGATTCTCGGCGTTTCCGCCGACGACATCGACCGCGACGACGCGCAGAAACTCAGCGACGAGAAGAAGGAGATTGCGCGCTCCGCTCAGCAATTGCACATTCCTTACCCGGTGCTGATCGATGGCGCTTCGTTGGACAAGGACTACGGCGGACTTGACGAGCTGCCCATGTCGTTCTATGTTGAACGCAACGGAACGGTAGTTGCGGTGCAGATGGGAATCACGTCGAAAAACGACATGGAAGCAAATATCAAGAAGACGCTTGGAAATTAGCAGTTCATCGATGAGATGCGTGGAAGGTGGAGATTGAAGCTTCGGATGAGAAGCGGAAGGCGGATAGCATTGTCCGTGGCCTTTGGGACAGCAGCGTTGCTCGCAGCAGGACAGGCGGATTCCGTCAATCGTTCGTTGTTGAAGGGCGCAGCGGTTGAGTATCTATATCCCGAACAGGTAACGGTGGCCGCCGGCAAACCTAGCGACGTCTCTTTGCATTTCCGCATCGCCCAGGGTTTGCACATCAACTCTCACACGCCGAAGGATGACTTTCTCATTCCAACAACCTTTTCCATCCCCGATGGCGCAGGCGTGCGGCTCGAGAGTGCAGCCTATCCGCAGGGCAAGGATTTCACTCTGCCCGCTGAACCCGGCAACAAGTTGAGCGTATACACCGATGAGTTTGTGATTCAGGCGCGAATTGTAGCTCCAGCAGGCAACCACCTTGTCGAAGCCAAGCTCCACTTCCAAGCATGCGACAAGAACATCTGCCTGCCACCCAAGACCATCCCAGTAGCGATCGACGTAATTGGGAAGTAGCCGGGTACCGGGTGCCCCAGGTCTCGCTTTTGAGACCTGGGAAAGCACAAAAACCCATGCGAGCGATTAGCGAGCGTCTGCTCCATGCAATGGCGCTTTCTTCTCGATCTTCGCCCACGAGTCCTTCAGCGGCAGCGTACGGTTGAAGACCAGTTTCTCCGCGGTCGAATCCGGATCGAGGCAGAAGTAGCCGACGCGCTCGAACTGGAAGCGGTCCTCAAGCCGGGCGTTGGCAAGCGACGGCTCCAGCTTGGCGCCGGTGACAATCTCCAGCGAGTTGGGGTTGAGATTGCTGAGCACGTCCTGGCCTTCTTCCACGTCGGTAGGATCGGCCTTGGTGAAGAGCTTGTCGTAGAGGCGAATCTCGGCAGAGATGGCGTGCGCGGTCGAGACCCAGTGGATGGTGGACTTCACCTTGCGCCCGTCAGGAGAGTTCCCGCCCCGGCTCGCGGGATCATAGGTGCAGTGCACCTCGACGACGCGATCGTGGGAATCTTTCACCACGCTCTGCGCGGTGACGAAGTAGGCGTTGCGCAGGCGCACTTCCTTTCCCGGAGACAGGCGGTAATACTTGGGCGGAGGTACCTCGCGGAAGTCTTCTTGTTCGATATAAATCTCTCTGGAGAAAGGGACTCCACGGGTCCCGGCGGAGGGGTCTTCGGGGTTGTTGGCAACATCCACAAACTCCTCCTTGCCTTCGGGGTAGTTGTCGATGACCACCTTGAGCGGGCGCAGCACGGCCATGGCGCGGGAGGCGCGGCGATTCAGGTCGTCGCGCTGGAAGTGCTCGAGCATTTCGATATCCGTCGTTCCGTTTGTCCGCGAGGCGCCGATCTGGGCGCAGAAGGCGCGCAGGGCTTCGGGGGTGAAGCCACGACGACGAATGGCGGACAGGGTCGGCATGCGCGGATCGTCCCAGCCGCTGACGCGCTTTTCCTGCACCAGTTGCAGCAGCTTGCGCTTGCTGAGCAGTGTGTAGGTGAGGTTCAGCCGGTCAAATTCGATCTGTTGCGAAGGGAAGATGCCGAGATTCTCGATATACCAGCGATAGAGCGGCTGGTGGTCCGCGAACTCCAGGGTGCACATGGAGTGCGTCACCCGCTCAATCGAATCCGACTGGCCATGCGCGTAGTCGTACATCGGGTAGATGCACCACGCGTCGCCGGTGCGGTGGTGAGTGGCGTGCAAAATGCGGTACATCACCGGATCGCGCATGTTCAGGTTGGGTGACGCCATGTCGATCTTGGCTCGCAGCACGCGGCTGCCGTCGGGGAACTCGCCACTCTTCATGCGGACGAAGAGGTCGAGGTTCTCTTCGACGGTCCGGTTGCGATAGGGGCTGTCTTTGCCGGGCTCGGTCAACGTGCCGCGGTGCTGGCGGATTTCGTCGGCCGAGAGGTCATCGACGTAGGCCTTGCCTGCTCTGATGAGTTGCAAAGCCCACTCGTAGAGCTGGCCGAAGTAGTCCGAGGCGTAGCAGAGGCGCTCCCAATTGAAGCCTAGCCAGCGCACGTCCCTCTGGATCGAATCGACGTACTCCTGTTCTTCCTTCTCGGGGTTCGTGTCGTCGAAGCGCAGGTTGGTCTTGCCGTCGAACTCGTCCGCAAGGCCGAAGTCGAGGCAGATAGCCTTGGCATGGCCAATGTGCAGGTAGCCGTTGGGCTCGGGGGGAAAGCGGGTCTGAACAACGGCGTCACCGTACTTCTTGGTGCGCACATCCTCGGCCATGATTTCACTGAGGAAGTTGGAGATGGTGCGGAGGTCCTGAGTTCGAGCGTCTGGGCTTTCCGGGTTCGAGTCGATCATAGCGGCAGTTCCTTGTGAATGGGCCTTTGCCCAATTGTAGGCGTGGTGCTCAACTCAAGCGAGCGATTGCAGGCTGGCTTCGGCCAGGCGTATGCGTTCGAGGCAGGTCTCGCGTCCCAGAACGGCCATCGTTTCAAACAGCGGCGGCGCGTTCTTGCGTCCGCAAACCGCGACCCGGATGGGCTGGAACATTGGCCCGGCCTTCAGTCCCAGCGAAGCAGCTGCCGCACGCAGCGCCTGGTCCAGCGAGTCGTGATCGAATGCAGTTGTAGCCAGCACCTCTCGCGCATGCTGCAGAACGCGTCGGGCCATCGCCGCATCGCCCTTCTGCGGGATCAGTTCGGCCGGATCGTACGGAGCGAGTTCGGGAATGAAAAAGAAGTCAGCCGCGGGGACAGCATCGCGCAGCAGCTTGATGCGCTCGCGAATGAGCGGCGTGACGGCAAGAAGCTTCTCCGGCGAGGCATCCAGTCCAGCCTGCTCGAAGAACGGCAGCAGCGCGTGGCTGAGCTCGCCGACGGGCAAGGCTCGGATGTGCTCTGCATTGAGCCAGACGGCCTTGGGATCGAAGGGGTCATCTTCGGTGAAGTTCACCACGGCATTGGCGCGGTTCACGCCCTCCAGCGTGAAAGCCGCGCCAAGTTCGTCCAGCGTGAGGAATTCGCGGTCGTTCTTGGGCGACCACCCGAGCAGGCAGAGGAAGTTGATAAAAGCCTGGGGCAGGAATCCGGCATCGCGGTAGGTGGTCACGCTCACTACGGGGCCGTGCTTGCGCTTGGAGAGCTTGGCGCCGTCGGGGGCCACGAGCAGCGGAAGATGCGCGAATTGGGGCGCGTCGACACCCAGCCCCTCGAAGATGAGCAGATGCTTGAAGGTGTTGGTCAGGTGATCCTGCCCGCGGATGATGTGGCTGATGCCGAGATCCGCGTCGTCGACGCAAGAGGCAAGGTGGTACGTCGGCATTCCATCCGACCGCAGCAGGGCGAAGTCTTCCACCTCGTCGGCTGCTTTGGATTGCGCGCCATAAACGCCATCGACAAACCGCAAAGTCCGGTCCTGGCCGCGCGGCACGCGATAGCGGAGCGCAAACGGCTCGCCGGCCGCGGCCCGGCGGTCACTTTCCTCTCTGGAGAGTTCGCGCATGCCGGGGTTGAACAGCCAGGCGCCCTGCGCAGAGGATTGCTCGCCCGAATCCGCATGCGCAGGCGTAAAGTCGCGATAGGCAAGGCCTTTGGCGAATATCTCCTCGGCAGCCTTGCGGTGCAGCTCCAGCCGCTCCGATTGCTTGTACTCCTCGTCCCAGCTCAGGCCCAGCCAGCGCAGGCCCTCGAAGATCGACTGGACGCTGGTCTCGGTGTTGCGTTCCACATCGGTGTCGTCCAGGCGCAGCACCATGGTGCCGTGATTGTGCCGGGCATAGAGCCAATTGAAAATGAAGGTCCGGGCGCTTCCGACATGCAGAAAACCGGTGGGTGAGGGTGCAAAGCGGACGCGGGGAGTTTTTGTTGCAGAGGGGGTGGAATCAGGCATCGTTTGAATATCTTTCCCACCTCGATGCTAGCATTCGACACCCCGCAAGCCGGACCATGGCCGGGTGCCAGCCGGCTTAGGACTGCGGCGGAAACGGCGGCTGTGGCGGGTAGGGAAGCGGTGGGGTCCATCCCGTCTGCGGCGCAGGGATCACCTTCCATTCCGCAAAGGCCAGGATGTAAAGCAGGATCGCCGGGCCGAAGGGGACGAGGTTGATGAGCGACAGCCAGGGCGAGAACCCCGCCTTCTTCAGGATGAACCAGAAGGGGAGGATGATGGCCGCCATGATGACGACAAAGAGGATCAGATAAAAGCCGAGGATGGCGGCAATAATGCCGTGGATATGTTGCGCGTCAGGGTTCATTGAAGTCGCTCCGAACGTTGGATTCCCGGTTGCAGCAAAGGTAAGTCCAAACAAGGAAAACTGCAATGGGATTCTCAGAATTCCCGGCGAACCAGATCAGGGCAGACCCCGGCGCCGACTCTCTCGCCGAACGAACGAGCGAGCGAGAGAGTCGGTGACCGGGTCTATTCCCTATTTCTTGGTCCCTATTTCCTGGTCCCTATTCCCTGTTCCTAAGTAATGTCCTCGGTATCGTAGACCGGCACAATCGTCCTCTTTTTAGGCACCCCGTGCACCGAGCTGAGCAGGTCTTCAACCACGTCTTCGAGCTGGCGCTGGGTTTCGATCACGGCGCTCATGCTCTTCAGTTCGTCGGGCTCCAGCACGCGCTCCACCAGCGCAACGGCATGGCACTGGGCAACATGGTCCAGGCCGAGGCCCTCGGGGGTTTTGGCCTTGATGCTCACCTGGCTGATATCGATGCAAAGCAGGTCAGCAACGCGGGCGCGCATCTCTCCGGCCACAGGGCCGATCTTGGGCGCAGCCAGAACCAGCGTGGTGTCGACGTTGACGATGCGGTAGCCGGAGTTCTGAAGCTCTTCCGTGGCCAGGTTGAGAAAAATGGCCGAGTCGGCGTCTTTCCAGCGCGGATCGCCGGGAGGGAAGAAGCTGCCGATGTCGCCGGCGGCGATCGAGCCGAGCAGGGCGTCGGTAATGGCGTGAAGCAGAACGTCGCCGTCGGAGTGGCCGGCCAGGCCTTCGGGGTGGTCGAGGGTCATTCCGCCAATGCGCAGGGGGACGCCGGGCTTGAATTCGTGCGAGTCATAGCCAAATCCGATGCGTGTGTCCATGGTTTACCGTGCCTGTCCTTGAGACTCTGACCTGATGTGGCCTCAACCAGCGAGGGCAGCCGGGTTCAGCGGGCTCTCTGGCGGAGATAGAACTCAGCCAGCTCCAAATCGCCCGGCTGCGTAATCTTCAGATTAACCTGAGAGCCGTGCACAACGGCAACGGGTAAGCCCGCCCGTTCCACCACCGAAGCTTCGTCGGTGCCCACAAACCCATCCTCCGTCGCCTCAGAGAATGCCTTCTGCAACAGGCCGTAGCGGAATCCCTGGGGAGTTTGGGCCAGGACCACGAACTCGCGCGGAATGGTGGAGGTGATCAGTGCGCCGTGGGCGGTGCGCTCCACCTGTTTGATCGTATCCACGGCAGGCAGGCCGACAATGGCGGCGCCGAATTCGATCACGGCGTCTATGGTCCGATCAATGGTGGTGGCGTCAATCAGCGGCCGCACAGCATCGTGGACCAGAACAATATCGTCAGGCTCGGCGGCCAGCGCGGCCAGCGCGTTCAACACGGACTCCTGGCGGTTGTCGCCCCCCTCCACCACCCGGACGCGTCCTGCAAGCCCGTATTCGGCCACCTGCGCCTGAACGCGGTCCATCTCAGTGGCGCGGACGGCAACATAAATGGCGGTCACGCGATCCACCGCCGCAAAGGCGCGCAGGGAATGGATCAGGATCGGCAGGCCGTCGAGGGAGAGAAATTGCTTGGGCTGCGGACCAGCCATCCGCGTGCCCAGACCTGCGGCCGGAAGAATGACAAAAACTTGCATAACGGGTGAAGTATACATCGGCATTGCATGCAGCGGACTTTGCAAGCCTTCGGCGGGAGGCGAGACGCCACATCATCCCTCGCCGGACGGGATTTGGGGTGCCCAAGGGACGACAGCGTGGCTAGCCTTCCACCGCCTCCACGTAAAACATCTCGTTGGTGGCACGGAATCCGAGGGCTTCGTAGATGCTGCGCGCCGCGTCGGAGCTGTGCAGCGCCACCACCCGCAGGCCCCGCCGGTGCGCTTCGGCCAGGCAGCGGTCCACAAGCGCATGGGCCAGGCCGCGGCGCCGATAATCCGGGTCGACAAACACGTTCAGCAGGTAGCCGCGGTGCTCGCCGGCCAAATCGAGCGGGTGCGGCGGCCAATCCAGAACCAGCAGCCCGGCGGAAGCCACGGGACGTCCGGCGTCCAGCGTGATCCAGCCCATATACTTCCCCTCCGCAACCATCCGCGCAACCCACGGCTCAAAGTTGCGGCTCATGGCGTCCAGGATGGATGCCGGAGTGCTTCCCATGGCGGCGAACATGGCGCGGCGATGGGCGGCAATAAGCGGGGCGTCGTTAACGGTGGCAATGCGGGTTTCCAACATGCAGCACAGTATAGGCCACCCGCGGCTCTGGGCGGTACGGCACATGGTTCTAGATCTTGCCGTGATCGCAGCTTGCGCCTCGGTGCGTATCCACGCGGTTGTCTCGGAGGGACCAGGGGCATTGATCCCCTTGAAGAGCATCGTTGGTGGATTGGCCCTTAGGCCAGGGCTTACCTCGCCCGGAAACGAAGATGCTCGGGCCAAACACCGTATGATTTTCCTGATGCACGGACTTCCAAAATCCACACTGCCCCTCGATACGGCGCTGTTGAAGCCCGGCTTGCGGCTGGCCGTCGGGGTTTCCGGCGGAGCAGACTCTGTGGCACTGTTGCGTGCGCTCCACGAGCAAAGCTTAACGCTGGGCCTGGTGCTGCACGTCGCGCATCTGCACCATGGGCTCCGCGGGGCCGAAGCTGATGGCGATCTCGAATTCGTGCGTGCCCTCGCGGCGGAGCTGGGCCTGCCCCTTCACGAAGGCCGTGTGGATACGGCGGCCCAAGCGGTGAGCGCCGGCGAGTCGATTGAAGAGGCAGCGCGACGGTTGCGTTACTTGTGGTTTCGCAAACTCCTCTCCGAAACCCCGCTCGATGCAATCGCCACGGCGCATACCCGCGACGATCAGGCGGAGACCGTGTGCGCCAAGTTTCTGCGCGGGGCGTGGACCGAGGGGCTGAGCGGCATTCATCCGCTGCTGGAGTTTCCCGAAGGGCGAGTCGTGCGCCCTCTACTCGCCGCCACGCGGGCCGAGGTCGAGGCATACCTGAAAGCCCTGGAGCAGAGTTGGCGGGAAGACTCGTCCAACCGCCATCTGACTTTTACCCGCAACCGCATCCGCCATGAACTGCTTCCGCTGCTCGAAGAGTGGAATCCGCGCCTGAGAGACCACCTGGCCCAGATGGCCGAGTTGGCCCGCGACGAAGAGGCGTGGTGGCAGGCCGAACTGGCGCGTATCGGGCCGCAAATGCTGATGGCCGGAAAACCGGTCCGGGGCGGCGGCCGCGCATCGAGCGGCGGGCTGGCTCTGGACGCAATCCGGATGGCCGCTTTGGCTCCGGCATTACAGCGGAGACTGCTGCGCTATGCGGCGGAACAACTGGGTGCGGCGCTCGACTTTCCCTCCACCGAGGCGCTGCGGACGCTGGCCCTCGAAGGCCGTGCCGGGCAGCGGCGGGAACTGGCGCGGGGGCTGCGTGCCGAGCGAACGCCAAGAGAACTGCGCTTGACGGTAGAAGCGCTCTCGGCCGCCGAGGCGGAGGTGGTTGCTGAGTTCAGTGGTCTGATTCCGGGGGAGTTTGTGGCTCCGGCCTTCGGGCTTCGCCTGCGCATTGAGGTCGCGGTGGTCGAAGCGCAGCCAGGAGCGCCGCCGAGGCCGGACAAGACTGCAAAATTACGCAACTGGAAGCCGGGCGACCGGGTGCGCCTTCGCCACTCCGGAAGGCCGCGAAAGGTGAAGGAAGTCCTCGAGCGTCTACGGGTGACGGGCACCGGTCGTACCGTCTGGCCGGTGCTGGAGGTTGACGGCCAGATTGTATGGATGAAGGGTGTGGAACTTGAGCCCGAGCAAGGGATTACGGTGGTAGCGGCCGACCTTGCGGCTTCCGGCTAAGATGCAGGTTCAAGGGCTCTTCGCGATGACACTTTTGCGTGAAGGCCATCACCCGGATGCCGGATAACAATCATCGATTCGGTGGTTTCCGTTACGAATCGATCGGAGTACAATCTTAAATACTGCTCATCTCGGCGGCAGAGGAGTGGTGTACGCCGTCAGGACGCTCTGTACTTCTTGTGACTTTGCAGAAGTTTCAAGCGTCTAAGGGTGATGTGGGCGGAGATGAAGGTCCGATAGCCGGATTTTCGCCCGCCGGGAAAGAGGATCCTGGTGAATTCGACCGTTAAAACGATCATGTTCTGGGTGTTCATCCTTGTCTGCCTCATGCTCCTTTGGACCGTGGTGCAGCGGGGCTCCAGCATGGGCAAAGCCCAGGAAATCGGCTACTCCGATCTGCTCGACAAGATCGATGCCCAACAGGTGCAGGATGCTACCATCCAGGGCACCGAAGTGCATGGCCACCTGAAGGGCGCCAAGGACGAGTTCCACACCACGATCTCGACAAACAACGTCGACAGCCTGACCAAGGAACTGCGCCAGTACAAGGTGAGCTTCAACATCAAGGATCCGCAGAGCAACATCCTGCTTCCTCTGCTCTTCAACGTGGGCCCCTTTGTACTGCTCGGCGCCATCTGGTTCTTCATGCTGCGCCAGATGCAGTCGGGCGGCAACAAGGCGCTATCGTTCGGCAAGAGCCGCGCGCGCCTGCTCTCCATGCAGCAGAAGAAAGTCACCTTCAAAGACGTGGCCGGCGTGGACGAAGCCAAGGAAGAGCTGAAAGAGATCATCGAGTACCTGCGCGAGCCGCAGAAGTTCCAGAAGCTCGGCGGTCGCATTCCCAAGGGCGTGCTGCTCGTTGGACCTCCGGGAACCGGCAAGACCCTCCTCGCGCGGGCCGTGGCCGGCGAAGCCAACGTGCCGTTCTTCTCCATCTCCGGTTCCGATTTCGTTGAGATGTTCGTCGGCGTCGGCGCAAGCCGCGTACGCGACCTCTTCGAGCAGGGCAAGAAGAACGCCCCCTGCATCATCTTCATCGACGAAATCGACGCTGTGGGACGCCACCGCGGCGCTGGCCTGGGTGGCGGACACGACGAGCGCGAGCAGACACTGAACCAGCTCCTTGTCGAAATGGACGGCTTTGAATCGAACGACGGCGTCATTCTTGTTGCGGCCACCAACCGGCCCGACGTGCTCGACCCGGCGCTGCTGCGCCCCGGCCGTTTCGACCGCCGCGTAGTCGTCGGCCTGCCCGATGTTCGTGGACGCGAGGAAGTCCTCCGCGTGCACGTGAAGAAGGTTCCCGTCTCCGACGATACCAATCTCAACGTTCTCGCCCGTGGAACACCCGGCTTCAGCGGCGCCGATCTTGCCAACATGGTCAATGAGGCCGCCCTCAACGCCGCTCGCATGAACCGCAAGCAGGTCACCATGTACGACTTCGAGCTGGCCAAGGACAAGGTCCTCATGGGCGCGGAGCGCAAGTCGATGCTGCTGACCGAGGAAGAGAAGCGAGTGACCGCGTATCACGAGGCAGGTCACGCGCTGGTTTCATTCCTGCGCGAGCACTCCGACCCCATCCACAAGGTCACCATCATTCCGCGCGGCATGGCGCTGGGCGTTACCATTTTCCTGCCCGGCGACCGCCACAACTACACCCGCGAATACCTCGAGGCCAATCTGGCCATTGCCTACGGCGGACGTGTGGCCGAGGAGATCTTCCTCAGCCAGATGTCGACCGGGGCAGGCAGCGACATTGAGAGCGCCACCGATCTTGCCCGGCGCATGGTCTGCGAGTACGGCATGAGCCGCCTCGGACCCCTCACCTTCGGCAAGAAGGAAGAGCAGATCTTCCTCGGCCGCGAGATCGCGCAGCATCGTGACTTCAGCGAGGAGACGGCGCGGCAGATCGATCTCGAAGTCCGCCGCCTGATCGATGAAGCGTATCAGTCGGCGCATTCGCTGGTCGAAACGCATGCAGACGCTATGCACCGCATCGCCGCGGCGCTGCTGGAGCGCGAGACCATCGACGCCGAAGAAGTGAGAATGCTGATCGAGGGCCAGGAACTGCCTCCGATGCGTTCGGCGCTGGCTTCGCCCAGCGACACCGGCAGCGGGACTCCCCAGCAGGTGCTCAAGCCGGAGAGCCGCAGCGGACCTGGCTTCCCGGAAGGTTCGCCCTCACCGGCATAACCACATGTAGTGGGGTCCACAGCGGCTTTGCCACCGATAACCCCAACCCGCCCACAAAGGGAAAAGGCCATCTGCTTCGGCGGATGGCCTTTTTCCTTTTCATAGGGTCCCTCACCGGCGCTGCCGGCCACAAGCCATGAAACGCCCCGTGCATGTTTGATCCGCTACCCAAGTTCCGTGCCCAATCCTTGCGAGTTTTCTCTGTCGCAAGGGTGGGAAAGCACTACTCTCAATGAACATGAACGTCCAAGAATTCTGGTTCATTCGAAAGCAGACTTTGCAATTCAATTGAACTTTCCCCAGGTCTCTTCCGACATAAGGGTTGAATGCAGATGGAAGCCGAAGACCGGGCCCTTTATGAGTGGATAGCGCTGCGCTGTCAGGCAGGCGACACAGATGCTTTCGACGACCTGGTCGCGGCCATGGAGAGGCCGTTGCTTTACTACGCGGCCAGTTTGACAGGTGATTCCGACAGCGGGCTCGACGTTCTTCAGGAAGTGTGGATCAAGGCTTTCCGCGGCATTGGCAAACTGAGAGACCCCGGCGCGCTGCGGTCGTGGCTCTACAGCATTACGCATGGAATTGCGGTGGATCGGATTCGGCGAAACGTCTCACGGGAGCGAGCCGAGCAGGTTGAGCTGGAGGACTTTCAGGAGGCAGAGGAGCCGTCGTTTGCCGCCGAAGACGCCGCCGCAATCCATAAGGCATTGGGCGAGATCGATCTCAAGCATCGCGAGGTGCTTGTGCTGCATTTTCTTGAGGATCTTTCGATCGCTGAGATCGCCAAAGTTGTCGGTTGTTCTGAAGGCACAGTGAAATCCCGCATGCATTACGCCAAGCGGGCAATGAAGGAAATTCTGATTGGAGAGGACAATGGAAAAGGGAAGTGATGGTTTACGTGAACGGTTGCTGGCGCGGTTGCCGCAGGCGGAGAATGTCGCGGGTTATCGGGAAGAGACAGAGTTGCTGCTGGCGCGACATCGACGGGCGTTGTACTGGGAAAAGGTGACGGCGAGGACGTTGATGTTGATAGGCGTCGGCCTCTTCATGATGGCGAATCTTACGTGGGGGCCGAAGCTCGATGCAAATGGAAAAATCGTGTTTGACGTGATGGCCCTGGTTTTCTACTTCTTAGGCGCAATCTACCAAGTGGGTTACGAGGTAAGCCGCAGCAAAGTTGACCTTCTGAAGGAAGTCAAACAAGTTCAGTTGCAGATGTTAGAGCTTCAGGCCTCGTTGAGAAACGATAAAGGGCGATAGGCGTGCGGCGCGGGTCTTATTTCAATCCCAGCACCCTGTACGAGACGCCGACACTGACGCCATAGGGGAACAGCGTAGTGGGAGTCCCCACGCCTTCTGACCAATTCGGCCATTGCTGGTACTCGAAGTCCGGCAGCCGCACGTTGAGCCTTCTGGTGACCTTGATGTCCAGTCCGCCTCCGTATGCGAGGTCGGTATAGCGGCCATAGCCATTGCTGTTCTCGAAGTTCAGTTTGCCGTATCCAACCAGGACTTTTACATACGGAGTCGCGCGCCGGAAGCGGAGCTTGTAGATGGGCAAGCGTGGCCCGATCAGATAATTGTCCTCGTAAATGCCCTGCAGTTCATTGAAGCGCAGCCAGCGGCCTTCCGCTTCAATCTGAATCCAGGGGGTGAACTTTACATCCACAAATGTCCCAATGCCATAGAGGCGGTTGGTACTGGTCTCGGGGATGCCAAAGCCCGCATAGTCGGGTTGGAAAGCCGAGCCCTCGGCGCCGGCGGTGATGGAAATGCCGTGCGCAGTCGCGTCAGGAACCGTTTGAGCGCTCGCAGTCGAGGCCGCGGCAGCCAGCAGGATGAAGAGAATGGCGCAGGTCGTTCGTCTCATCGTCAGGAAAACTCTGGGCACTGATCACGTCCTATCGGGGAGAAGTTAAAAGCTGCAAGCAACACAGTCAGGAAGCTGCCGTCGTGAGGCTGGGTTAAACCCCGCGGACGGCAGTTCCAGGAATCGTCTTTACTGGGGATTTGGGGTTGGCGCCGGCGGCTGCGGTTGAGCCGCGTTGGTGTCGCCTGCGGCAGCCTGCGCCGCGACCGGTGGGGTCTGCGGAGCAGGAGTGGGCGGCGTGGCGGCCGGTTGGCTGCCCGCGGCGGGCTGCTGCGTGTTCGGATCTGCGGCCGGTGGCGCCGCAGGAGTCCCAGTGGCGGCAGCGGCGGGCGCAACAGCCGCAGCCGCGGCCACCGCGTCATATCGTTGCAGCTTGTAGAAGATCGGCGTCACCTCGAACGGCATCTTGTCGCGCGGGTTCATGTACGCATAGATCTTGGCGTTCAGCTGGTGTACCTTGTCGTCCCACGGGTCGGTCTTTAGCCAGCTGCCCAGCGGCAGCGCCGCGCGCTGCGCCAGGTCGTCCCAGTTCAGCTTCGGCGACATGTGCTGCAGGTCCGCCATCCACGGTGTCCCATCCGCCTTCAGCAGCGAATCGCCCAGCTTGGGCGTGTTCAGCTGCTTGAGCGCCTTGGAGCGATCCACCAGTTGCGAATAATAGAGTCCCGCGTCCGGCAGCTGGTCCTTGTAGAGCGAGTTGTTCAGGTACTCCATGGCCCGCTTGGCGGCTTCCGCGTTGTCGTGGTCCGAGTGGTACATGTCGATGCGCTGAAAGGTAGCCGTATCCGGGAACATCAGCCGGTCGTTGAACGCGTAGCGCGTGTCGATGTGGTGACCCATGGCGATATGCGCCAGCTCCATGGCTACCACCGAAGCAATCGCGGGCTCGTTGGGCAGGCTGTCGATCAGGCCCTTGCTGATCAGGATGGTGTTGCCTACCGTGGTCGCTTCGATCGTGGTCGAAAGCAGAATGCGGGTATGGATCTGATCGGTGAATGCCAGGTTGTTGGGCACCTGCAGATTGATCACGATCTGGTCCAGGATCTTGTGCTCGTAGCCGTTCGTATCCGGATTGAGCGGCGCCACCAGGCCGGCTTCCACCAGCCGGTCAATCACGTTGTTCTCGGCTTGCGTCACCCAGGCACGCGAGGCCTGCAACGGGCCCACATCCTGTGAGTCTTCGCTGCGGTCTACCGCGTCGTCCACTTTCACGCTCACGTTTTCGCTGTCGCGCGTGGGCAGCTTCAGGCTGTAGCCCCAGAAGTGCGTCTGCGCCTTCAGGCCTACTGTCTTCTCGCCCTCAATGCGCGTCGTCTCTTCCACGTACACCGCCACCGGCAGCCACTCACCCGGCTGCACGTTCATCCGCCAGCTGTCGAAGTGGAAATAGTACTTGCTCGAGTCCTCTTCGTTAGGGCCCGTGTAGGTTCCGTTGAAGCGCACCACGTTGCCGTCCTGGTCCTCGATCCAGATGCGCCCGAAGAACCGGCCCATGCCCTTCACCTTGGGATGGACGTCGAAGACGGCCGTGCGCACCGAGCCCAAAAACTCGTGGCGCACATAGCTGAACACGTAGTGGTTCTTGTCGAATCCCGACGGATCGAGGAACATCATCTGCATGAAGCCGTTGGGATTGTAGGTGAACTTCTCCAGTCCGAGAGCCTTGCTCAATCCCAGCATGGCCTCCAGCGAACCTTTGAAGAAGCCCTTGTTGTTTTTCACCGTCCTGTCGGTGAAGGTCTTGTCTACGAAGCCCTTGGCGAAGTCCACCCGGCTGAGCATGTACTGGTCCTCGACCGGGACCATGTAGAGCTTCACGTCGGGACGGGTGTTCTGGATGTAGGTTTCCACCAGCGGCGTGCGCTTGCGGATGGCCTGGATCAGCACCTTCTCCTGCGCAATCGCCTTGTCCACCAGCGCCGACTGTTCCGGCGTCAGCGGATGCACGGCTTCGTACTTGGGTTCCTTCTTCGCGTACGCACAAGTCGTTGCGACGGTAATTACGAGGAAGGCAAGTGCAATCTTCCGAAACGTCATGTAAAGCTCCTGATTGAAGTCTTTCTGGTGCTTCTTGGTTCGTAGGCCCATAAGAATCTTGCTCGGCTGTGTACAGCCGGCATTTCTTGCGCAAATTCGACGCTACTACGCCAACTGAAACGTAATCGTGATCGTCGTTGTCGCGTCCACTGCCTGCCCGTTCTTCGTCGCCGGACGAAAACGGATCTGCTGGGCAACGCGCCGCGCCTCTTCATCCAGCCCGTGGCCCAGTCCGCGCAGCACTCCCTGCACCTGCACCTGTCCGGTAGCAGTGAAGGTCACGCGCAGAACTACGTCGCCCTGGATTCTCAACTGCCGGGCTTCGCTGGTGTATTGAACCGGAGGCTT
>CAYUJM010000040.1:0-29575 GCA_964445025.1 uncultured Occallatibacter sp. | reverse complement strand
AGAACTGCACGCTCATCTGCCGCTTGGGCTTGATGGTGATGGCGTTGTCGAGCATCAGCTTGATCTCGTCCCAGGTGAGCTCGTGGACGAAGCCGACCTGGTTGGCATCCATGAAGCAGGGATCGCACATCATGTTGCAGCGGTTGGTGAGGTCGATGGTGAGCACCGAGCCGCGGCCGTGGGTGACGGTGGACGTGCCGTGATGGTGGAGCTTCTCGTCGTTGTGCGCGCGCATGTCGCGGCCGGGGAAGCTCTCCTCAAGATGCTTGAAGAAGGCGGTGTCGATGGACATCACGTCTTCGAAGTGGCCGTGCTTGGGGCAGTCCTTGACCATAAGGATCTTGCCGTCGCGCTCGATGATCTGGGCCTTGATTTCGCCTACTTTCTCGTTGAGCAAGACTTCGTGGGGCAGCTTGCCATCGAGGATCTGCTTGCGGATCTCGGGGACGCACTTGGGACAGAGCGAGTCCGTGGTGCGCGGCCAGCCGAGGGGCGGCTTCTCTTTCTGCCACGACTTCTGCAGAGGCTTGTCAGACCATTTTGGAGTGAAAGAGGGATTCGGGCTGATGCGGTTGAGCCGCTCATAAACCACCCATGCGCCTTTGGCTGCGTAGACGGCTGCTTTTTCAACGTACTTGATTGCTTTGGGCATTTTGTTGCGGTCTCCTCAATGGAATGGAATTGCCGGGTTCACTCGCTCGGCCCTCGCCTCTCATTTCAGGGCGTAAACCCATGATCTGAAAAGGCAACACTAGAGTAACCGGGGGACCCGGTCAACCCAACGAAGGTGCAGCGAACGGCGGAATCCCCTGCTGAACGGCAATTTGGCCACAGCGAACGGTTTACCCGGCTTGCCGTGCAATAGCCCAGAGCGGCAGAAGCGCGGCGGGGCGCAGGATGGGGCGGGTCCGAGTGGAGTCGTTTTCCATTGCGATTCAACCCCTTATGCGCGTATTCACTTTACGGCTCGCCGTTGCTTACGTCGGTCCTGGCGACCTGATAGATGATGCGCTGGATGACGGCTACGCGAACCTCGATCTCGCGCGAGATGCCGAGGGCGATTGCCGTCAGGATAGCTGCCATGAACATCCCCATCAGCGGCTGACGCGGATTCCAGACCGTAGGGCACACGCACTGTGGAAGGGGAACTTGCAGCCGGCGGCCGTATTGACCATTGCGGCACATCCCCCATCTGCGTCATTGACGCGCATATCGCGGCCCCCCATGCTGGAGGTGGAGTTGCAGGCAATTCCAAATTCGGAGGTTACTGATCATGGGTACGTATCCTCCTCCGGGACCGGGCGGACTGGGGCAGCGCATTGAAGAGGCCATCGAACTGATCGAGATGGAAGTGCGCCATGCGGCGAAGTATGTGAACGACGCCGTCATTCCGCAGGTGCGAACCGAATCGATCTCCGCGCTGCGCAACATAGCCAACACGCTGCGCAACTTTGCCGATCGTCTGGATAACCAGCAGGCTCCGCCACCGTCCAATCCTCCCAAGGACCCGCGCGCCTGATGTGCGAGATTCTTCAAATGGGCCATGCCGTACTTCCGAGCAGGCGGCCGCGATGGACTCTGTTGGCGGCGCTCCTATCACTGACATTGGTGATTGTGGCAGGCTGCGGGCATCACAAGCAGCAGGTCCAGCCGCCGGCGCAGCAAACAGCTCCGTCACCTACACAACAGACGCAGTCCTATGAAGAGCCGCCGCAGGCGCCGCTGCCGCCAGCGCGCATTCCCATTACGCCTGTGCCGCCGGGAGGTGTGAGCGACGAGGACCTGGACTTCATCAATACTCATCGGCCGATTACCAGCGAATTGGGCCTGGCAACCTGGTACACAGCGCCCTACAAAGGCCGCAAAGCCGCCAACGGCCAGGTGTTTGACGACAGCGCCTTCACGGCAGCGCATCGCACACTCCCCATGGGTTCGCTGGTCACCGTCACCAACCTGAAGACGGGGCAGTCCGCGGCCATGCGCATCACAGACCGAGGCCCGTTTGTGGATGGCAGAATCGTCGATTTAACAATTGCCTCGGCCAAGGCCACGGGCATTTACCGCGTGGGCACGGCAGAGGTGCGCCTCGATGTGTATCAGACTCCCAAGCCCATCGAGACAGGCGGACGGTGGTGCGTGCAGATCGGGGCCTTTAAGTCAGAGCACGAGGCCGAAAAGCTGAAAAGCGAGCTGCTGCGCAGGTATCCAACCTCCAACGTGATCGAGTTTCCGGGCCAGGATAGCTACTGGGTTCGCATCCGTCCCCAGGGTGACAACCGGGAGCAGGCCGAATTCATTGCCAGCCACCTGCACCCCGGCGAGGCATTGGCAGAAGCGTTTCTCACCCGGCTGGACTGATGGCCGCTCGCACGGAGGCTGCGGAGATTTGCTTCAAGGCAACTCCAATCTTCCCCAGTGGGATACCGGGAGCAAGGAAACAGGCGACGCCGCGACGCGTCTGGCGATTCAGAACTCACGCGGCAGACGATCCAGCTCTACGGCCGCCAGCCTTCAGGCCGATCCAGCAGCTCACCGGCCAGGTGAGGAGCCACGATAACCAGTACCAGTGCGGCCAGTCCTTGCTCCAGTTGGGAATGGTTGCGCCAATGCCCATCACTTCTCCAATGATGAAGAACCAGAGCACATGGCGCCCTGCGCTGCGCGGGGCCAGGCGTGCGCAGAGCCAGGCGCAGAGGATCGAGACCACCACGAACAATGCGGTGCTGGCCATCAAAGCATGATTTGAAGGGACGCGGCCCTTGGCGAAGTCGCCCGGAAACAGGAGCGAGAGCAGCGGGTCGGTGGCCAGGACAAGGACAATCGAGAGCAGGTAACAGCCGACGACAACGACGATGGACTTGAACATTGGTTACACCTCCATGCAGGGAATGAAACCAGGATTTACCTTGAGGCCTTGGGGATGGATTCAAGGTTACATCTGCGCATAGCTTCTGTCTCGGACCAGAGGCAATTTCGCTCTCCGAAGTCCGGATTGCGGGCATGCGGAGCGTGAGTCCGGCGGGCCTTGTGAGGACCCAGCCCTTGACCTCCGCCTCTTTGCCTGACCGAGGGTAGAAACTCCGTTGCCCTGGAGCAGGTTCCGAGTTCGCTAGCACTTCCTGGAATTGAAGTGGGCTGCTTTTTCTTCGGGGATGCGAGCAACTGAGCCCTACTGCGGCGGCGGATAGAAGGGCAGCTTGTCGTTCTTCTCATTGGCCCGCTTGACGGTGACGTCGTCCAACAGCAGGGCCGGCGCGAGCACGGTCTGCGGCACATCGCCAAAGAAGTTGGCCACAAAAAGATCCTTGCCCGCTGCTTCGACGCTGGAGCGCAGGGCGCGCTGATCCAGGTCGCCCAACTCGGCGCCGCGCACCAGTTCGCGCGTGCCGTCAGGGCTGACGCGGTAGAGCAGGCGGGGCGCCTCGCCGCCAAGCGTCTCCACATAGTAGACGCTCTTCAGTTCGCGATCCTTGGCCAGGTCGAGCAGCTTCTTGTTCAGCGCGTCGTCGGAGAGGCCATCCTGCGCTGTCACCTTCAAAACTCCGATGGAGGGACGCGGCGAACCGGTTACTCCGGCACGCCCGTGGCCATTCGATTGCGGAAGATCCTTCACCGGCTCGCGCCCGACCAGGTAGTTCTCGAGCCTGCCCCCCGTGACCAGATTTACCACCTGCGCTCGCACGCCCTCGTCGTCCACGTCGTACGCGCCCACCAGGCCCTTGCCGCCGTAGGTCTTCAGGGCTGGGTCGTCGACCACATCCATAAAATCGGGCAGGACGCGGGCGTGAAAGCTCGACGCGAACGGCCCATTGGTGCGCGCCTCGGTGCCCATTCTGGGCCGCGTGGCGGTGACGGAACTCGCCAGCAGCGTCCGCATGGTGTCGGCGCTCGCGTCGGAGCTCAGCAGGACCGGCCCATGGTACTCCTCTTCGACGAGCGGCGCCTTGCGCAAATCGGCGAGCGAGGCAATCAGACCGACGGTGTGCTTCGAGAAGACATCTTCCGCATCGAGTTCCTGCAGCGAAGTGCCCGTCGATGCGTAAGAGCGGTCCAGGCGCATGCCATCAGCCGCCTGCGTTCCTACGCCGACGCCTTCCTGATATTCGGCATCCGACTTGCGCACGATCGCGCCTTCGCTGTTAACGAGCCAGGTGGTGGTGACCCGCGCATGAAAGTTGGCCGTCGAGTACTCCAGATCGCGTTCGTTCGCCTTGACTGAAGGCTCGGTGCGGTAGAGCCCGCTGGCCCGCGCGATGCGCTCCGACCACGCTGCTTGATCCAGCTTGAGAGTGCCGGGCTCGGCGAGGGAAACGACCGGCGTCTCCTTGCTGAAGTCGTCTGCCTGCGGCGGCGTCTGCACCTGCTTCAACTCTGCCTGCTTCTGCGCATAGGCTGCGAGAGCGCTTTTGTAGGCCTGGTCGGTCGCCGTCCACAATGCGGTCCGAATCGCGATCGGGTCGTCGTTGAGCGCAGTGAGCTCCAGAGCGCCGTCTCCGCGCCCGCCGGAACTGTCGGTCTTGTAGTCGCCCACGCGCACGGTGATGCGCGCAATGCGCTGGCGGGTGCGGTTGCCGCCTTCGGTCGCGCCGAACTCGGCCTTGGTCTGGTAGTCCTCCACGTCTTCAATTCGGTACTGGATGAAGAATGGCTTGGCGAATCCGGAGAGCTGGAGCTGGTTCATGCTGCGGTCAAGCTCGGTGAGCATGGCTTTGAGCACCGGGTCTTTCTCGGCATCGGCGCGGGAGGGCTGCGCAGGGGCAAACGTACAGATGGCAAGCAATCCAAAACCAGCCAATATTGAAACAGGACGAATTAAATTCACCGCGCCTCCATGCCTCGAATCCACATTCCCTCAGGGGCTAAAGCCCACGTTCTCTTGACCGCAATTTCGGTACGACTCAAGTCGTGCCCTGACACAAAGCCTTCCCAAATCGCTGTCGCAAGGAGGTCCTGTGCAGCCTGCCACTCCTGAGCCCCTAGGTCTTCGACCGCGTAATTTCGCACTTTAGGGTTCGCGGTTTCCCACCCTTTCGCCTGGAAAAAGGCGAAAGGATGGGGCACGGAGCAAGTACAAAAACAAGCGGCCATTGACCTAGTCTCTTAGTCCCTATTGAGGTATCGGCAGGATCGGCGGACGAGCCGAGCCCTGCGCCTGCTTTTGCGTTTCCATCTCGCTCACCAGCATTGCGGGAGCGACTGCACTCACGGGAACCGTACCGGACTCCGCGCCGCACTCGCCGTTAAAGACTTCGCTCTTGTCGCTGGTAGCCAGAATGCGCTTCAACGCGGCCTGCGGCGTGCCCACAATGCTCACTCCACGCACCAACTCATCGGGGCGGCCATCGACATATACGCGATATACCACCAGCGGGATCACCTGAAACGCCTGCGGCGAGCTGCGCTGCGTGACGGCGAATCCGGAAGAGATGTCCTCGAAGTAAAGGCCGTATGGCTTGCCCTGCTTCCTGGCTTCTTCAATCAACTGTTTCCGCAGTTCGCTCTCCGGCTCGGCCCTGGTCGAGGTCACGATGAGGTTGCCCTGGCGTCCTGTGGGCATGCGCCCGGTCTGCGCGCGGCCGTGACCGTTTGAGTCGGCAAAGCTGGCGATGGGCAGGCGCGACATGAGAAACGTCTTCAGCACTCCATCGTCGATCAGGTCTACCTTGCGGGCCTTCTGGCCTTCGTCGTCGTACTCATAGCTGCCGCTCAGCCAGGTGCCGTCAAATCTGGTGCGCGTGGGGTCGTCGGACACGGAGAGAAATGTCGGCAGAACTTCCTTGCCGATGTCCTTGGTAAAGGTCTGTCCCTCCTCGTCGCCGCGCTGGCGCTGGCCTTCAAGGCGATGCCCCAGCACCTCATGGAAGAAGACTGCGGCAGCGCGCCCGCTGAGAATGGCCGGCCCATCGAAGGGCTCGGTGAGCGGGGCCTTGCGCAGTGCTTCAAGGCTCTTGCCTAACTCGCGCATGGCTGCTTCCAGTTCCGGTTGGGCGGGAAGTCCTGCTACCGTCTCCGCCTCAAAGGTCTGAGCCCGGAACATATCCATGCCATCGTCCGCGCGGGTTACGGCGAAGACCACCAGGCGCGCCGACTGGTGCGGCGCAACAATTTGCGAACCCTCCGACGATGCAAAGTAGTCAGTCTCGTTCTGCACGTTGAGCATGACTACGTTCTGGTACACATCCGGATATTCACGGAAGATCTTCGAGAGCTCCGTCACCCGCTGCTCCCAGGCGGCTTTGTCCACTACAACGGGAGGTGCGGGCTTGCCGATGTGAGTCTGTGGTGCCTCCCGGCTGAAGTCGGGCGACGAGTCCTCTTCCTTGGCGCGGACCTGGGCCTCGGTCTTGACGCGCAGATAATTGTCGAGCGCGTTCCCATAACCGGCGTTGGTGGCCAGCCAGAGAGTGCGCTCCAGCGCCACACGGTCGTCGGTCAACGGCAACTCCATGCTATTGACGGCCGAGCCGCGATGGGTGCCGTGCGTGTTGTCCAACAAGGGGCTGCCCAGCCGCACCTGCACGTCGGCCACGCGCACATGGTTGGACGAGCTGTCTACAACCGCCCCGTACTGCGCGCGGATTCCCACGAAGCTGGCATCGCTCACCGAGTAGCTGAGAAAGTAAGGCGGCAACTGCTTGTCGTCCCCTGCCACGGCGGTCTTGCCGAGCGCGGCGAAGGCACGGTGCAGTTCGGTCGTCATCGCATCCAGCAACACGGGCGCACCGGTTGCTTGCGCGGTGGCGGCGGAAGGCAGCAGGAGGACAACAGCGCTCAATGCCAAGGCGGCACACAAGCCGGAGCGCATGCCACGCCAGGAACCACGCCGCCCCCCGGCGGCAGAAGGGATGATTGTCATAGGTTGGAGATGCTCAGTTCAAGTGATCTTCACGTACGATTCTCTCAGAGTAAGCTACTGTCGAGGGCGGTCCCGCATGCGTTTTCTCCGCTGTTTCGTTCCAGCGCTCTGTTTTCTGGTCCTTTTTCCCGCTTTCGCTGCGAGCCCCATCGCTGCCCAGACCGCGCCTCATGCGGCCGCGACCCAATCTCAGGCGCAGCCCGCCATGCCGCAGGCCTACACCCTCTCGCCGGACAAACTGGCCAAGGCTGTGAAGCTTAACCGCATCCGCAACATTCTGGAGATCGCAGGATCGGTCTGGGGCGTTGTGTTTCTGTGGCTCCTGCTTGCCACGCGCACGGCCACTGCGCTGGAGGCCTGGGCGGGACGCATCGTCCGGCGCGGATGGCTGCAGGGGCTGGTCTTTTTTGCGGTTCTGCTGGTGCTCAATACGCTGGCCGATCTGCCACTGAGCCTTTATGCGCACCACGTGAGCCTCAGTTACGGGATCAGCGTCCAGGGTTGGGGCAGTTGGCTGCTGGATATGGGCAAATCTCTTGGCCTCACTCTTGTCATCGGCGCGCCAGTGCTGCTGCTCTTCAACTGGATTGTCGGGCGCTGGCCGCGGCGCTACTGGTTTGCGGCCTGGGTTGTTGCGCTGCCGCTCACGGTGCTCTCGGTCTTCGGCGAACCGCTGCTCGAACCTATCTTCAACCGTTACGAGCCGCTCGCGAAGAACCATCCCGCCCTGGTCACCGAGCTTGAGAGGGTGGTTGCGCGCACCGGGACGAATATTCCGCCGGAGCGCATGTTCCTTATGGATGCGAGCGTAAAGACCAACGGATTGAACGCCTATGTGAGCGGCATGGGCGCTACCAAGCGCATTGTGGTGTGGGATACCACGGCCGGCCGCATTCCGGACGACGAAATCCTTTTCATCTTCGGCCACGAGAGCGGGCATTACGTACTCCATCACATACCGAAAGGCCTTGCCCTCACGGCCTGTGCGCTGTTCTTCGTTTTTTGGGCCTGTGCCGGCTTCGCCGCCTGTCTGGTGCGCCGCGCGGGCCCGCGCTGGCGAGTCGACACCCTCTCCAGCCGTGCCGGCTTCGTTTTGCTGCTCTTCGTTGCCAGCGTGGCTGGATTCGTGCTTGAGCCGGCGGAAAATGCCGCCAGCCGCCACTTCGAGCACCAGGCCGACGTCTACGGCCAGGAGGCTATTCACGGGCTGGTCGCTGACCCGCAAAAGACCGCAGTGGCCAGCTTCCAGGCTCTGGGAGAGGCCTGGCTGGAAGACCCCAATCCCAGCCCATTCATCGAGTTCTGGCTCTACAACCACCCCAGCGTGAAGAACCGCGCCAACTTTGCGGCGTACTACGATCCGTGGGCCAATGGCGGGCATGGGGAGTTCTTCGACAAATAGGGGAGAACAGGGTATAGGGATTAGGGACTAGGGAACCACCGGGCGCCGGGTCGCGCTTTTGAGGCCTGAGGGTGTACGATCCCGCCGGAATGCAGATTGGCTTAGAATGGTTGCAGCATGCAGCTTCCCCCGGGAACCTCGATTGTCGTCTCGCTGGCCGGACTTGTCGCCGTCACTACGTGGCGTCTGCGCGAAGTTCGCAGTGCGGTTTCGCTGCGGAAGATCATCATTCCGCCCCTCGGGATGGCTACCGGATTCAGCATGTTTCTTGTTCCGGCGTTCCGTATTCCGTGGGCCTGGGCAGGCGCGGCCTTCCTCATCGGGGCTGTGGCGCTGGCTTATCCGCTGCTGCTTACCACGCGCCTCATCCGCATGGGAGACGCCATCATGATGAAGCGCTCCAGCGCGTTTCTGGTGGTGCTTTTCGTGCTTGCCGCCATCCGCTTCCTGGCGCGCGGCTACTTCGACACCATCCTCACCGTTCAGCAGTCCGCTGGGTTGTTCTTTATCCTCGCCTTCGGCATGATTGTGCGCTGGCGCGCCAAGCTGCTGATTGATTTCCGCAAGCTTGCGTCGGAACACGCTTTGGAAGCCGCCTGATCGGGCGCTCGACCATCTGAATGGCCATAAGATGGATACCGGCCGCTCTATATTTACAATCGAAGTATGCAGTTCTTGACCCTTTCGCGCCGACGCACCGACCAATTCCCGCCAGAAGCCTTCACCCCCGAGCTAATCGCCCGGGAGGGGCAGCGCGTGAAGGCTCTCTACGCTTCCGGCATTCTTCGCCAGGTATGGAGGCGCGGCGACACGCCCGGCGCGGCCATTGTGTGGGAGGCTGCCAGCGAATCCGATGTGCGCGCCGCGGTTGAAAGTCTGCCGATTTACCGGGCTGGGATGCTGGAGCTCGAGGCAGTGGTTCCACTCGAACCGTACGCGGGCTTCACCGCATAATTGTGGGTCCGCCAAAGGCCACAGGTTCCACAGTTTTCCCAACCCCGCCCGCCGCCGTACACTACTTTTTCAAGGAGAAGACCGAATGGCTTACCCGGAGAATTACCGCTATACGCGCGAACATGAGTGGATTCAGCTCGATGGCTCCATTGGCACCGTTGGAATCACCGACTACGCGCAGAACTCCCTGGGCGACATTGTCTATGTGGACGTGCCCAAAGTCGGCGACCCTGTGACCGCCAATGCAGTCTTTGGATCGGTTGAAAGCGTGAAGGCGGTCAGCGATCTTTACTCGCCCGTCACCGGGACCGTTACCGCGACTAACGACGAGCTCAAGAACTCTCCCGACAAGATCAACGAAGCACCGCACACGGCCTGGATCATCAAGGTTCAGCTCAGCGATCCGGCCGAGTTCGAGAAACTGCTCGACGCGGCGGCTTACCAGGCGTTTATTTCGGAAGAGACGGGGAGCTGAGAGGCAGAGATCAGTTTTCAGAGATCAGAGATCAATCTCCGATCCTGAGTCGTGATGAAACGGCCAACTGGCCCCAACCGCAAAACTCTTCGGTCTCCAGTCTTCCTGCCGCGACGCGGGAGACTCGAGGCAATGACCTAACAACAGAAAACTGATCTCTGATCGCTGACCCCTGATCTCTGGTCCAAAGGACCCGCAATGCGCTACCTGCCCAAATCGCCTGCCGAACGCCGGCAAATGCTCGCCGAGATCGGCGCTGACTCCATCGACGATCTCTTCTCCGTGATTCCCGCCGAGTACCGGCTCGAGCGCGACCTCGACGTCCCGCGCCAGCACGGCGAGAGTGAGATCATCGACTATTTTCGCGCCGCCGGCGCGCGGTATCCCGCCAAGCACTCCAGCTTTCTGGGCGCCGGCGCGTATCGCCATTACCGTCCCATCGTTATCGACGCCATGGTGCAGCGCGGGGAGTTTCTTACCAGCTACACGCCTTACCAGGCTGAGATCACCCAGGGCACGCTGCAGGCCATCTTCGAGTTCCAGACCATGATTGCCGAGTTGACCGGCATGGACGTGGCGAACGCCAGTATGTACGACGGCTCTACAGGTGCCGCAGAAGCGGTGATGATGGCCGTTCGCGTTACCGGGCGGCACAAGGCTGTGGTCGCGTCGACTGTCCATCCCGAGTACCGCGAGGTGCTGGCCACCTATACGAAGTACCAGAACCTGCCTACGACACTGGTTCCTTACGACCAGGAAACGGGCCGCGTCGATTTGGCGGCGCTTGACGCGCAAATTACTCAAGAGACCGCCGCCGTGCTGGTGCAGAGCCCCAACTTCTTCGGCGTTGTTGAAGACATTCCAGCCATCGCAGCGATTGCGCGTGCCAAGGGCGCTCTGCTTATTGTGTCGATTGCCGAGGCTGTGTCGCTTGGCATCGTCCGTCCGCCGGTTGAGGCGGACATTGTCAGCATGGAAGCGCAGTCCTTTGGCGTGCCCTTGAGCTATGGCGGCCCGTTCTGCGGCGTCATTGCGGCCAAGGAGCAGTATCTGCGCCAGATGCCGGGGCGCCTGGTGGGACAGACCGTGGACTCGAATGGGTACCGCGGCTTTGTGCTGACGCTTTCCACGCGCGAGCAGCACATCCGGCGCGAGAAGGCCACATCCAATATCTGCACCAATCAAGCGCTGGTGGCGCTGATGGCTACCATCTTCCTGACGATTTATGGGAAGGAAGGCATTCGCGAGCTGGCGGAACACAACCTGGCGAAGACCGAATACGCGGCTCAGACACTGAGCGCACAACCCGGCGCAAAGCTGCTCTTCAAAGGCGCTCCGCGCTTCAACGAGTTCGTACTTCACACGGAGGAACCGCCGGCGGCATGGAGCCAGCGCCTGCGCGGCGACAGAATCGTCGGCGGCATCGATCTGAGCCGCTGGTATCCCGAGCTGAAGAATTCCACACTCTGGTGCGTGACCGAAATCATGCCCCGCGAGCGCATCGACACCGCAGCCAAATTGCTGGCTGCCGTACCGGTGGAGGCATAATGACCACGACCGCGAATACCCCTGCAGGCTCCCGCACACTGGGCAAAGTCCGCCCCCACCAGACGCAGAACGAGGCGCTGGTCTTTGAGAAATCCTCGCCCGGCAAATGTGCTTATAAGTTGCCTCCGCTGGATGTGCCCGCCGTTGACCCGACCACGCTGCTGGGCGCCGCCAGGCGCGATAGAGCAGCCGAGCTGCCGGAACTGAGCGAAATCGAGATCATTCGCCACTTCACGCGGCTCTCGACGTGGAACTACGCCATCGATCTGGGCATGTACCCGCTCGGCTCGTGCACCATGAAGTACAACCCGCGCGTGAACGAGTGGGTGGCGCGCATCGAGGGCCTTGCGGACGCGCATCCCTACCGGCCCGACCATCTTTCCCAGGGACAGCTTGAGGTGATTGATCTGCTGCAACGCTGCCTGATCGAGATCACCGGCATGGACGCGATCACGCTGCAGCCGGCCGCGGGCGCGCACGGCGAATTCACTGGGATCTTGTTGACGCGCGCGTGGCACGAGTCGCAGGGAAATCCGCGCAAGAAGGTTCTCATTCCGGACTCGGCGCACGGGACCAACCCTGCAACGGCTGCGATCTGCGGCTACCAGGTGGAGAATCTCAAGTCGAATGCGGAGGGCGGCATCGATCTGGAAGCTCTCGCGCGCCAGGTGGACGAAGAGACTGCCGCGCTAATGCTCACCAACCCCTCGACCATCGGTGTTTTCGAAAGCCAGATCGCCGAGATCGCGAAGATCCTCCACGCCAAAGGCGCGCTGCTCTATATGGATGGCGCCAATATGAACGCGCTGGTGGGCAAAGCGCGGCCGGGCGACTTCGGCGTGGACGTGATGCACCTGAACCTGCACAAGACTTTCTCCACGCCCCACGGCGGCGGCGGACCCGGCTCGGGACCGGTGGCGTGCAAGGCGTTCCTGGAGCCGTTTCTACCGATTCCCGTCCTGGTCAAAAAGGAGGACGGCGCGATGCACTGGAATTACGACCGCCCTCAATCGGTGGGGCGCGTCCGCGCTTTCTTCGGGAATACCGGCATGTTTATCCGCGCGCTGGCGTACATCCTGGCCAACGGGCCCGACGGCTTGCGGCAGACCACCGAAGACGCGGTGCTCAACGCCAATTACATCCGCGCCAAACTCGAGGACTATTACGAGCTGCCCTACAAAACCCCGTCGATGCACGAGGTGGTCTTCAGCGACAAGCGCCAGGCGGCCAAAGGCGTGAAGACGGGCGACATTGCCAAGCGGCTGATCGACTACGGATTCCACCCCTACACGGTGAGCTTCCCGCTGATCGTGCACGGTGCCATGATGATCGAGCCGACGGAAAGCGAGTCGCTGGAGGAACTGGACCTGTTCATCGAGTCGATGCGTTCAATCGCCCGGGAAGTCGAGGAGAATCCGGAACTGGTTAAAACTGCACCACACTCGACAAGGGTTTCAAGGCTCGACGAGGTGCAGGCGGCGAGGAAGCCCATCCTGCGCTGGAAACCGACGGAGTAAGAGCCAGGCGAATTCCTTATCGAATTACTCGCAACCTCTTCGACGCATAGCGCGCAACCTCGGCGTCGGCAGTTACCAGCGATAAGCCTTCCACCGTCGCCTGCGCGATCAGCACGCGGTCGATGGGGTCCTTATGGATCGGCGGCAGGCCGTGTACCGCGGCGACGTGCTCTGGCCGGAGGGGCAGAGCGGTTGCGGCCAGTTGCTCAAGGGCTTCCTGCCACCAGATGCGCGGGTCGCCGACGTCCAGCGTCCCCTTCATGCTCTTGACCATGACCTCCCAGTAGGAGACGACGCTGAGGAAGTTGGATCCGGATGCGATCGCGGCTTTTGCCGTCGCAGAAAGGGACTTGGATTGCGACATGGAGAAGATCGCTGTGTGCGTGTCGAGCAGATAACCGCGTGCAGGAACCTCGTCGCTCACTGGTCCTCACCCAGGAGTTCTTCTTCTGTGATGGGATCGTCGCAACCGGGCAAAAGACGGATTCGGCCCTTCATGCCATCGAAGATCACTTTGCGCGCCGGCTTTGGCGCGGGACCGAGCTGGGCCACAGGACGGCCGTGGCGGGTGATGACCACCTGTTCGCCCCCCTCCACCATGCGGATCAACTCCGGCAGCCGGTTTTTCGCTTCTGCGGTGCTGACTTCCATACCGAAAATTATAGCCATAATTTATGGCTATAATCAAGCCAGTTCTCCTAGAAACAAGGTGTTGATGTATGATGATTGATGTTTGATGCTTTTCGGAGAGGACGCATGCGCACGACTCTTGCCATCGACGACGATGTTCTGGCTGCCGCCAAAGAGATAGCCGCTATGGAGCGCAAGAGCGTTGGCGAGGTTCTCTCGTCGCTGGCCCGGCAAGCTCTCCGGCCGGCTCTATCCGCCCATCCGACCCGTAACGGCGTCCCCCTGCTGCCAGTTCGGCCCGGTGCTCCCAGGGTCACCTCGGAGCTTGTCCGGCGGCTTCAGGAAGAGCTCCAGTGATCCGCTATCTGCTTGACGTGAATGTGCTTATAGCACTCATCGATCCGGCGCACGTACAGCACGACCGAGCCCACAACTGGTTTGCTGCAACAGGGAAGCAGGCATGGGCCACCTGCCCGCTCACGCAAAACGGCGTTCTGCGCATCGTGGGGGCGGCCCGCTATCCGAACTCGCCGGGCAACCCCGCGGCGGTGGCCGAGATTCTGTCGATCTTCCTGGCGCTGGGCGGTCATGAATACTGGCCCGATGACGTGACTTTGTTCGACGGCAAGCTGGTGGATACCGGCCGGCTGTTGGATTCAACGCAGGTTACGGACACCTACCTGCTTGCGCTCGCCGCTGCGCACGACGGCAAGTTTGCCACCTTCGATAGGCGCCTGGTGGCTGACGCGGTCCACGGCGGGGCACAGGCGCTGCATCTGATTCATTGAGCCGCACATACTCGGCTTATTCGGTGCGGCTTTGCTATTCTTGACGCCTTTTCCGCTTTTTCCTAATTATGCGTTCTTCTCGGCCTGCCCGCCCTCGGCCTAAACTTCTCTTCTATGGCCACCATCCCCGATCTGACTCTGGACCAAGGAATGCCCGCGAATGTGGAGGCCGAGAAGACCATTCTCGGCGCCATTCTGCTGGACAATGCGGCTCACTCGGAAGCCGCCGAAAAGCTCGACTCGGAAGACTTCGCCTTGGACTCGCATCGCCGTATCTTTCTGCGCATGAGCGAGTTAATGAGCGAGCAGCGCGCGGTGGACATTGTCACCTTGTCGCACGAACTGGCGCGCTACAAGGAGATTGAGGCGGTGGGCGGCGTGGCTTATCTGGCCTCTCTCACGGAGGGATTGCCGCGCCGGCCGGTGATCGAGGAGTACATCCGCATCGTCAAGGACAAGAGCCTGCTGCGCAAGCTGATGGGCATCTGCTCGATGGCGATTGCGCGGGCGGCCGACCAGTCCGAATCAGCCCTGGATGTGCTGGGCGCGGCCGAAGCGCAGCTGATGGAAGTAAGCGAGAAGGGCATCACCCACGGCTTCCAATCGCTCGACCAAATCGTCCAGCACTCCTTCGGCTCGATCGACAACCTGTACAAGCAGAGCCGGGAAGTGACCGGCCTGGCGACGGATTTCACCGAGCTGGACCGCATGACCAGCGGCCTGCAGAAGGGCGAGTTGATCATCCTTGCGGCGCGGCCTTCGATGGGCAAGACGGCCCTGGCCATCAATATCGCGCAGAATGCTGCGGTGAATCACCATGCCATTGTGGCTGTGTTCAGTTTGGAAATGAGCAAGGAGTCGCTGCTGCGTCGCATGCTGGCCTCGCAGGCCTGGGTGGACCAGCGCAAGCTGCAGACCGGCTTTCTGGGACGGGAAGACCACGACAAGCTGCAGAATGCACTGGGCCAACTGGTGGAGGCGCGCATGTTCATCGACGACTCGGCCGGCATCTCACTGGCCGAGATGCGGGCCAAAGCGCGGCGGCTGAAACAGAACAACGGCGGCCTAGACCTGATCATGGTGGACTACCTGCAGCTGATGTCGGCCACGCTGCCGTCGAACGGCAAGAAGGGCTACGAGAACCGCACACAGGAGGTCTCGGCCATCTCGCGCGGACTGAAGGCCCTGGCCAAGGAACTGGATGTGCCGGTGGTGGCCCTGTCGCAGCTCTCCCGCGCCAGCGAGCGCAGGGGCGACGACAAGCGGCCCATGCTGAGCGACCTGCGCGAATCGGGATCGATCGAACAAGACGCCGACGTGGTGGCTTTCATCCATCGCGAGGCCTACTACAACCGCGACGAGGAGATGTCCGACGCCGACCGGGCCAAGTCGGAGATCATTCTGGCCAAGCAGCGCAACGGGCCGACGGGAACGGTGTATTTGAACTTCATCTCGCGGTTTACGCGATTCGATAATCCGGACTCGACGCACGAGGGGTGAGGTGAGAAATAAAGCTGAGTCTGGCCATTTGGCCAGACTCAGCTTTATTTCGTTTTGGTTGAATTGCGCGCGGATGCTGGCGCCGTGCGGAGTTTGCTGATTGAAATCGCATCTTGGCACGCTTTTGTCATTCATCTTGCGCAATGGGCATTTGCCGAAATTAATCTGAGGCTGGATGGAGGCAGGCGGCTGAAGTTCGTGGCATCCAACCTTTCGCTAGAAAGAAGCGAAAGATGGGGCCCCCAGTTTATTGGCGGGGAAAGGGTGAGCCACCCGCCGCCGTTTGTGCTGATGGGGAATTGGAAGTAGGGTGCGAGCGGGAAACGAACAGGCGCGACAGGCGGATGTCGACAGCCTCCCCCCAAACGGCGAAAAGGAAATCTCCCGCTGCGAGCGTTAAGTAATACAATTGGGCGCAATCCCCCGGCCGGTCCCCACGGTTTCCTCGCGCTACACGATCCGATGAATCGGCAAGTCCGGAATTGACGCAAGATTGCTGTCAATTTGGGACTCCTGGACTGCGAATCCCCAGCCGGCGCAGACGAAAGGTGCAGCACTATGCCTCCAGGTCTCGATGCCTTGAAACATATTGTCGTGCTCATGATGGAAAACCGCTCCTTCGACCACATGCTGGGGTCGTTGAAGGCGGTAAACGCTCAGATTGACGGAGTGGACGGGACGCAGTGGAACCCCGACACGCAGGGCAACCAGGTTCTTGTCCAGCCATTGGCCGAGTTTCAAAGCCAGCTGGATCCCGACCCCGACCACGCCTTCCCCGCCGTCGACCAGCAAATCTTCAATGGGGACCAGAGCAATCCGCGCGTCGCCAGCATGCAGGGCTTCGTCCAGAACTACTTCCAGCAGCAGCAGGACGTGGCGCACTCGCAAAAAATCATGTACTACTTTCCCCAGGAAAAGTTGCCCGTTCTCACCACGCTGGCTCTCAACTTCGCTGTCTTCAATCGCTGGTTTGCCTCCATTCCCGGGCCCACCCTTTGCAACCGCGCCTTCGCGCACTACGGCACCTCGTTCGGCCAGGTGGGCATGAGCGTGTTCTATCCTCAGGGCAAGAGCATCTACGAGCGGCTGCAGGACGCCGGGCACACCGCCAAGCTCTACTACTTCGATCAGCAGAGCTCCAGCCTGGAAGTCGTCAACCTGCTGCAGCACCAGCCCCAACTCTTCGGCACCTATGACCAGTTTCTGGACGATTGCAAATCCGGCACCTTGTCCGACTACAGCTTCATCGAGCCCAACTACAGCGATCACGACAACGACGACGGCGAGCAACTGGCATCCGATCAGCATCCGGACCACAACGTGCAGGCCGGCGAACTGTTTATCGCCTCGGTCTACAACGCAATCAAGTCGAACGCCGCGCTCTGGGCCAGCACCGCGCTCCTGGTGGTGTATGACGAGCACGGGGGCATCTTCGACCATGTTCCTCCGCCGGCCTGTACGCCCGACGGCTACTCGGCCGGTCCTGCCGCTACGGGTCTCAATTACACCTTCAACTTTGACCGTCTCGGCGTCCGCGTTCCCGCAATCCTAATCTCGCCGTGGGTTCCCAAGGGCACAATCGTGGGTACGGACAGGGTGTTTGAACATGCGTCCATTCCCGCCACTCTGACCAGCCATTTCATCGGTCCTTATCCCGCTGCCACACCGCGCGAACAGGCAGCGCACACCTTTCTCGATCTGCTCTCGCTCGACACCATGCGCACCGACAGCGTGGTTTTCAGTCAGGGCAACTAAAAACGCAGGAGGCAATTGCCATGATCGACGCCGCACGTGAAGCGAAGCAGCCCAAGGGCCGCAAGCGCGCCACCGCCAAGAAGGCTGCGCCGCCTTCACGGGGCGACGTCACATTTGTGAGTGTGCCAAGGCCGCCCGCATCCGCATTCAACAAAAACCGGCCCGCCGGGTGTCTCATCCGGGCGCAGTTGCAACACATTGCCCACGCCGAAAGCGCCAGACTTCCCAAAGAGAAGCGCGACGGCCGCCGTCCGGAAGACATCCGAACCGAGGCTGAAGCCGCGTCCTATATTGCCGCCGTGACGAAGATTCTTCATCCCCAACGCCGCAGAAAGCCAAGACCCAAGCCAGCCAGCTAGGAGAGCCCATGCGAAAACTCCCCATTTTCATTGCGCTCCTGGCGTTGCCGCTCACTGTAATCCGTGCCCAGGAGAGCCAGGCCCACGCCGACTTCCGAGGAGAATCCGAGCGCTTCAAGCAAAGCTGCGAAGACCCCTCCCTGAAGAAATTCTTCGGATGCGCGGAACTCTTCTTTACCGACCACCCGCTGCATATCGCCGTGGGCAGCATCGCTCCGCAAAACGGCTTCGGCGCGGGCGGCGCGTATGTGGGCCACTACACGCCCAACGAGCATTGGCGCACAAGCTGGGACGCCGACGCCATTGTCACCGACAACACTTCATGGCGCGCCGGCTTCTACTACAAGGCCATCCACACGCCGATTGAAAAGATCAAGGTCATCACCACGAGCGGTGGCAAACCGGCCCACTCCAACCTCGCCGTGCATCCCTACACGGTTTTCAATGTCTACGCGCAGTCCATTTCGCTCGACCAGTTGTTCTTTTACGGCCTGGGCCCGAACTCGCTGGAGTCCAATGCTTCGGTCTTCGGCATGACCGAAACCATCACTGGCGCCAGCGCAATTGTGCCCGTGTTGCACGGCCTGAACGCGTCTTTGCTCGGAGAAGTCAACGGACGCTTCGTAGATGTGCGCGGAAACCACCACGAGTCCAGCCCATCGATCGAGCAGGTGTTTGCCGAAGGCGCCGCGCCCGGCCTCGCTACCCAACCGGCATTTGCGCAACTCGGCGAAGGCGTCCGCCTGGAGCCGGCGCTCTTCAGCGATCATCTGCAAATTGACTACCTGGCTCAGTTTCAGCAGTATGAGGCTCCATCCAACGGCCACTACTCGTTCCGCCGCTTCACCGCGGATCTCGACCACACCATACCTTTGTACCGCAACTCGGGCTCCTACGGCCCAAAGTCCATCAACGGTCCGGACGAGTGCGCCGCCGCGCTCGGCGCGACCAAGTGCTCCGCCATCCAGCGCAACCGCGAAGGCTCAGTCGAAGTGCGGCTGCTGATCACCGAGTCCATCGCCTCAGCCGGCAGCGTCGTGCCCTTCTATTACCAGCCGACCCTGGGCGGATCGGACATCAACGGCAACTCCTGGCTCTCCAGCTACAGCGACTACCGCTTCCGCGCGCCCAATGCACTACTCCTGCGGGAGGCCTTCGAACACTCCATCTGGGGCCCTGTCGGCTTCATGTTTTCCGCCGACCAGGGCAAGGCCGCCCTCACGCGCAACGACGTCGATTTCAACCAGCTTGCCCACAGCTTTTCCGTGGGCCTTACCCTGCGCGCTGGCGGGCTCCCGGTTCTGTCTCTCGCATTTGCCTGGGGCGGCCCCGAGGGCACACACACCATTGCCAACGTGAGCGCAACCCTGCTTGGAGGATCGACCCGTCCATCGCTCTTTTGATTTCCAATTACCTTCCGCATGCGCGCCTTGCAGGCGGCATTCTGGCGTAGTCAGTTTTCAGGTTTCGTTGAGGATCAGCGCTACGCGGCCGACAAGCAGGTCGGCGAAGGCTTCGCCAGGGTCGATCTCGATCAGGTCCACAGGGAAGGTGAGATTGTGGGGGCGAAGGACGAGGCGGTTGGCCACAAATTCAACGTAGCGCAGGTTCAGGTGCGCTCCATGGCGCACGGCGTAGAGGTTGGGCCGGCTGGGGCGGTAGGGCTGGAGCGAGCTGTAGTGACGATCGATGAGCACCAGCGCTTCGGGGAGCACCAGGGGCTCCATTGGCTGAGCGTCGGCTGCCGGAATGCGCACCACCACAAAGCGGTCCCAGGCGCGGCGTGTGTGCAAGGGCCGGGCGCGGATGGACTGCAGAATACCGGCAGGCAAATGCAGCATGGACTGCACGGCGGCGAGACGGATATGAGGCTCAAAGAGCGCCGCGTGCTGCGAGACCAGCGGGACGGTGCTGTCTTCCGCGTCCGACAGCAGGGCGCCGGGCTGGCGCAGCACCGGCAGCAGGTCTGCCGCTGTCATGTGCTGGGCGGCCAGCACGCGGTCGATGGCTTCCAGCGAAAGCTGGCGGCGATTGTGGAGAAAATTGGAGAGGTGGGGCTGGCCAAATCCGGTCTGGCGGGCTAACAAAGAGACGCTGAGCGTACCCCTCTGTATCCTGCGCAGCAGTTCCAGGCGGAGTCTCTCGTGCATCTGCGTAAAGTTCATGTGTGGAAAATTTGCCACCAGCAATGGAAGCGCATGGTTTCCGTTTGCTTCTGGAAAACTTATCAGGGTTGATTGGCCAATGTTCTGAACGTAATCCCGTGGATCAGAAAGCGCTAAGCCGGAAAACTATCAGGGGAGATTGACGCAAGAGAATCACCTATCAAGATTGGCTTTACTTAATCTTGCACTGGCTTGTGAGAATCATTCGCAGAACGTTCGTTGCCGCAAGGCTGAGCGGGGGAAATTGTGTCCTCTTCAGCGGCTAATGAACATGACGGAAAGATTTTGAACGCCTGCGAAGAAGCTTGCGGTTCGTATTTTGTGCCCCAGGACGCCAGGCAGAAGCTGCCTGGGGAAGCCAGTGACGGAGAATTCCAGGATCTGCGCGCAATGAGCATGACCGAAAACAAGAGAGCAAAGACAGCAGTCCCCCATCAGGACATGAGAAACCTGAGTTGCGGAGTCTGGTTCTCTTTACCCCGCGGAGCAGCCAACAGAAGCCGACGGGAGCTGGCTCGAATAGGGAGAATCCGTCATGGAATTACGCGTGCAGTTGAAGATTTGCGAAGGGTGCGGCTGTCTTTGGTACCGCGCCCAGACCCAGGGCAGTGTGTACTGCAGGGCGTGTGAGACAAAACTGAAGGACTTTCCATCGCCGGAGAGCCGCAAGCGGCCGGGACGGCCGGCCCGAAAGGTGCTGGCCAGGGTTTGGGCGGTGGCTACGGAGATTGGAGGCGCGCAGTGAGCGCGGCACTGCAGTTTCCGGCCTTTTGGGAAGACAGCGATTCACAGCAGGGGTGGAAAGGAGAGACGGAGAGCTCGAACGCGAGCCTGGCGGCGCAAACTGAAGTTAAGCCGGCGGCGAAGACGCAAGCGGCAGAGGCGGACGAAAGCCTAGCATTTTACCGGGGGCACACGGAGAAGATGCTGCGGCGGTATCTGTATGCCTCGATGCAGGTGGGCAGAGCGCCTTCGATTCTGGGGGAGCCCATCGCCCGGGGATGGGTATCCAGCCGCCCGGTGCGTACCTTCGAGGACGCGGTCATCTTTGTCCTCGACGTGGAGACCTGCATGAATAAACTTGGATCGCTCGATCGTCAACTGCTGTACCGGATTGCGATCCAGGAGTACACGCAAGCTGAAGCGGCGACGCTGCTGGGGATGAGTGCGCGCACGGTCGCGTACAAATTCCCGCAGGCCGTGGACCGATTGACAGAGAAGCTGCTGGAGGCCGGGCTGTTGGTTCTGCCGCATTGATAGAACGCGGGTGCTCTTGCGGACGGGAAAGGAGGACATGCTCGGCGCGTTCTCCTTTCCGAGTGGGTCTGTTTAAAGAGGCATCCTCCAGGGGCTGCAGCCCGCATTGAGTCTGCTCGCTTTATGCGGGGGTTGAAATCCCCGCCTCCCTCCGTTTCGAGTTCTTCCGCAAGCTGTGAAGTCGTGCCCTGACACTCCGTGCCTCTTCTTTGCCTATTTCTGCAGCCTGTGAGGCCCGCACTCTTCGAGATGACCCACTCCCCCTTTTCGGTCTGCGGCGGGCTGTCTGCTATTGTGGACGGGTTCAGCCGGTTTGCTGCCGAACGAGCGCGAAATCGGCCAATTCTTCTGAGAGGAACCTGTCCCCATGCCTCGCTTTTCTGCCTTTGCATTCCTGCTGGCTACTGCCGCGCTGACGGCGCAGCAACCCGCGGCCCCAACCGCGCCACAGCCTACCACAGCGGCCGATGCGCCCAATCGCAACACCAGCTACATTGACGACCAGGGCACAGCGCATGTGACGCGCGTGGTGCCGGTGCCGCAGACCATCAGTCCGCAGGCGCAACTGGCATTGGGCCATCCCGCGCCGGACCAGGGACCTCCTCAATCGCTGGAAGACCGCCGCAAGATGACGGACGCTTATACCGCCCGCGCCCGCGTGGCGTGGACCCGCATTTGTCCCAACACACTGGTTGACGACACGATTGCCGGAGTGCCCGTGCACATTGTGACGCCCGATGGGCTGCCGGAGGCCAACAAGGACAAGGTGCTGCTGAACCTGCATGGGGGCGGCTTCAACTCCGACTCCGGTTCGTATACGGAGTCGATTCCCATCGCCAGCTACGCGCGCATCAAAGTGGTGGCCGTTCTCTACAGACTGGCACCGGAGCATCCCTTTCCCGCCGCGGTAGACGACTCGGTGGCCGTCTACAAAGAGCTGTTGAAGACCTATAAGCCGAACCATATCGTGATCTACGGAACCTCAGCCGGGGCAATCCTCACCGCGGAGGTGGCCGCGAAACTGAAGCAACTGGGCCTGCCGCAGCCGGCGGCGCTGGGCATCTTCAGCGGCATGGGTGACTTTGCGCGGGAAGGAGACTCGCAGGCGATGTATGCGCTGCGCGGGCTCACGGGCCATCTCGATCTGCCGCAGCCCGGCGTGCACGATTCGGAGTACGCGACAACCACCGATCCCAAGGACCCGGTGCTTTCGCCCATATTCGGCGATCTGCACGGCCTGCCACCGGCGCTGTTCATCACCAGCGGACGCGACCTGCTGCTGAGCGGCACGGTCAATCTGCATCGCGCATACCTGAACGCGGGCGTGGATGCGCACCTGGTGGTCTTCGACGCCCTGACGCACGCCTTCTGGTATGACCCCATGCTGCCCGAAGCGCAGGAGGCTAACCACATGATGGCTGACTTTTTTGTAAAACAACTTGGCAAGTGAGGGTAGGTGCGTGAGTTTTAGCGGGAAACATTTTGAACTCTTTCTTTCTCTTGGGGCTTCAATTCTCTGCGCAGCACAGGCCGTTTCGACCGGGGCTCAGCAGGACTCTGTCGTGGGTCCAGCGGACGCGCTTTACAAGCAGGCAGGATTGCCGGTAGAACAGCGTATACGCGACCTGCTCGGCCGGATGACGGTCGAGGAAAAGGCACGGCAGCTCGATATGTATCGCGGCGTCTCGGCTTCGGAGCAGGACGATGCGCAAAAGGCGGCGGAGGCAATCAAGGCGCACGGCTTCAACCCAGACGAAGCTGAAAAGGTGTGGGGCAGCCTGGGCGTGGGTAGCATTCACGACCTATACGGGCAGCCGGAGCTGAACAACGACATCCAGGCGTGGGTGATGCGGCATACGCGGCTCGGCATTCCTGCGCTGTTTGCCGAGGAGGGCTTGCACGGGTTCTCGACCGGGACGGTTTTCCCTGCGCAGATCAACCTGGCGGCGACGTGGAACCGCGAGCTGGCGAAGCAGACGGGTGCGGCCATTGCCGCCGAGGCACGCGCAACCGGTGTGGACATGCTGTTTGCGCCGGTGCTCGACCTGGCGCGCGAGCCGCGCTGGGGCAGAGTGGAGGAGGACTTCGGCGAGGACCCGTACCTGACCGGGCAGATGGGATTGGCTTACGTGCGGGGCTATCAGGGCGATTCACTGGCCACGGACCACACGGTCATTGCCGAGCCCAAGCACTTTGCCGGGCACGGTTCACCGGAGTCGGGAACCAATACTTCGCCGGCACACTACGGAGAGCGGGAATTGCGCTCCGTGATGCTGAAGTCATTCGAGCCGGCGTTCCGCGAGGGGCACGCGATGGGAACCATGGCCGCGTATCACGAGATCGATGGCATCCCGGTGACGGCCGACTCGTATCTGCTGAAGACGATTCTGCGCGGCGAGTGGGGATTCAAGGGCTTCGTGCTGTCGGACCTGGGCGCAATCGAGCGGTTGTCGGGTGCGCATCGCGTGGCAGCCACACCGAAAGACGCGGTTGTGCTGGCTATCAACTCCGGCGTCGACATGCAGTTCTACGATTTCGATCACAAGACCTTTCAGAGTGCGATCATCGATGGGATTCGCGATGGGTCGATGTCGACCGCGGATTTGGATCGCGCGGTCTCCGATGTGCTGCGGGTGAAATTCGAGCTGGGCTTGTTCGACCACCCCTTCATTGATCCTGCACTGAATGCCCGAGTACATCGGTCGCAGGCGCATCTCGAGCTGTCGCTCGAGTCGGCGTTGCAGTCGATGACGCTGCTGAAGAACGAGAATCATCTGCTGCCGCTTTCGAAGAATCTCAAACGCATCGCGGTCATCGGGCCGAATGCAAAGTTGGCGCGCTACGGCGACTACGCGCCCGAGCCTGATCCTGCTGCGCACAACGACCTGTTTTCGCAGTTGCAGGCACTGGCGCCGAATGCGGTGTTTTCCTATGCGGACGGCAAAGACATTGCCGAAGCGACAGAGAAGGCTAAGGACGCGGAGGCAGTGATTCTCGCACTCGGCGAGCGAACGGGCATCTCCGGCGAAGGATCCGACCGGTCGAATCTCGATTTGCCGGATAACCAGGAGGCGCTGCTGGAAGCTGTTGTCGGCACGGGCAGGCCCGTGGTTCTTCTGCTGCAGAACGGACGCCCGCTCACGATTGCGTGGGCGGCGCAGCATGTCCCCGCCATTCTTGAGGCATGGTATCCGGGGGAGTTTGGCGGCAAGGCCATGGCGATGACTCTGTTTGGAGACAACAACCCTGGCGGCCACCTGACGGTTACGTTTCCGCGCAGCATTGGCATGCTTCCTGACTACTATAACTACGATCCATCGAAGAATCACCGCTACGTGGACGGCGACGACACGCCCGTATTTCCCTTCGGCTTCGGCTTGAGCTACACGACGTTTCGCTTCGACGGCTTGCACGTAGATACACCTGCACCCGGCAAGGGGCCTGTTCGCGTAACTGTGAATGTGGCTAACACAGGGGCAGTGGCCGGGGACCAGGTTGTGCAGCTCTACGTTCGCGAAGACGTGAGCAGCGTGGAGACTCCTGAACGCTCGTTGAAGGGCTTTTCCCGTGTGAGCCTGCAGCCGGGCGAGACAAAGGCGATCACCTTCGAGGTGCCGCAGGACGAACTGGCCATCTGGAATGCGGAGAAGAAATGGGCGGTTGAGCCGGGAGCTTATACGGTGTGGGTTGGCGACTCATCGCAGGCGGCTCTCACAGCTAAGTTTGTGCTGGGAGCGGCCCGCGACAGTGCGCGCTGAGAGCTGGCCCGTACGGTCTCGCATACTAGGGGTGATCGACTTGGGCGATTGGGTTGGCGGTTCCCCACCCTCTCCGCGATGCGACCGCGGAAAGGACGGGGCACGGAGCACTTTGGCAACTTAAGGCGCGCATTGCTCGCCGTCTCTGCGAAGTTCCAAAAGCAAACGCGCATGAGAATGGGAAATTGCGACTCGTCGACTGCGCATTGCTCCCATTTCTCGATTGAGCCGATCATCGAATCAGCTTAGCGTGCAGGCAGGGCGATTGCCCTGGGGCTCGCGTTCGCACTCTGCGAGCGCGTTCTTCCTGACCAACGCAAAATCTCCAATGACAACACAGACAGCAGGGACCAAGGCGCAGAGAGACCCGGCCGGACGGGATTTGACCGACAGGTTGACCGAAGTTGCGCTCGGATATCAGCGGATACTCGCCACGAACCCGCGGCATGCACAGGCGCTGGTGGGCATGAGCCTGGTGGCACTTGCCAGCAGGCAGGCGGACGCCGCCGTAAAGATGGCCTTAGCGGCTGTGGAGGTTGCGCCGGGGATGGGAACGGCCTGGGTGACGCTGGGACAGGCATACAAGGCTGCGGGTCATTTCGAGCAGGTGGAGCAAGCTTACGCGCATGCCATTCGGCTGGATGGGATGAACGAACTGGCCCGGCTTGGTTGGGGCGAGCTGAAGATTGCCGCAGGGCGGCCCGAGGAAGCGATCGTCGACTTCGAAATGGCATTGCGGCGCAGGCCGGCGATGGTTGCTGCCCACCTTGGGCTGGGAAATGCGCTGGCCGTGATGGGCCGGTATGAGGAAGCGATGGAGCGCTACTGCAAGGCGCTGGCGCTGCGTCCCAAACTGCCGGAGGCTGAGTTCGCGCTGGGGTTTGTGCAGGCCCGGCTGGGGAAGGTGAAGGAGGCTGAAACCCGCTTCCGGCGCGCGCTGGTGCTGCGGCCGGACTTTGCCGCGGCGTGGATGAATTTGGGCAGCCTGCTGCGGGAGCAGGGCCGTGAGATCTATGCCGAGGCTGCGCTGCAAAGAGCTGTAGAACTACGCCCCGACCTGGTTGCCGGCTGGATCAACCTGGCCATGCTGGAGCGGGAGCGCAGCCGTCCGGATAAGGCTGAGGCGCACCTGCGCAAGGCGCTTGCACTCAATCCCGACCAGTTGGAGACGCAAATTGCGTGGTGCCAGTTTCGCGCCTCGGAGCAGGACCTGGCCGGCGCATGGGGCTGGCTGCGCTGGGCCCTGGCGCGCGATCCGCAGCAACCGGAAGCGGTGAATATGCAGGGTATTCTGCTCCATACGGAGGGGCGCTTTGCCGAGGCGGTGAAGACATTCGAGCGAGCGGAGGGGCTTGGCCACCGAGCCGCCGCCTCGAACCGCGGCAACGCGCTGCTGGATCTGGGCCGCATGAGCGAGGCTCTGCGGGCGCACCAGGCTGCCGTGGATCAAGATCCCCTGCACCCCGGCGCGCGATACAACCTGGCGCTCACCCAGTTGCGGCTGGGCGAGTGGGAGCGCGGCTGGGCTGCGTACGAGGCGCGCTGGAACTTCCGCGAGGTACACCGCTCTCCACGCGTCTTCAACAAGCCTCGCTGGCAGGGCGAGCCGCTGGAGGGCAGGCGGATTCTGCTCCACGCCGAGCAGGGCCTGGGAGACACCATCCAGTTTTGCCGCTACGCGACGATGGTGGCGGCGCGCGGGGGATTTGCCATCTTGCAGGTGCAACCCGCGGCGGAGCGACTGCTGCGCTCGCTGGCGGTGGTGCGCATGGGCGAGGCGGAGACCGCTGCACTGGGCGAAAAGACTCCGGCGTTCGACCTGGAATGCCCGCTGATGAGCCTTCCCGCCGTCTTCGAGACCACAACGGACACGGTTCCCTGGCCGGGCGCTTACCTGGCGGCGGACAGCGGACTGGCGAGGGAGAAACGGCTGCAGTTTCCCGCTGTGCGCTCGTACATGGTGCCCGGCTCGCAGTGCTTGCGCATCGGGCTGGCTTGGGCGGGCAATCCGCGCTACAAAGCGGACCATCAGCGATCGATGAACCTCAAGACGCTGCTGCCGCTGCTGCGCGTTCCGGATGTCACCTGGATCTCGCTGCAGAAAGGACCGGCTGCGGAGCAACTGGCAGCGGCGAAAGGCTTTGTGTGGGATGCCTGCAGCCGCGACCGTGACCTGGCCGAAACGGCGGCTCTGGTGGCATCGCTGGACTTGGTGATCACCACGGACACGTGCATCGCCCACCTGGCCGGCGCCATGGCCAAGCCGGTGTGGATATTGCTGCCGCATCTGGCGGACTGGCGCTGGATGCAAAACGCGGAAGCGACTCCGTGGTATCCGACCGCGCGACTGCTGCGACAGACCACGGCAGGCGACTGGGTTGGGGTTGTGAGCCGCGCCATCGAGGCTCTGGAGGAGTATCGCAGAGCAGGGGATGGACTGGGGGGCCGGAGGGCTGGCCATAACTTCTGTAGGGCCAATACCGTCCCGGCCTGAGATAGAAAGCATCGAGGAAAATACTTGAAAAATGTTGTTGACAAGCGAAACTCTAAAATATAGAGTACTCCTTATTGAAGACAACTCTGAGATTGCTCGGCGTTGCTCAAGGAGGTCGTACCGCATGGGAAACATGGAAGAACAGGAGCTGAAGGACAGGCTGAGCCTGATTGAGAACATGATCGCCGAGGGCCGGCGCACAACGGAGAGCTGGGGCTGGACATTTGTGCTGTGGGGCGTGGCCTATTACGTCGCCATCGCCTGGGCCTATTGGGGACAGCCAGCCATTGCCTGGCCGGTGACCATGATTGCCGCCAGCGTGCTGACGGGCGTGCTGGCTTCGCGCAGCGCGAGCAAGAGTCCAGAAACGACGATTGGGCGCGCGATGATGGCGATCTGGGTGGCGATGGGCATTTCTCTCTTCGCGTTGATGGTGGCGCTCGGGGTGAGCGGCAGGCTCGAATCGCACGTTTCGGTGGCCGTTGTTTGCACGATGCTGGGCACGGCCAATGCTACATCCAGCATCATTCTGAAGTGGAAGATGCAGTTTGGCTGTGCTGTGGTTTGGTGGGCTTCAGCGGTTGCCGCCTGCTTCACCTCAGACGGCGTGACCTCGATCGTTTTCCTGACCGCCATCTTCATCTGCCAGATCGTATTCGGCATCTACGGGATGGTTGCAGAGTCGCGGGAACACAAGACGGGCGGCGCGCGGCAAGGGGAGTCCCATGCCTGAGCTGCCGGAGCTGAATCCTGTGATCCACGGGAAGCTGCGCCTGGCCCTGCTTTCGCTGCTCTCGGGGGTCGAGGTGGCGGAGTTTACCTGGCTGCGCGCCAAGACCGGCTCCACGGACGGCAACCTGGGCGCGCAACTGCTGAAGCTCGAAGAAGCCGGCTACGTGGCGGTGGAAAAGCGGTTTGTGCAGCGCAAGCCGCAGACCCTTTACCGCATGACCGACGCCGGCCGCCAGGCGCTCACCGAATACGTACAGGCGTTAAAGCAGTTGCTGGGCGCGGCCATCGAAGCCTGACGGGACACGCCTTCCCTATCAACCTGCGAAGACAAGGAGAAGCTCGATGGAGATTCAGACTGCAAATCAGCTTAGAGGCCGGGCGATCGGCTCAATCTTTTTCGCATGCTTTGGAACCGGCTGGCTGTTTATGGCGATGATCGCAAAGCAGGCTGTGAATTCTGCCACCGTTTCATGGACGATTTCAGGCATGGTGGTGCTGTTGGTGACGGCGGCGTACCTGTTGCGACAGGCAAGGCGCTGGCCAAGCGTGCCAAATGACCCTGCTGTTGGACGTGCCTTTGCGTGGGTCAACACAATCCAGTGGATTGCGGTTGCAGCCGTTGCGTTCAGCTTTGCGAAGCTGCACATCGACGCCTACGCGATAAGCGCCATCGCGGGAATCATTGGGTTGCACATGTTCCCATTGGCGCGCCTTTTCCGCTACCCGCTGCACTACGCGACCGGCGGCCTGTTAACGGCTTGGGCCGCCGCGAGCGCGCTCCTTGTGCCGGTTGAGCAGATGCAGGGTACTGCGGCGTTTGGGACGGGGTTGATTCTGTGGCTCAGCGCAACTGTTGCGCTGGCCATTGCGCTGCAGGCCGCGCGTCAACCCATCCGCTCGCTTGCGTCGTGAACTGCGGAACAGTCTCTACGGTTCTGATTGCAGGCTCTTCCGCACACGCTGCATGATGCCCAGGTAGTAGGCGAGATTGTGGATCGTGTTGAGCGTGGCGGACAGCGCCTCGCCGGCCTGCATCAGGTGGCGTAAATAGGCGCGGGAGTAGCGGCGGCAGACCATGCAGTCGCAGGCCGGGTCAGGCGGGCCCTGATCTTCGGCGTACCGTTTTCCTTTGATGTTGAGCCGGCCTTCGCTGGTGAAGAGCAGCCCATGGCGGGCGGCGCGCGTGGGCAGCACGCAGTCCATCATGTCCACGCCCATGCGGGCGTATTGCTCAATCTCGTCGGGGTAGCCCACGCCCATGACGTAGCGGGGCTTGTCTTTGGGCAGCAGGGGCAGCACTTCGGAGATCATTTCGAGGGTGAGGTCGCGCGGCTCGCCCACGCTGAGGCCGCCGATGGCGTAGCCGTCGAAGTCCATCTCGACGA
>CAYUJM010000039.1:0-30242 GCA_964445025.1 uncultured Occallatibacter sp. | reverse complement strand
CGGCGAGGGTGCGGACCTGCTCCATGGCGCCGGATTCGGAGACGCCGTGACCGGCGAGAATAATGGGTCGCTTGGCATTGCGGATGAGCTCGGCTGCCTGCGCCAGGCCGGAGTCTTCGACTCGCAGCATGGGATGCGGGCGATAGGGGCGCGGTTTGGCTCCGGCGAAGTCGAAGATGGCCGTGGCCTGCTGCGCGTCCTTGGTGATGTCGACCAGCACCGGGCCGGGACGGCCGGACTGGGCGATCTGAAATGCGCTGCGGATGGCCTTGGCGATGTCTTCGGTGCGATTAACGAGAAAGTTATGCTTCGTTACCGGCAGAGTTATGCCCGTGATGTCGACTTCCTGGAAGGCATCGGTGCCGAGAATCTTCGAAGACACGTTGCCGGTGATGCAGACGATGGGGATGGAGTCGAGCATGGCCGTGGCGATGCCGGTAACCAGGTTGGTGGCGCCGGGACCGCTGGTGGCAATGGCCACGCCCACCTTGCCCGAGGCGCGCGCGTAGCCGTCGGCCATGTGCGATGCGCCCTGCTCGTGGCGCACCAGGGTGTGATGGATGGGGAACTTGCGCAGCGCGTCGTAGACGGGCAGAATGGCGCCGCCGGGGTAGCCGAATACGTCCGTGACGCCCTCGCCCACCAGCGTGGCCCACACGATTTCAGCACCGGTGAGGCGGGTGGGAGTGGTGAGGTGGGCGTTTGCTGCTTGCGCGGTTGCCTGGGTTCCCATGGAAAGCTCCTTTTTAGCTGCTAGCTTCTAGCCGCTAGCTTGATTCCCCGGAAATTCAAACCCTGTTGCTGTTCTCTTCTAGCTACGGGTTTCCAGCTAAGAGCTAGAAGCTAGCAACTGGAAGCTTCTATTACGTTGTTGCGCCTTCAGAGGCGCTGGTCACGCGGTCGACATATTTTCGGAAGACTCCGCGCGGCCAGCGCAATGCGGGCGGTTTGAAGCCTTTGAGACGCGATGTGATTTCTTCTTCGCTGACCTCGAGAGTCAGCTTGCGGTTGGGAATGTCGAAGTGGATGATGTCGCCTTCGCGGACGGCGGCAATGGGTCCACCGACAAAAGCTTCAGGGGCGACGTGGCCGGCGGTGAAGCCGCGCGTGGCGCCGCTGAAACGGCCGTCGGTCATGAGAGCAACGGTGGCCGATAGCTCGGCGTTCGAGGAGATGGCCGCGGTGACTTGTAGCATCTCGCGCATGCCGGGACCGCCCTTGGGACCTTCATAACGAATGACGAGGACGTCGCCGGGCTTGATTCTGCCGGTCTGCACGGCGGCGAAACAATCTTCCTCGCATTCGAAGACACGTGCCGGGCCGCGATGCTCGACGCGATTGGCGGCGGCGACTTTCATTACGCAGCCTTCCGGGGCGAGGTTGCCTTTGAGGATCACGAGGCCGCCGGTGGGCTTGATCGGGTTCTCGAAAGTGTGGATGACAACCTGGCCTGGCGTCTCTTTTGCGAGCGCCGCTTCTTCAGCAAGTGTGCGGCCGCTGATGGTGAGCGTCGAGCCGTCGGCGTGCCCGGCGTCGATGAGGCGCTTGGCCAAAACACGCGAGCCGCCGGCGGCCTGATAGTCGGATGCAACAAATTTGCCCGCCGGAGTGAGATCGCAGATGAAGGGCGTGCGCTTGCTGATCTGGTCGAAGTCGTCCACGGTAAGAGGAATGTTGAGTTCGCGGGCGATGGCAATGAGATGCAGTACGGCGTTTGTAGAACCGCCGCTAGCGGCCACGCTGGCGATGGTGTTCTCGAGCGACTTGCGGGTGATGATCTGCGAAGGGCGGCGGTTGGCGCGGACGGCGTCCATGAGAATGCGCCCGGCCTCGCGCGTGGCGGCGTGCTTCTCCTTCGACGTAGCCGGGACGCCAGAAAGCTGGATGGGCGAGATGCCGAGAATTTCGCCGCTCATGGCCATGGTGTTGGCGGTGAACTGGCCGCCGCACGCGCCCGCGCCCGGACAGGCGCTGGCTTCGAGTGCTTCAAGGCCGGCGTCGTCGATGCGGCCTGCGGCGTGCGAGCCGATGCCCTCGAAGACATTTTGAATCGTAATGTCCACGCCATTGAGTTTTCCTGGAGCGATTGACCCGCCGTAGAGCATCATGCCCGGTATATCGAGACGGCAAAGAGCCATGATGATGCCGGGCATATTCTTGTCGCAGCCGCCAATACCGACCAGGCCGTCAAACAAGTTACCGCGGGCGACTAACTCGATAGAGTCGGCGATCACTTCGCGGCTGACCAGCGAAGCTTTCATGCCCTGCGTGCCCATGGTGATGCCGTCGGAGATGGTGATGGTATTGAACTCCATCGGCGTGCCGCCGGCCTCGCGTATGCCTTCTTTGAGGGCTTCGGCGATGTCGCGCAGGTGGACGTTGCAGGTGCCGATCTCGGTCCAGGTATTGGCAATGCCAATAATTGGCTTGTGCAGATCTTCTTTCGAGTAACCAACGCCGCGCAGATAAGAGCGTGCCGCGGCCCGGCTGGGGCCTTCAGTCATCGGGATGCTTTGACGCTTGCCTTCGATGGTCATTTGCTCACTTTGTTTGCCAGTGGTCATTTGTCAGTGATCAGTGGCCAGTTTGTTCGCGCCGGGTTGAATTGGGCTCCGCGCATTGATTGTTGTGGTTTCCCACCTTTGCCGCCGAGGGCGCGTCAAGGATGGGGAACCCAGATTACTTGGCCTTCAGCCAGGTTGCTTCATCGTGTTTTGCTTCGAATGAATCGAGTGCCTTTTCGTGGCGCAGTGTCAGGCCGATGTCGTCGAGTCCTTCCAGCAAACAGAACTTGCGGAAGGGATCGACTTCGAATGTTGCAAGGAAGCCGTGCGCGTCGGTGACAGTCTGCGCTTCAAGCGAGACGGTGAGTTGATAGCTGGGAATGGTCTGGGCGTTGGAGAGAAGCCGTGCGACTTGTTCTTCGCTCAGGCGGACCAGGACGATTCCGTTTTTGCCGGCGTTGGAGAAGAATATGTCGGCGAAGGTGGGGGCGATGACCACGCGGAAGCCGTAATCGCTGAGCGCCCAGGCTGCGTGCTCGCGGCTCGAGCCGCAGGCGAAGTTTTTTCCGGCAATGAGAATCTGCGCGCCCTTGTAACGAGGGTCGTTCAATTCGAAATCAGGGTTGGGGTCGCCGCTGGGCGTGCGGCGCCAGTCGAAGAAAAGGAACTCCCCATAGCCGGTGCGCTCAATGCGCTTGAGGAACTGCTTGGGAATGATCTGGTCCGTATCAACATTGGTGCGGTCGAGGGGCGCGGCGATGGATGTCAGAGTCTTGAAGGGTTGCATTATGCCGTGACCTCCTCATTTACCTTCCAGGTGCGAATGTCGACGAAGTGGCCGGCGATGGCGGCTGCGGCGGCCATTTCCGGGCTTACAAGATGCGTGCGCCCGCCGCGGCCCTGGCGGCCTTCAAAGTTGCGGTTGGAAGTGGACGCGCAGCGCTCGCCGGGCGAAAGAATATCGGGATTCATGCCCAGGCACATGGAGCAACCGGGCTCGCGCCAGTCGAATCCTGCCTCGCGGAAGACCTTGTCCAGTCCTTCTGCCTCTGCCTGCGCCTTGACGGCCTGGGAGCCGGGGACCACCATGGCGCTGACGTGCGTTGACACCTTGTAGCCGGCAGCAATGCGGGCCGCGGCGCGCAGATCTTCAATGCGCGAGTTGGTGCAGGAGCCAATAAAGACGCGGTCAATCGAGAGACCATCGAGCGGTGTTTTGGCGGTGAGGCCCATATACTCAAGCGCGCGCTCCAGGCTCTTGCGGTCCTGCTCGTTGGCGATGAGCGCGGGATCGGGCACAGCGGCAGTGATGGGCGCGACCATGCCGGGACTGGTGCCCCAACTGACGTACGGGACCAGCGTGGCGGCATCGATCACGAGTTCGCGATCGAAGGTTGCGCCTTCGTCGGTGGGCAGCTTGGACCACTCTTTGACGGCTTTATCCCAGGCGGCGTCTTTGGGCGAGAAGCGGCGGCCCTTGAGATAAGCAAACGTGGTTTCATCCGGAGCGATCATGCCGGCGCGGGCTCCGGCTTCGATGCTCATGTTGCAGATGGTCATCCGGCCTTCCATCGAAAGTGCGCGGATCGCAGACCCGGCGTACTCAATCACGCATCCCGTCGCGCCGTCCGTGCCGATCTGGCCGATGATGGCGAGGATGATGTCCTTGGCCGTGACGCCGGTGGGCGGCTCGCCTTCGACCGAGATGCGGAAGGTCTTGGGCTTGGATTGCGGCAGGGTCTGCGTGGCAAGAACGTGCTCCACTTCGCTGGTGCCAATTCCAAAAGCGAGGGCTCCGAATGCGCCATGGGTGCTGGTGTGCGAGTCGCCGCAGACAATCGTCATGCCGGGCTTGGTGATGCCCAGCTCAGGGCCGATGACGTGGACGATTCCCTGATCGCGCGAGTCCACATCGTAGAGCTCGATGCCGAAGTCGACGCAGTTCTTGCGCAGCGTGGCGATCTGCGTGGCGGCGATCTGGTCGACAATGTTCAGGCGGCCGGCGATGGTGGTAGGCACGTTGTGGTCGACTGTGGCAATCGAACGGTCGGGACAGCGCACCTTGCGGCCGGCCAGGCGGAGCCCTTCAAAGGCTTGCGGGGAAGTCACTTCATGCAGCAATTGCAGGTCGATGTAGAGCAGGGTTGGCTCGCCTGCGGGCTCGACCACGACGTGCTGCTGCCAGACTTTTTCGAATAATGTTCTTGGTGCGGTGCTCATGAAGCTCCTATTTTTCGCTGCTAGCTTCTAGCCGCTAGCTTCCAGCTTGGTTTTGCCGATCGAAATTGCCTGAGCATATTCAAATGCCAGTCCCGATTGATGAAATGCTATACCGCCTGTGGTAGCACGGAGAGCTGGAAGCTAGCAGCTGACAGCCAGGAGCTGCTTTACCGTTTCACGAACCTTTGCGCCCATCTCGGTTGTCGATAGAACCGTGAACCCTTGCGGGTTGGCGCGCGCGAGGTCCGGGGTCCGGAAGCCCTGTTCGAGAACCTTGCGGACACTGGCTTCAATGGCCGCGGCTTCGGCTTCAAGGCCGGCGGAGTGGCGCAGAATCAATGCGCCGGTAAGGATGGCGCCAAGCGGATTGGCGAGACCCTTGCCGGCGATGTCCGGCGCGGAGCCGTGGACCGGTTCGTAGAGATTGACCTTGCCGCCGATGGTGGCCGAAGGCAGCATGCCGAGCGAACCGGTGATGACGCCGGCTTCGTCGGAAAGAATGTCTCCGAAGAGGTTCTCCGTGAGGACGACGTCGTAGTTCTTCGGCTGGTTCATCAGGTGCATGGCCATGGCGTCGACGTACTGGTGCTCGATGGCTACATCGGGGAAATCTCTGCCCACGTCGTTCACTGTGGCGCGCCAGAGTTGCGAGACTTCAAGGACGTTGGCCTTGTCCACGCTGGTCAGCTTCTTGCGGCGCTTGCTCGCCAGTTGGAATGCGATGCGGGCCACGCGGACCACTTCGTCGCGAGTGTAGTGCATGGTGTTCCAGGCTTTGCCAGCAGTCTTGTCCCACTCGCGGGGATGGCCAAAGTAGAGGCCGCCGAGAAGTTCGCGGACAAAGAGAATGTTCGTGCCGTCGATGATCTCGGGCCGCAGCGGGCTGTTGACCTCGAGTTCCTTGAAGGCGAAGATGGGGCGGAGATTTGCGAAGCCGCCGAGCGCGGTGCGCAGTTGCAGCAGGCCGGCTTCAGGGCGCTTGTCGGGAGGAAGGGAGTTGAACTCGTTGGCGCCGACTGCGCCGAGTAGAACGGCGTCGGAGTTCAGCGCGGCCTCGAGGGTGTCGGCGGGGAGCGGTGTGCCGTCGTTGATGATGGCCACGCCGCCAATGCGCTTGTGGTCGAGTTCGAGCGTGTGGCCGCCGATCTGGGCCACTTCCTTGAGGACGGAGACAGCTTCGTTGGTGACTTCGGGGCCGATGCCGTCGCCGGCGGTGACTAGGATTTTCAGCTTCATGCTTCTCCAGAGATCAGTTGACAGAGATCAGTTTTCAGAGATCAGTTTTCAGAGATCAGTAAGAGCAACCGCAGATGCTTCGACTCCGCTGAAGTGCGCTTCGCTCAGGATGAAAGCGGTATTCTGCCTCAATCGAGTTCGCTGACTGGTTCGTGGCGGCGTTCGCGAATTTGGTCAGGTAACAGACCAATCAGGTCCTGGTCGTAGATGTTCTTCTTGCGGTCGGCCAACGCTACAAAGCGGTAATAGACGTGTTGCAGCTCATCGCGGTTGAGGGCGAATCCGAGCTGCTCCAGGCGGTGGCGCAATGCAGCGCGGCCCGAGTGCTTGCCGAGGACCAGATGCGTCTTGGCTACGCCGACCAGCGCGGGCGTCATGATCTCGTAGCAGAGCGGGTTGGCCAGCATGCCGTGCTGGTGAATGCCGCTCTCGTGGGCGAAGGCGTTGTCGCCGACCACTGCCTTGTTCGGGGAGGGCTTGAAGGTGATGATCTGGCCCAGCACCTGGCTGGTGGGGTAGAGATTCTCGAGCTTGATGTTGGTGGAGATGCCATAGCGGTCTCCTCGGACGTAGAGGGCGGCGGCGATTTCTTCCAGAGCCGCATTGCCGGCACGCTCGCCGATGCCGTTGATGGTGCACTCGACCTGACGAGCGCCGTTCTGCACGGCGGCCAGGGAGTTGGCGACGGCCAGGCCGAGGTCGTCGTGGCAATGCGAGGAAAGGATCACGCCTTCGGCATCGATGGCCGGGACGCGCTCGCGGACCTCGGCGAACATGCGGCCATACTCTTCCGGCGTCGAGTAGCCCACGGTGTCCGGCATGTTGATGGTGGTAGCGCCGGCCTCGACGGCCACGCGGACCATCTCCACCAGGAAGTCGCGGTCGGAGCGCGTGGCGTCTTCCGGCGAGAACTCGACGTCGTCGACCAGCGAGCGGGCCAGGCGCACGGATTCGGCGGTCAGGTCGAGTGCCTCGGCGCGGCTGATCTTGAGCTTGTATTCCAGATGCAGATCGCTGGAGGCGAGGAAGACGTGAATGCGGGCGCGGTCGGCGAACTGAATGGCACGCGCGGCCATTTCGATGTCTTCCTTCTTGGCGCGGGCGAGGGAAGCGATGCGGGGCTTGCGGATGGCCTGGGTGATGGTGGCGATGGCCGCGAAGTCGCCCTCTGAGGCCATGGCGAAGCCGGCCTCGATGATGTCCACGCCCAGTTCTTCAAGGGCATGAGCCATGGAGAGCTTTTCCTGCGTGGTCATGGAGCAGCCGGGCGATTGCTCGCCGTCGCGCAGTGTGGTGTCGAAGAAGTACAGGTGATTTGAGCTCATGTGTATACCTGCCGGGAAGCCTGTTACCAGCCAACACAGCTAGTGTCTCGCAAGAGACGTGTATAAGGCAAAGTTATTCTTTTTGGGTTAGTGATTAGAAATGCTTATACTACAGTCAACTGTGGTCGGTTGTCAGCGGTCAGTAAAGACCGGGTGCCGAAGTCTTTGTCTCACGGCCCCGGATATGCTGACGACGAAAACAAGCCCTGGGTCTTCTGACCACTGACCACTGAGAACTGATATGGAACTGAATCAACTCGAGACCTTTCTGGCGGTTGCGGAGGAGCGGAGTTTTTCGCGGGCGGCGGTGCGGTTGCACAGGACGCAGCCGGCGGTGAGCCAGGTGATTCGCAAGCTGGAAGCGGCGGTGGGCGAGACGCTGTTTGACCGGGCGGCGCGGGACGGGTCGCTGACGGCGTCGGGCGTGTTGCTGCGCGACTATGCGCTGCGGCTGCTGGCGCTGCGGCGGGAGGCGGCGAGCGCGCTGGACGAGTTGAAGAGCCTGGAGCGGGGACGGCTGCAGTTGGCGGCCAACGAGTACACCTGCATGTACCTGCTGCCGGCCATTGACCGCTTCCGGCGGGAGTTCCCGCACGTGAGCGTGGCGGTGAACCGGATGCTGGCCTCGCGCATTCCCGAGGAACTCAACCAGCGCACGTTTGAGCTGGGAGTGATCTCCTTCCGCCCCGATCCCGCGCAGTTCCGGACGATTGCGGTATACGCAGACAGTCTGGCGTTCATTGTCAGCCCGAATCATCCTCTTGCGGGCAGGGTGCGGGTTTCCATCAGCGACCTGGGGGCGGAGCTGTTTGTGGCCCACAATGTCACTTCGCCGCTGCGGCGGAAGGTGATTGAGACGTTCCAGCGTTACCGGACGCCGTTGAACATGGCCATCGAGCTGCCGACGATTGAGGCGATCAAGCGTTTTGTGGCCATGGGGAACGGCGTGGCGCTGGTGCCGCACCTGACCGTCGCACGAGAGTTGGAGAACGGCGACCTGGTGCGCATCCCTGTAGACGAACTCGAGGTGAAGCGCGTGCTGCGGCTGGTGCATCGGCGGCAGGCGTCGCTCTCGTATGCGGCCATGGCGTTTTTGCGCACGGTGCGGACGCTGGCCCAGGAGCGGGGAGCCCCGTTTTATTACCATGTGGAGCGGGCGGGGTGATGCGGGAAGAACAGGGAACAGGGATTAGGGACCAGGGATTAGGATTAGGGACCGGGGATTCCATCGGGGACTGATGCCGACCTTGGCCGAGCGTCGCATGGGTCTGGTTCGATCCGCGCCGATCCACGACCAATCCTTACCATTAGTCTTCCAGCCTCTCAGTCCCTACTCCCTACTCCCTTAGTCCCTAGTCCCTCAGTCCCTACTTTTCGCCACACACCGGAATCGATTTCGATGCGTCTAAAGGCCAAGACCGTTGCACAAGAAGGACCGGCCAGGGGTGGGTTCCTGGGACGGACCCAGCCTGGCCAGTTACAATGCTGAGAGCGGTGCCCGGATCAACCGGCGCGCCGGATTCGACAAGCTCGTTGCCCGCCGGATGGCGAGCGCAGTCGTGAGGTTCAGGACCGAATGAAGAAGATCGCCATCATTGCATTCCTGCTGGTTGGTTTCGCGGCAGCAGGCCGCGCCCAGGAAAGCCGCCAGGACATCAGCATTAGCGGAACGGCCATTATCGAGCCGTTCATTGCCTCACAAACCGATGTACAAGTCCACTCGAACTATGCGCTGGGCGCTTTGGCCAGCTACCGCTTCATGCTTACGCCGTCGAGCGCGCTGGAAGCCAACTACGGGATCACCTACCAGAACACCTTCAAGTTTGTTCTGCCCCAGTTTCCCAACGGAGTCAAGGTGCTGACCCGCACTCAGGAGGCCTCGGCCGCCTATGTGCGCTCGTTCAACTACAAGAAACTCAATCCCTTTGTCGAGGCCGGGCCGGGAGCGCTTATTTTCCTGCCCATTCGCAACACCGGGACGACGTCATTGGACGTGAAGCAGCAGACGGCGGTGGGCGCTGTGTATGGAGCCGGCGTGGCCTATGAGATCAGCCCCAGCTTCGACATTCGCGCCGAGTATCGGGGCTTTGTGACCAAGGTGCCGACCTTCGGCGATACGACGTTTGCCACCAACAAGTGGTTCAACGTCTTCAACCCGACGATTGGCGTGGCGTACCACTTCTAGAGCCGGAATGCCGGCGGCCCATTGAGGCGGAGTTGAGAATAGAAAAAGGATGGGCTTTGGCCCATCCTTTTTTGCTGCACGCCCGATTTATGAGCCCGATTGCGAGGGCTTTACGGCCTCGCGGTAGCGGCCGAGTTCCTTGACCATGGAGCAGTGGGGGCGGAGGACTCCGAGTGCGCGTGTGCCCTCATCCGGGGAGCTGAGCTGGCAGTCGACATAGAAGATGTACTCCCAGGGCTTTCCATGCACGGGACGCGACTCGATTTTGGTCAGGTTGGTGCCAAGCGCCGAGAGCTCGGACAAGGCGGCAACCAGCGAACCGGGGCGATTCTCCACGGAAAACGCCACGCTGATCTTGTTCGACTCGGGATCCGGGCGGGCCTCCGCCGCGCGGCGGACGAGAAAGAAGCGGGTAAAGTTTTCCGCGTTGTCCTCGATGCCGGCGGCGAGAATCTGCGCGCCGTAGTACTGGGCGGCGGCCTCGCTGGCAATGGCGGCGGCATGGCGGTCGCGCAGCTCCACCAGTTGCTTGACGCTGCCGGCGGTGTCGTAGAAGGCGTAGGACTCCATGCGCGGATGCTCAGCGAGATAGCGCCGGCATTGCGCCAGCGCCACCGGATGCGAGAAGACGCGGTCGATCTCGCCGATGGAGGCGCCGGAGATGGCGATCAGGTTGTGGCGGATGCGCAGCAGCGTCTCCCGCTCGACGATCACGTCGTTGCTGAGCAGGAGATCGAAGTGCTCGGAGACCGAGCCGGCCAGGGAATTTTCGATGGGGATGGCGGCGGCATCCACCGATCCGCCGACAAGCGCGGCAAAAGCGTCGGCGGAGAGCGAGAAGGGAACGATCACGGCATCGGCGACCAGCTTCATCGCGGCTTCGTGGCTGAAGGAGCCGGGCTCGCCCTGAATGGCAATCTTCATTCCTGTGCCTTGCCCTGCAGCGGATTGTTGCCCAGTCGTCATTGTCGTGCCTTGGTTGGGGTTCTTTCTGGCACCATACCACAGCTCGACGGGCGTCTTCTGTGACGCTGCGCCGGAGGATGTTTTGGGGGAGATCGAGTCAGGGGTCATGGAAGTCAGAGCCGGAGCCAGAGATCGGCGGCGACGAATACGAGAAAGACGGTGGCGATGACGCCGTTCATGGTGAAGAACGCGGCATTCAGCTTGCGCAGGTCGCCGGGAGAGACCAGAGAGTGCTCGTAGGCCAGCAGGCAGGCCACGGCGCCAATGCCGAGCCAGCCGATGATGCCGAAGTTGAACAAGGTTCCGAACCAGACCAGGAGCGCGAGCATGGCCAGGTGCATGACGCGGGCGGTGATGAAGGCGGTGGGGATGCCGAAGGCCTGGGGCAGGCTGTGCAGGCCGGCAGAGCTGTCGTGCTCAAAGTCCTGGCAGGCGTAGAGCACGTCAAACCCGCCCGCCCACAGGGTCACGGCGGCGGTGAGGACCAGGATGCGCGGGTCGAGGCTGCCGCGCACGGCAATCCAGGCGGCCGATGGGGCCAGTCCCAGAGCCAGCCCCAGGCCCAGATGCGACCAGCGGGTGAAGCGCTTCAGGTAGCTGTAGCCGAGCAGCACCACCAGGACCACGGGCGAAAGGTAGAGCGTGAGCGTGTTGAGCTGTGCGGCGGCCAGCACGAAGAGCAGCGCCGCGACGCAGGTGAAGCCGAAGACGAACTGGCGCGAGAGCAATCCGGCGGGGATGGCGCGGGTGCTGGTGCGGGGATTGGCGGCGTCCAGCTCGGCGTCGGCCCATCGATTGAAGGCCATGGCGCAGGAGCGGGCGGCGATCATGGCGATGAGGATCCAGAGAATGATGCGGCCGGCGGGCAGGCCATGGGCCGCGAGCAGGACGGAGGTGAGAGCAAAGGGCAGCGCGAAGATGGAGTGCTCCCACTTGATCATCTCCAGCGTGATGCGGGTTTTGGAAAGAAGGCCGGGCATGTGCGCTCTATCTAGAAGTGTAATTGAGGAACGCTCGAAAGGAGAGCTGGCAAAGGCGTGTGCAGGGGCCGATGGCTTGCCACGGTGTGGATTCCATCGCAGGGATGGCTTGAACGGGTGGAATCGTTCAGAAGACGGCGGGAATCGCAAGGATTTGTACTTTGCAGCGGCGGGTAGGCGCGCTACTCTTGAGAACAAACCTCGTCGGGCTTTACCGATCACGATCAGTCTTCCACCGTCCATTCACAACTAGGAGAGTCGATGCTTTCGTCCAAACCGATGCAGTGGTTCAGCTTTTTCTGTCTGCTTTCTGTTGCCTGCTTCATGTCCCCAAGGGCCTTTGCGCAGGTTCCTGCGCCAGCCTCGGTGCTGGGCCATACGCCGGGAGACGATTTTTACCTGGCCGACTATGAGGACACGATCCGCTACTTCCACGCCCTGGCTGCCGCGTCGGACAAGATCAAGATGTTTACCGTGGGCAAAAGCACCGAGGGCAAGGACATTGAAGTGGCGGTCATCTCGTCGCCTGCGAACCTTGCCAGGCTGGACGACGCGAAGAAAATTGCCGGGCGGCTCGCCCGCGCCGAGGACCTCAATGACGATCAAGCCAAAGAACTGGCACGCAGTTCCAAAGTCATAGTCCATATCGATGGCGGACTGCACTCGGACGAAGTAGCCGGCACGCAACACACGATGATTCTGGCGTATAACCTGCTCTCTGCGAAAAACGATGCGCAGATCGATGCCATTCTCGACAACGTGATCCTGGTGCTGTGGCCCACGCTGAATCCCGACGGGCAAGACATGGTGGTGCACTGGTACCGCCAGAACCTGGGCAGCAAGTACGAGGTCAGCCCGCTGCCGTGGCTCTACCAGGAATATGTGGGCCACGACAACAACCGCGATGGCTACATGATGAACATGAAAGAGGAGCAGGTGGTGACGAAGACCGAGCTCGAATACAGCCCGGTGATCTTCTACTGCCAGCACCAGACGGCTCCATTCCCGGCGCGCATCTGGATTCCTCCGTTCTCCGATCCGATTTCGACCAACATCAGCCCCTATGTGCGCAGTTGGCTGAATGTGGTGGGCACCAACATGTCGGCGTATCTGGATGCCCACAACATGCCAGGGTCCATCTCCGAGTCGCGCTTCGACAACTGGTACGCGGGCTTCACGGATTGGGCAGGCGTGTTTCGCAACGAGATTTCGTTCTTCACTGAGACTGCGCTTTACCGTTACGCCACGCCGCGCTTCTATACGGCCGACGAGTTTCCCAAGAACGACCAGGACCTGCGCGCGCTGACTATGTACACCACGCCGTGGGAAGGCGGCTGGTGGCACTTGAAAGATGCGGTCGACTACATGGTCTCCGGCTCCATGTCGGTGCTGGACCTGGCGGCGAAGAATCGCGAGACGCTTCTCTACAACCGCTACCAGGCGGCACGCGACAACATTCAGCACTTCAAAAAGGAGCCTCCGTTTGCATATGTGATCAGCGACAAGCAGGCGGATACGCCGGAAGCAGGCTTGCTGGCGCAGAAGATGATCGACAACGGCGTGGATGTTTTCGCGACCAAGGAGGGTTTCAAGGCCAACGGCGTGAGCTATCCGGCCGGTTCCTGGGTGATTCCCATGGATCAGCCTTACTCGGCCATGGCCAAGGAACTGTTCGAGCGGCAACAGTATCCCGCCGCGCTGGAAAACGGCACTTCGAAGGCCATCGACCTGCCTTATGACGTGACGGGCTGGACACTTTCGCTGCAGATGGGCGTGGATGTGGACGCGGTGACCGATCCCTTGCAGGCCGACCAGCGCGCGCTGCTGACGAAGATCGATGCGGTGCAGCTGCCTGACGCAACCGTTGAAGGCGCAGGGAACGTGTTTGCGTTAAGCCACAAGGTGAATGCGGCCTTCCAGATTGTGAATGCGGCACTGCAGCAGGGCGGCAGCGTTTCGCTGGCGCAGGACGCGGTGAAGACGGCGCAGGGCACGGAGACGGGCGCATTCCTCGTCGGAGGGCTGAGCAAAGCGGCGATCGACGGGCTGGCGAAGAAGTACGCGGTTTCGGCTGTGTCAGTGACGGCTCCGGCGCATACGCTGGCCCTCAAGAAGGCGCGGGTAGGGCTGTACCGGCCGTGGTCTCCGTCGATCGACGAGGGCTGGACGCGCTGGGTCCTGGAGAACTACGGCTTCGAGCCGAAGAGCCTTTACAACGCGGACATCCGTTCGGCCAATCTGAAGAACCGCTACGACGTGATCGTTTTGCCCGACATGTCCGCGCGGCAGATGATGCAGGGCTACGGGATCGGGATTGTGCCGGGGCAGTATGTGGGCGGCGTGGGCGACGATGGCATCGATCACCTGCGCGAGTTCGTGCGCGAAGGAGGAACGCTGGTCGCATTCAACAGGACGGCGTCGAGCCTGATTCCACTGATGTCGTTGCCGGTGGAAAATGTGCTCGAAGGCGCGAAGAGCGACAAGTTCTTCTGCTCCGGCGCCCTGCTGCGCGTGGAGACCGATCATCCCGAGCTGCCGGTGAATTATGGCGTCTCCGAGTCGCCGGTAGTGATGTTCCAGTCCGGTCCGGCGTTCCAGACGCTGCCCGGTTTCCACGGCGCGGTGCTGGCGCGCTATCCCAAGCAGACAAATCCATTGGAGAGCGGATTGCTGCTGCATCCGGAGGCCATCGAGGGCAAGGTGGCGGCGCTGGAACTTGCCTATGGACGGGGCCGGATTCTCCTCTTTGGATTCAAGCCGCAGTTCCGCGGGCAGTCGCATGCAACGTACAAATACTTCTTCAATGAGCTGTATTTGTTTGACCATCCGCCGCTGCCGACGGAACCGGCTCCGGTGGCCAAGGCGCCGGTCGAGGCTCCGGCAACTCCGATGAAAGCAAGCGCGGGAAGCAAGCAGGCCGAGCCGGACGATGAGGATATTGAAGAGTGAGGACGTGCGGCATCGCTGTCTTTAGAGTTTGTATTGCTCGCAGGGTCCTTGCAAAGCAGGTCCTTCGACTCCGCTGAAGTACGCATTGCTCAGGATGACAGGCCCCTTGGGGCTCCACATGAGCGGGAAGACCGAGTGCTTTCGTTTCCCACCCTTTCGTGGAAAGACGCGAAAGGATGGGGCACGGAGCCTGATCTACCGGTGCGCTTTACGGTGTGCCGGCGGCGGACTCAGGTTGCAGCGGGATCTCCATCGTGCCGGCTTTGTGGGCGTTGAGGTCGTAGACGCCGGTGGAAAGAAACAATCCCGTCTGTGGCAGATCGATCAGGAGATGGATCGGAATGCCGGATTGCTGCATCTTCGCGTAATCGGCGTCGTTGAGGCTGATGGCCAGCGTCTGCCCGGTCCAGTTGGCGATCTCCCCGTTTGGCGTGTGGGCCACGAGAGCGACTTCAAGCCTGCCTGTGTGCGTGCCGTCAGGCGCGGAATCGAGCGCGATGGTCGCGGCGTCGATGACATAGTCCACCTTGACGCGCGTGACCGGAGGGGGGAGCTTCGCATTGCCGCCGGCGGGGACTGCGCCGGGCGCGGGCTGCGGCGAGAGCGGCAGAATGCGCGTCTTGTAGAGAATCTGCGTGGACGCGGGCATGCCGTGCGCCAGCAGCGGCGCGAGCGGATCGGATGGAAGAGGAACCGCGGAGGCGAGATCGGCGTAGTAGCCGCGGCGGTAGGAGAGCTTTGCCTTGCCCTCGGTGAGCTTTACCTGAATGCGGTGAAATTTGCCGTCCATCTGCGTGCTCGGGGGAGTGTAGACCAGCGTGTAGTAATGGGAGCTGTTCTGGATGGCGCGGGCCACATCCTCGCTGAGCCTGTTGCTGGCATAAAGCGCTTCGCCGCCAGTGTCGGTGGCCAGGAGCTCCATGGCGCCGGTATTGGCTGTGTTGGCGGCGGTTTGCTGATTGGGAGCGCGCTCGAAATCGGCGCCGTTGGGCTGGCCGGCAGACTCGGCATTCATGGTTGTGTCGGTCACGATGCCCTGCGCGGAGACTGGATAGACAGCCACCTTGGCCTGGGTGAGAAGGTTGGCCGTTTCGCGTACAGCGGGCTCAATCTCCTTGCCGTTGGCCAGCGTTTGCCGGTTGGGTCCGTCGGGAAAGATGGAGATGGGAAAGCTGCTCGCGAACCAGATGAGGTTCTTGCGGCCGGGAATGCCGGCCAGGGCGCGCGCAAGCTGCTGCAGTGCGGCCAGGGTGATGGTGGAGCGCTGGCCGGCCTGCGTTGCAGACAGGTTGGCCTGAGAACGTGCGATGGATTGGAGAGGCGCTTCTGAGTCGGCGCCTCCGGTGTTCGACATCTCTCCAGCGATGGAGAGCTCTTCCTTGTCGCGCAGGTCGTCGTCGCGGCTGCGGGAGGCGATGGTGGTGCCGGGAGCGGCGGCTTTGCTGTCGACGGCGGCCATGAGCAACGCGTTATCGGCAGTGAATCCCTGCAGGAGCCGCAGCCTGGTGTTCAGCGTGAAGATGGCGATGCGCGTGCCGGGCTTGATGTTTTTGATGAGGTCGACGATCTGCTTGTGGACGTATTGCTGATCGGGCCCGGAGGTGTTGAGGCTGTCGATCAGCAGCAGGTTCACGGCGTCGGCCTGTGAAGCGATGGGCTGATTGCTGTAAACGTGCGGCGGCAACTGAGGAAGCGCAACAGCAGGTGCGTTTGCAGGGGTGGTGTGCTCCTCAAAAAGGTCGATTGCCTGCGGCTTGCCGTCTTCAAGAACCTGAAAATCCCCCTTAACGAGAGAGAGAACCGGCTGGTCGCTGCCTTTGGTGACTACCACGTCAACGGCGACGGCCTGGGCGCTGGTTTTGATGAGCGGGCCTTGCGTTTGTGCGGTGAGCGGAGATGCGGCGAGCCCGGCAAGCATAAAGGAAGCAAAAAAAAGACAGGGACGGCGCAATGGGCTCTCCATGAAGAGCAAGTATAACGGGCGCATGGCAAAGCGTTCCTCGGGAACGTTCATGCAAGCCAGTCCGGGGGCGACCGAATGCCATTGAAATGAAGAGCGGTTAAGAAAATGAACACATCCGTGGGGTATGTGAACTATAGTGTCTCGATCCGGCGGGAACGACCGGAACCCGGAGGCAAGGTATGAATGTGGCGATAAGGAAAGTTGTCCATGCGGTTGTTCTTCTGTCAGGCATGGGTGCGTTTGGCCTGATGAGTCAAGTCAGCGGCCAGACTGTCCGGATCGGCGGAGATTCGCTGCGTGCGAACGGCCAACTGGCGCAGGGATTTCAATACACTGGCTCGTGCCCGGTGAGCCTGAAATTCGGATGGGGCGTGATTGCCACCCAACCCACTGTGATCAGCTACACCTTCCAGCGCAGCGATGGCGGCCACTCTTCCAGCTCGATGAACGCCAACCTGTCCCAGGCCAACCGCTCATGGCCCATCTACGACGATTGGCAACTGGGCGCGAACACGCCAAAGTTCGCCAACTTCACCGGCTGGGTGAAGATCGTAATTGCCGCCCCCAACCCAGTCGAGGGGAAGATCGGCTTCACCATTCATTGCCAGTAAGACGATGGCTGGATGTCGGGCAGGCCCAGGCACTGCGACCAGCCGGATGCAGCTTGCAGCATTTTCGGAATGACCGTAGACCGAAAGCATGCGCTCAAGTGGCTTCTTCCTCAGGAAAAAGCCACTCTGCACGTCCCTTTTCAGGACCACACAAATTCCGAAAGCGCTCTAGAGAGCGGCTTCCGCCGCTTCTGCGCTGGGGGCCAGGGAGATGACCGTGTCTACGCGGGTCATCTTGAAAAGCTCCATCACGCGGCTGCTGACGCCGGCGACGATCAGCCGGACGCCTTTGTTCTGGCAATGGACATAGTAGTTGATGATGGCGCCCATGCCGGCCGAATCCATGTAGGGAACTCCGCTTAGGTCGAGGATGGAGGCGCGGGGCAACTCGCCCGAGCGCAACTGGGCTTGCAGGTCGAAGAGATTGCGCAGCGTGACCGGGCCGGTGAGTTCATAGATGGCGGTGCCGGAGGCATTGCCTTCCTTGCGTTCGATGGCGAGGGGATCGTCGATGGCCATGGTGGGATAAGTGTAAGGAACAAAAGCATTCCCTGTTGTTACAAATGTGTGAATGTGTGCGAGGCTGTGAATTGGGGGATGGCTTCGGCTGGCGCTTGCGGATCTTTGCGGTTGAGGTCCGTGGTTTCCCACCCTTGCGACGGAAGAAAGTCGCAAGGATGGGGCACGGGATGTTTTTGCGATGCAGCCGTTATTGAGCCGCGACCTGCTTCTGCGCTTCGGATGGCTGGTTGGCCACCTGCAGATAGTTCTTCACGCTGAAGATGCCGGGGACGGCGTTGGCGCGAATGGACGCGACTTCCTTGTCGGCCTGGCTGTCGACTACGCCATAGAGCTCCACGTTGCCGTTCTGCACCGAGATGCGGATAGGCTTGGCGGGATCGATCGCGTATTTGTTGAGCGTGGGGTAGCCGTAGATGGCGCGGGCCACTTCCATGCGCGTGCGGTCATCCATGATGGAGACGGGGTCGACTTCGATCTCACCCACCACGTCCTTCACGCCGGGATAGGTGCTGACCAGCGCCAATGCGGAGTCCTTGTCGACGTCGGTGCGGGCGTGGCCGCCCAGGGTGACGACTCCGTTCTGCACGCCGATGCTGATGGCGTTGAAGGTGTTGCCGTAGCCTACGCGGTCATAGGCCAGCTTCTCGGCCAGTTTGGCCTGCAGCTCGGCGTCGGAGACTGTGGGCCCTGCGACCTCGATCATGTTGCGCACCGCAGTGACGCTCCTGGCCTTGTGAACGCTCTTTTCGGCGTCGGCCTTGTACTCGTAAAGGTCCACGGTTCCGGAGAGCGTGGCGATGCCGTTCTCTACGCTGACGGTTACGTTCTTGTACTGCTTTTTGTTGAGGCGGGCAGCCGCATCGCTGGCCGCCGAGTTGGTTGCTTGCGCCTGGGGCCCGGCGCCTGATCCTGAAGCTGCCAGAGAAACCTGGGGAAGGCTCAGGAGGGCTCCGGCGAGCGTGGCCGCGAGCACCGCCGCGGTGTTTCTGCGCTTCGTCGTTGTCATGGTTCAACTCCTCCTTGTTCTTGCAGAAGATCGGATGCGGGAGCCATCCGAAAGATGCACACCAGCTCGACCTGCGCTGGAATAGACACAAATACGCGCGAAAAGTTACGCGGTTACGCGCACACAACAACGATTCATTTTGCGCGCAAGTCCTGCATTTTGGCGGGCGAGGAAGTAATCCGACGGGCCGGAAAATCGTCTGATTACGACCGGATTCGCTGACCGCAAAAACGCCTTCCGAACGAAGCTTCAGCGGTAGCGCCGCGTGGCTTTGAGCACCATGGAGAAGACGCCGGATTCGTCACGGGCTACCAGCAGGGAGACGTGGCGGTTGATGGCGATTTCGGCCTGGAGCAGCTGCTGGCCCGTGGTGTCGACGTTGGTGGCGTAGGTGAGGGTGATGTAGCGGCTCAATTGCTCTTCGACCGTGATGCGAGAGGTGGAGTTGCCCAGCGTGCCGATGTAGTTCGGGTCCACCTTCACGGAGCCGGCTCCGAAGAGCTTTTGCACGCGGCTGCTTACGGTGGCGTTCAAGGCCCCGCCGAGGAGCGCATCGGTGGTGGGATTGGCTACCGACTGCTCCTGCTGCTGGGTGTAGAGCCGCTGTTGATTCTCCGTGCGTCCAAGCGCCAGCAGCGCAACCACGTCGGCTTCCGGGAGGGGTGGATCGCTGCGGTAGGTGACGCCCAGCTTCTGCAGCGTGCCGTGCAGGCCGAGGGTGATGTCGTAGTCCGACACGCGGGCGGTCGCGTTGAGGTCGATAGAGGGCTCGATGCGGACCGGGTTTGTGAAGAAGATGTCGCCGCGCTGCAGGTCGTAGCGGGTTCCGGCGATGATTGCGCTGCCTTCGGTGATGGAGACGCGGCCGAGCAGGGACGGGGACGCGACAGTGCCGCGCAGGCGCATGTCCACATTGCCGGCCAGCTTGGCGTAGGCGTTCTGGAAGTTCAACTGCGGCGAGGAGACCACATGGACGTCGAGGCGAATGTGGTTGGAGGGCGCGTCCGGCGGGGCAACGGTCTGCACGGTGTTGGCCTGCGCGGCCAGGGCGGCGATGTCCAGGTCGGGACTGACGGAGAATCGGGTAATGAGCACATCGCCGGAGAGCAGCAGGTTGTTCTGCGTGCCTTGCAGGTGGAGCGTTGTGTCGGCCAGGGAACTGACGCCCTCGGGATAGCGGATGCGGACGCTCTTGCCGGTCACCGTGAGGTCGGCGAAGATACCGCGCTGGTAGGAGAGAAAACCGCCCACGCTCAACAGGCCGCCGCCGCTCATTGCGGTGAGGGTTTTCACCTCCAGACGGTTCTGGTTAAACTCCAGCGTGCCGTGAAGCTGGCTGAGGCCGTTGGGCACGTCTTCAAGCGACAGGGAGCCGTTCTGGAAGTCGATCCTGCCTTTCAGGCCGGGGTCCTTCAGCGTTCCATGCGCCTCCACCTGGAAGGTGGTGGTTCCATCTGCGGTCAGATCGGGGTCGACGGTTTCGGCGAGTTTCAGGTTGATGGAGCCGCCGGCGGCAAAGTCCAGTTGCTGTTTGTCTTTGAATGAGAGGCTGCCCTGGGCGTGCAGATCGGTGTCTTCGCCGGTGACGTGAAGCGGATCGAGGTTGATGCGGCCGTTTGCCAGGGTGGCATGGACCCCTCCCTGGCTTTCAAGATGAACGCCGGCGATGGTGGCGCCCAACTGCTTCAGCCGGGCGTCGCCGTGGAGCTCGACGGGGCGGGCCAGTGGGCCCTCAACAGTGATGACGCCGGCCAGCGCGGACTCGCCGGTGAGCCCCTGAACGTGGGCCGTCTTGAGCAGGCCGCCAATGTCGAAGTGGGAGAACTCGAGCGCGGCCTGGGTATTGTAGTTGCCGCCCAGCGCGGTCTTGCCCTTCAGGTCGACTTCAGCGCCTTCGAGACGGGTGGTGGCGTCGTACGTAGCCGCTTTGTTGGCGGAATGAGCATCCAGGACCAGCGCTCCGAGTGATTCTCCGCCCAGGGCCAGGCCGTTGAGCGTGGCATGTGCTTCGAGACGCGGGTCGTCGAAGGTGCCGGAGCCGGCGACGGTAAAACTCAGCTTTCCGGCAGCGCCGATATCCTGACTGCGCAGACGCTCGATCTTCGCGATATCGATGCCGGAGCCTTTGGCGTCGGCCTGGAAGCGGCGCGACTTGAGGTCATAGCTGCCCGAGGCGGACAGATTTCCGGCCGGCGCGCTGGCAGTCACCGAGGCGAAACGAAGCAGTTCGCCGGTGAGGGTTCCCTGGGCGCGAAGGCGCGTAACCGGCTCGCCATAGGCAGTTGCTCCGTCGAGTTCCACCCATCCGGAGCCGCCAAGGGCGCGGACCGGGCCGTCGGCCTGGAGTTGCGCATCGAGCGTGCCGGTGAGTGGCAGGTCGTTGCCAAGCAGCGGGAGCAGGTCGCCCAGGCTCACTTTCGATGCGCGCAAATGCGCGTGGACCGTGGAGTCGGCGTTGAACTCGGGCATCGTTTGGCGGGCGGCAGTGGGAGTCGCGTCGAACGTGCCATCGAGGGCGAGCTCCGCATTGCCGTGACGCATAAGCCCATGCTGTATGAAGATGCGCTCGGCTGCGTAACTGCCAGTGGCTTCTACGGAATCCCAGCGGACAAATTGTCCCTGCACTGCAGGAGCTGCCATTTCCTGCGACCCGCCAATGGCGCCGTGCGTGGCCGGGATCATCTCGATGGCCAGCTGCGTGGCGCTGAGTGAGCCGGCGATGCGGGGATTGACGACGGAACCTGTCCAGGCGCCATGGAAGTCGGCCTGGCCGGCCAGCGTCACGGGCAGCGCTGCGGCCCCGGTCTTCCCGTAGCGGGTGAGTCCGAGATCGCGGAGCAGTGTGTCGAATTCGCCCAGATCGCGGGAGTGGAAATCGAGGTTGAACGCCGAGGCGCTGGTGAGAGGGTAAGCGCCCAGATGGCCGTGCGCGGAAATTCGGCCGGCAGGAGTGTTCACTTCGAAGTTACGCAGATCGACGGCGCCATTGGATTGCGTGTAGGTGGCATCGATGGACCCGGCGGTGGGAACTTCGCCCGGTACGCCTTGCGCGGACGGGCTCAGGCTAAGAGACGTGCCGACAGTGACGGTCTGCTGATCGCCCTTGACCCATTTGGCGTTGGCCACGCCGTTGATGCGACTATCGAGGCCGACGCGTTGAAAGGGACGTTGGCCGACCATGTCGAGAATGGTGTCGATCGACACGTCTTCGAACCGGGCCGTCACCTTGCCGTTGACGGGGATGGTAATGACATCGGGATTCGGCGCCGAGGCGCGCCGGGATGGCATTGGACCGGTGGCGCGTATGCTGCTCATGCCTGAGCGCTCGATGACTACGGTTTCAGAGCTACGCGGCAGCCACGGGGACAGGTCGACTTCGCCTTGAAGCTGGCCTCCCTGGCGCAGGCGCGCGACAACTTTGCTGATGAGCAACTGGCGGGGATCGGCATGGACGTGCGCATCGAGTTGAATTCCGGTAGCTACCACGCCGGTTCCAATGTAGGAGCCGTTGATGATCCGCAGGTTGCCGTCGATGCGGAACTCCGCCGCTTCTCCGGCGCTGTCGAGGTCAAGATGCGCAATGCCCTGCGGAGCGAACGGATAGCCGAGAGCGGGATCGAGCAGGCGCATGTCAATCTCGCCCTGGATTCTGGCCTGCCACTGGGGCTGGGCGAAGTTCTGCAGGACTCCGGAGATCTCGACGGAGTGGCTTTCGCGGGAGCGGCCTCGCGTGGCCGGAAATGTTGACGTGATGCGCAGAGAGCGGAGATACGCGGCCTTGCGGGTGAGGTCCAGCGTCGCGTCGAAGTAGCCAAGGGCGGGCTTGGCTTTGCCGCGCACGACGCTCAGGTCGGTGGCCCCGGTCTCGATACGGTAGGTTTCGGGATCGCCGCCGGAAGGCGGAAGATAGCGCACCAGAACGGATACGTTGCTGGCGTCGAAGCCGAGCAAGGTGAAGCGATTCTGAAAGTCGAACTGGGCGGCGCGGTCTTCGAAGTGCAGCGTGCCCTGCTGCACGGAGACATGCCCTGCCTGGAGATTGAAGAGCGTGTCGACGACGGGCTTGCCGGGTTTTCGCGTTGTGCGCGGGTGCGGCAGGTTGGTGGTGCCGTCGGGATAGACGATGATGTGGAACGCGGGGGCGGTGATTTCGAGGCCGCGCAGCAGAATGCGCGGGCTGAAGAAGCCGAGCAGGCTGATGCGCGCGTGCAACTGGCCGACCTGGACAAGAGGTTCTTCGCCTCGGGCTTCAGTGCCGTGAATGACCAGCCCGCCTGCTTCCGCTTCAAGGCTGAAGAGATGCCAGTGAAAAGAGGCGATCTCGACGCGCCCGCCGGTCGCCTGTTCCAGCACGCCTACCATCCGCCTGCGCGCCAGGTTCTGGGTAGCATCGGAACTGGCCCAAAGATAAAAGGCGATGGGCGCGGCAATCATCACGAAAGCAACGCAGGCGGCAAGGACGAGGAGACGGCGCCGGCGGCGCCTGGGCGGACGCGGCGTTTGCGGCGGAACAGGAGGCATGGTCTCGGGCTCGCTCATTGGCTCGCCTTTCCGCTGCTGCTCGCTGTCGCAGGGCTTTGTTGCGCGGGAGCTTCGAGAGTGGGATCGAGAACTTCGATCTCACCCTGTTTGCGCAGGTTGCTAAGCCAGTCGTCAAACAGCACATTCACGTGCTGCTGCAGGAGTATCTCCCCGATGCGCTTTGACACCTGGTCGAGGGGCGGGATGGTCTCGCCCTTGGCGTACTCGGGCAGAAGTGTGTCGTGGTAGTAGGTCTCAATGTCCTGTGGGGAGATGCTGATGCCCTGGCTGAAGCGCAGTTCGATGAAACGCAAAATCTCAACCCGGTAGCGGAGGTAGGATTCCACCTCGCGTTGTGTCAGGCCGTGATCAGCCAGAAATACCTTCCATCCTTCCTCCGAAGCGCAGTTCTGGCGGACGCAGGCAGGAGTTTCGTGGCGAATCTCGGACAAGCGGGCAGCGACGTCGGCCGAAGTGGGGGCGGCGAATTGCAGGTCCTCCTGGCGAATCTGCTGCTGGATCAGGGCGCGGCCGATCAGTTGGTCGAGGGCGTGGGTGCGCGTGAGAACGCCCAGACCACCGCGGCCCGGATCGAGAACCGAGAGCCGGATTTCGTTGTCGATGTCGCTGGCCAGGATGGCCTGGTTGTTGACCACGGCCACCACGCGGTCGAGGACGACCGGGGCAGGGGATTGTGCTGCCTGAGCCGGGAGACGGTTTGCCCCGGCCGCGATGAGGCAGAGGAAGAGAATCCACAGGCAGGCGGGTCTCAGCAGGTTTCCGAGGAAGGGCGCGGGTTGAGGGTCGTGCTTTCCCACCCTTTCGCCAGAAAAAAGGCGCAAGGACGGGGCACGGAGCAATGGGCGGGCCGCGGCTCCTCTTACGGGCAGACACAGCGCCATCGCAATCTTCCGGCCGATGCCGGTCGCGCAGTTGAGCCGAACTGGAAGTCGTGCGCTCATCAGAAGGTCTGCCCCAGGCTGAAGAAGAAGTTGAAGTGGCTGGCCTCTCCCACGGTGGGTGGGGCAGTCGGGGTTGAGTAGTTGTAGATCACCGGAAAGATGGGCGTGTTCAGGTTATAGCTGAAGTCCAGCCGGATGGGTCCGGCGGGCGTATGGTAGCGCAAACCCAGGCCGGGCGCGTGGGAAAAGTAGTTGAAGCTGCACTCGCCCAGCCAGCCGATGGAGGTGACGGGGCCGGCCGGGGGTTGATCGGGAGCGTTTGGGTTGACGACGTTCAGGTTCTTGCAGCTATCGCGGTTCGGCTGGTGAAAGCGAAAGGCGCTGGCCCAGGCGGCGGAGGCGTTGGCGAAGATGTTGCCCATGTCGTGGAAGACAACGAGGCTGAGGGAGTCGCCAAAGAAGGGAAGCGTGGGCGGAGGCAGGCGCAGTTCGGTGCTGTTGATAAGCGCGCCGGCGCCGCCGATGGGGTAACCGGTCTCAGGATCGCGAGGGCCGGCGGCGTTGATGGAGAAACCACGCAGCGAGGAATATCCGCCGGCGAACAGGCGCTCCGGAAGCGGTATCAGCTCGGTTCCCGGCGTGCCGAAGGCGCGTTCCTGGCCGTAGCGGGTGTTACGGGCCAGCACCAAACGGCCTTTGTCGAAGCTGTAGTAGCTGGAATTCGAAACGTCGAGGCGGTTGAATGCCACCTGGGCGCCGAAGTACTTGTCGGACAGGAACTCCTGGAAGCTGGTGTAGGTGCCGCGGTGGGCGTCGAGAACCGAGTCGCGAGTATCGCGCAACCATGTGAGGGAGGGTCCGCCGACGCGCTCCGCCGTGGAAAGGAGGGAGATTTCCCCCGGCGAGACCTGGAGGCTGTTGGCCTGCACCTTTACACGGCGGAAGTTGAACTCGTAGACGAAGGTGTTGGCTTTGGAGATGAACGAATTCGGCTCGTTGAAGTGCTCGGTGAAGCGCATGCCGCCTTCGAGCTTGGACGCTACGTAGGTGGTCACGTCGAGGCTGTTGGCGTAGCCGCCGGAGAGGTTCAGGCCAATGTCGCGATTGCCTTCAAAGTGCGGAACCTGGAAGAGCAGGGCGATCTTCTGTTCGAGCAAACCGTAGGTGGCCTGCAGCGACGCCGACTGCTCGCGGCCGAAGAGACTGTTGCGGGTGATGTCGGCCAGCACGCGAGGGCTGACGCCGGTCTTGCCCGTCGTGTTGCAGGGCAGTCCGCTGAGGATCACAAGGCCGCAGTTATAGTGAGGCGTGCCGGTCTGCGCCTCGAACCCGAAGCCGTAGGTGAGCGCCCAGCGGCGCGCCTCGACCGCCTGCAGCAGGACCGTTTTTCTGGTGTCGCCGCCGGCAGGGTTTTCGACGGCTGTGTCGACCTCGTTGAACAGCGCGAAGTCGTAGAGATTGCGCTGCGTGTTGTTGAGAGCGGTCTGGTTGAGCGGATCGCCGGGATGGAGGGTGATGGCGCGCTCGACCGTCTCAGGACGGGTGAAATGAAGGCCGGTGAGGAGCACTTTACGCACAAACACCTGCTGGCCTTCCGTGATGTGGAAGATCACGTCGACCTGGTCGGGACTTGAAGGGTCGGGCAGTTGGGTTACATCCACCTGGGGGTGCTCGAATCCCCGGCTCAGATAGTTCGTGACCAGCGCATCGCGGTCTCCGGCCAGGCTGCGCGGAGAAAGCAACTGGCCTGCGGTGGTATTCAGCAGCGGAGTGAGCTGGGCTGAATCCACGTGGTCGTCGCCTTCAATTTTCACCGAGCCTACCTTCACCTGGGGGCCTTCCTCGATCCGGTAGGTGACGATGAGCGGAGCGGTCTTGCCTGGCGGGGATGTCGGCCTGGCCGACCTGGGCGCTGTCTCCGTGGTGCTGTTGTCGGCCAGGCCGGTTTCAGGGGTGCTGGTTTCAGGCGTGATCTTCACCTTGGAAAAGCCGTTGCCCTGATAGACGGCCTGCAGAGCGCCGATATCCGCGGAGACCAGAGACTGGCTGTAGGCGCCGTGGCGGTCCAGCGTGCCGGCGGCGTGGACGCTGAGCAGCTCCTCCAGCGTAGCGGAGTCGAAGTAGCGGTTTCCGGCCACTTCCACACGTTCCAGCTTGCGGCGCGAGCCCAGGTTCACATTGAAGACGATCTCCACCTGATCGGTGCTTGAATTGGTGGTGGGCGCCGCCCCGGCGGAATGCTGGCGGTGATCGACCCTCACGTCGAAGTAACCCAGGCGCTGGTAGAAATCGCGCAGGCGGCGATTGCCCTCGTTGAGCAGGTCTTCATCGACAGTGCCCTCTTCGTAGATGGGAATCACGCGCCGGATACGGTCCTGGCTCATGTTCACGCCCTGGACGCGCACGCTGACGATTGGCCCCTGCGAGGCGCTGAAGGTGTAGTTAGTGTGCCGGGTGGCGGGGTCGTACTGTTCGGATTCAAGTTTGATTTCCGCTTCCAGCCGTTCCTGCTTCCGGTAGTGTTTGAGAACGCCTGTAAGAGCGCGGTTCACCGTGTCGTGGTCCACGTGCGAGCCGGTTCTCAGGTGGGCGTGGTGACGGAATTCGTCCGCGCTCATTCCTGGGTCGCCGGTGATCTTGACGGTTCCGATGCGCGCCTGCGGTCCGCTGACGACGTGGAATGAGATATCGACGAGCTGGTCACCGGTGCGGGGCGTGAGCGTTTGGGCGATCTGCGGCTCGTGGAAACCGTTGTCTGCCAGCGTTTGCCGCATCCCGTCCAGCGCCTGGGCGAGTTTGGCGGGCGTAAAGCGGGTACCTGAGGAAAGCTGGGCGGCGCGGTTGAGCTGCGTATTCATGGTGGCGCCCTTTGCCCCATCCACGCTGACGGTTCCGATAAAGGTGCGCGGCGTTCCACGAAACACCAGGGCCGCTCCGCCGTCAAGGGGCGATGCCGTGGCTTCGATGGTCTCAAAGAGGCCAGTGGCGAAGAGCTGGCGCAGGCTCCTCCTCAATTCCAGAGAACTGAGCGGTGCACCCTCGGCCTGGGGGAGATGGCCGGGCAACGGGGCAAGCCGCTCGGGGTCTACGCCCTCGAAGGAGATGCGGCGAACGGGCATGCCCTGCCACGGGCCGAGAGCGCCGGCTTCGGGTTCGGCGGGGATCTGTGCCGATTGAGCATCAACGGGAGCTGGCTGGGCGGAAGAGGTGTTGTCCGGAACCGGGGAGGCGTTCTGGCTTCGGCCAAGGATTCCAACCTGGAGGATGATGACAAGGACGGCAGCGTGCCGAACCCAGGATTGCCCCGGACCTGTCAATCTGCCGCAAGACCGTGACGGCTTTACCCTCAAAATCATCTATCTCCCGGAACGCGAAGAGAACCCAAACCGGCCCGCACTAGAGGACATCGTCAACGCAGATTCCCGCAAATCGCTGGCCGCGCCTGTCTTGTGCTGCGATTCTGCCCGACCGACCGGCTCCCCTTATACTAACGAGGAAAGCAGCCCCGCGCAGCAGCTTATGGAGTGTTGTGTGCAGGCATGAATCGTATGCCGCAATCCAGATTCCCCATGGATGAACCCGATCCTCCGCCGCAACCTTCCGACGGCGGAGCGCCTGCTCAGATTTCGGTCTCTCTGGCGCCGCAGATTTTGTCCACGCCTTCTTCGAGTTCGGTCGAGCAAGATGCGTTGGCACGTGCCCAGGCGGGCGACCACCGGGCGTTTGCCCAGCTCTACTCCATGCACAAAAGGCGCGTCTACTCCTTATGCCTGCGCATGGTGGGCAGCATTGCCGAAGCCGAAGACCTGACCCAGGAGGCATTTCTCCAACTGCATCGCAAGATCGGAACATTCCGGGGCGATTCAGCCTTTTCCACCTGGCTGCACCGGCTGGCCATCAACGTGGTGCTGATGCAGCTGCGCAAGAAAGGCCTGTCGCTGATCTCGCTGGACGAGGCGATGGAACCTACTCCAGAAGAGCGGCCGGGGCGCAGCTTCGGCTCGCCCGATCTGCACCTGTCGGGCGCCATCGACCGCCTGGCTCTGCAGCGGGCCATCGACGATCTGCCGGCCGGCTACAGGCTTATCTTTGTTCTGCACGATATTGAAGGATATGAGCACAACGAGATTGCTGCCATGCTGGAGTGTTCCATCGGCAATAGCAAATCGCAGTTGCACAAGGCGAGGCTGAAACTGCGCGACGCGCTGCGCAGCCGTCCAAGGGCGAACGGCAACGGGGAGGAGGGCCAGGGATGAGCGATGACAGGAACAGAATGAACTGCGAGGCTTTCCAGGCTCAGCTGCCGGAACTGATCGGCTCGGGCGAGGATGTCTCTGCCCATCCGCATTTGCAGAGCTGCGAACTTTGCCGCGCCCTGCTGGCCGATCTGGAGACCATTGCCGAGGCGGCCCGCCAGCTTTTCCCCATCGTCGAGCCGCCGGACGAGTTGTGGGAGCATATCGAATCGGCGATCCGCAACGAGTCGAAAGCGGCGGACGAAGAAGGCTCACCCGGCTCCGGGTAGGGTTTTACCGTCCAAGCCGAGGGATCTCCTCCCCACGGTTGTGGATTTCCCTCCGCTGGTCAAAGTCCCGATCCAAGCGAGTGGCCGTAACACCCTCAATCTGAATCAATTCCTTGGTTGACGCGCTTGTCTCTATAACGCACCGCAGCCACCTGCCGATATAGCCAGGGTGGGGAGCGTCGGCCCCTGCGCGGAGCCTGCAGAGCCGCCGGCGATCAGGCAAGCCACTGGACAGCCCGTTGAATAAAAAGGGCTTGAGTCCCGAGCCGCACTCACGGGCACTTAAGCTGAGGCACGGGCTCGAGCTGGGAACCCGAACCGCAAGCCAACCGTATCAACAGGGAATCTCCCGGACAAGGCTGGCTTGGGAGGGCTTTTCCGGACTGACAGCGAGGCCGGGAGCGCTGGAAGATGGAGATTCTTGAAACTTTTGCAAGTCTGCGCTGTCTAAAGAAGGAAAGTTGATACGAGGACACTCAATGTCGAACCAGTCTACGACCCCGCCCCCCGCCAAGACGCCACAGAACAACGTCTCCGGAGTGCGCAAGATTCCCGTGCTTCCGGTGCGGGACACCGTGTTATTTCCACATGCCGTGCTGCCCCTGACGGTGGGCCGGGAAAGCTCCATTCACCTGATTGAGTCGCTGGGAGAAGAGCGGACGATCGTGGTTGCCGCGCAGATCGACCCGCGCCAGGACGCCCCCAAGCCCGGTGATATGCATTCCGTGGGTACGCTGGCCACGGTCCACAAGGTTGTGCGCATGCCCAACCAGAGCCGCTTCGTCTTCACCGAGGGCGTGGAGAGGGTGCGTTTGCTCCGCTACGTCCAGACCGAGCCGTTCATGCTGGCGGAAGTGGAGACTCTGGAGGACGCGGCACCAGAGTCCAGTTCCGGCGTCGAAGCGCTGGTGCGCAATGTGATCGACCAGTTCCAGCAGATTGTGGCTGAGTCGCAGACCCTCTCCGACGAGTTGCGGACGATTGCGGCCAACATCGAGGAGCCAAGCCGGCTGGTGGATTTTGTGGCCAGCTCGCTGCCATTTTTGACCACCGACGACAAGCAGCAACTGCTTGAAACTGCCAGCATCGTGGAGCGGCTCGAGCAACTGAACAAGCACCTGGCCAAGGAGATCGAGGTGCAGCAACTCCGCTCCAAGATCCAGAGCGAGGTGCAGGACCAGGTGCAGCAGTCACAGCGCGACTATTATCTGCGCGAACAGATGAAGGCCATCCAGAAGGAGTTGGGCGAGCAGGACGAGGGCCAGCGCGAGATCGAGGATCTGCGCAAAAAGATCGACGAAGCCAACATGCCGGAGGATGTGAAGAAGGAAGCGCTGAAGGAGCTTTCGCGCCTGTCCCGCATGTCGCCGATGGCCGCCGACTACTCGCTTACGCGCAACTACATCGAGTGGCTGGCGGTGCTGCCGTGGAGCAAGAGCTCCGGGGAAAAGATCGACATCGGCAAGGCCAAGGAGATATTGGACGAGGACCACTATGAGCTGAAAAAGGTGAAGGACCGCATTCTGGACTACCTCAGTGTTCTGGAACTGAAGCCGGATATGAAGGGACCGATCCTTTGCTTCGTGGGGCCTCCGGGCGTGGGCAAGACCAGCCTGGGCCGGTCGATCGCGCGGGCGCTGGGCAGGAAGTTTCAGCGCATCTCGCTGGGCGGCATGCACGACGAGGCGGAGATTCGCGGACATCGCCGGACATACATTGGAGCGCTGCCTGGGCAGATCATTCAGAGCATTCGCCGCGCCGACGTCAACGATCCGGTCATCATGCTGGACGAGATCGACAAGCTGGGCAGGGACTTCCGCGGCGATC